>JANQMY010000561.1 GCA_028279895.1 Alphaproteobacteria bacterium
CAATATCGTCGGCCGGCGTGGTCGCCGGCACAACGGTGATCCGGCATTGGCGGTCGGCCAACAGCCTCAGAATGTTTCGTTTGACGCCGAAGTCGATGGCCACAATGTGGCGCTTCTCGACCAAGCGTTCGGCATAACCGCGGCCAAGCTGCCAGCTCGTTTCCAGCCAGTCATAAGACTGCCGGCAGGTCACGTCTTTGGCCAGGTCGAGGCCCTCGAGCCCGCTCCACGCTTCCGCGTCGCTTTGCAGGGCGCGGACATCGAAATCCGTATCGTCGCGATGTGAAATGGCGGCCTTTGGCATCCCGTGCTCGCGGATATGGCGGGTCAGCGCTCTGGTATCTACACCGGCAATCCCCACCATATTGTGGGACTGCAGCCAGCGGTGCAGATGCTGGGTGGCGCGGAAATTGGACGGAGTTGTTATCGATCCCTTAATAACCACGCCGCGGGCGACGGGTGTTTGGGTCTCGACATCCTCGGGGTTGGTCCCCACATTTCCTATATGAGGAAACGTGAATGTGATGATCTGGCCCGCATAGGAAGGATCCGTAAGGATTTCCTGATAGCCTGTAATTGACGTATTGAAGCAAACCTCGCCAATGGCGGTCCCCATGGCGCCGATGCCGTGGCCTTCGAAAACGGTGCCGTCGGCCAAAACCAGACGGGCGTTCGCCGGTCGAGGGCGCGCGGAAAGAAGGACCGGACCGGAGGATTCCGTTCCGCTCGACAAGTTGTGGCGCTCTGCCATAAGGGGACTCCTGGACTGGCCTGGTTGAAGCAGGTCAATGCCGAGACGGCAAGATCAGGCCAAAACGGCGCGACAATAGATAAAACGTATGATTCCGTCAAGAAATTCGTTAAGGAAATTTATTTATATTTATCAAAGGGTTAGTGAGAAAAAGTTTGATTGCGTCCGGGGGGCGGCTGGATTAGAGTTCGGCCTCCCTCGCAGGGTAAGGAGCTGCCATGCGCACTGAAATTAATGAAGCCCTCAAAGCGGCCATGAAGGATCAAGACCGTCGTCGAGTCTCGACCTTGCGCCTTGTATTGGCGGCCATCAAAGATCGGGATATTGCGGCCCGCGCGGAAGACCGCTGCAAGGGCGTCTCCGATGACGAGATTCTGCAGATTTTGTCCAAGATGGTGAAGCAGCGTACCGAGTCTGCCCAAACCTACGAGGAAGCGGGCCGAGCCGATTTGGCGCTTCAGGAACGCGAAGAAATCGAGATCATCGAATCCTTCTTGCCGCGGCAGTTGGGCACCGATGAAATCCGCGGTGCCTGCAGCGAGGTTGTCGGTGAGGTCGGTGCCACCGGGATCAAAGATATCGGCAAGTGCATGGGCGCCCTGAAGGCCAAATACAGCGGTCAGATGGACTTCTCCAAAGCGAGCACGATCGTCAAGGAAATGCTCACACAAAGCTGATGCCAAGCGGCGGGGGATTGAGTACTCTCGCCTGACCGTTCACCCAAACCGGGTCATCGATGGCAATCACTCCTGAATTTTTGGAAGAGATTAAGGCGCGCTTACGTGTCTCGGACGTGGTTGGCCGACGGGTGAAACTGACCCGGCGCGGCCGAGAGTTTGTCGGCCTGAGCCCCTTCAATCAGGAAAAGACGCCGTCTTTCACGGTCAACGACCAAAAGGCCTTTTACCATTGCTTCAGCAGCGGCAAACACGGAGATGTGTTTTCGTTTTTGCAGGAAGTGGAAGGGCTGACCTTTCCGGAAGCGGTTGAGCGTTTGGCCGAAGAGGTGGGGCTGGAAGTGCCGCGCACGTCCCACCGAAGCAAGCAGGAGATTGAAAAAAAGCGGTCGCTGATGGATGTGGTCGAGCTGGCCGCTCAGTATTTCGAAGCCGGCTTGCAAGGTGATGCCGGCGGCACTGCCCGCCGCTATCTGGACGGGCGAAAACTTGCGCCCAAAACCTGGCGGCAGTTTCGGCTCGGCTATGCGCCTGAGGCACGGACGGGCCTTCTCAGCCATCTGAAAGCCAAGGATGTGCCGGTCGACATGATGGAACAGGCCGGCCTTCTGTCGAAGAACGACGCCGGCGACGTATACGATAAATTCCGTAATCGGATTATGTTTCCGATTGCCGATACACGAGGGCGGGTTATCGGTTTTGGCGGCCGCGCGTTGGAAAAGGGAACCAACCGGCCGAAGTACCTAAATTCCCCGGAAACGCCGCTCTTCCATAAAGGCCGCATTCTTTATAATCATCATTTGGCGCGCCAAGCCGCTCATGACACCCAAAGCATTTTAGTGGCGGAAGGCTATATGGACGTGATCGGTCTTGCCCAGGCGGGCATCGCCCATGCGGTGGCGCCCCTTGGGACAGCTTTGACCGGCGATCAGCTTTCTCTGTTGTGGCGCATGGCGCCGGAGCCCGTGCTGTGCTTTGACGGGGATGCAGCCGGCACGAAAGCCGCCTACCGGGCGATTGACGTGGCGCTTCCGATGCTGCGGCCGGGCCATAGTTTGCGGTTTGCCTTTCTGCCGGAAGGCCAAGACCCGGACGACATCGTGGCCAGCGGCGGTGCCCAGGCCTTCCACCACGTGCTGAGCCGCGCCCTCCCTCTGGTGGAGGCCTTGTGGCAGCGGGAAATCAACGCCCATGACATATCGACGCCGGAACAGCGTGCTGGTTTCGAAAAACGCATGTCCGATTTGCTGTCGTCGATCCAAGAAAAGCGCATCCGGGACCATTATCGGCGGGAATTCGGGCAGCGCTGGCGGGCCCTCTTTCCCACGTCCGCGCCTCAGGAGCGCCAGTCACAGCGTGCTGCCGGCGGTCCGATCATGGGGGGAGGCGCCCGCAGGGCCATGCCGCGGCCAGGAGTTGGCGGCGCGGTGCCCACGCCGGTGCCGTCCGCGGCGCTCCTCCAAAGCGGTCTGGCCAAACGAGCCAGCCCGATCGCCTATAATGAGAATGATTCGCATAAAGGCCCGGATCACAGCTGTGAAATGCGTGAAGCGGTGCTTGTCATCACCCTTCTTAACCATCCGGAGCTCATTCACAGCGTGGAGGAGGCTTTTGCGGCGGTGGAATTGCAGTCGCCCCAACTTGACAGGCTGCGCCGGGTGATTTTAGAAGTTGCGGTTTCGTCTGATGGGGTTGACAGGGGTGGGTTGATCACCCACCTCCATAGCCATGGGGTAGGGAAGATTGCGGAACGTTATTTGGGAAGAAACGTTCTTAAAAGTTTCCGATTTGTAGATTCGAGCTGCCCGGCGGAAGATGCGCTCAAAGGGTGGCAGCAGGCATATGCGATCCATGATAAGGTGGGCCGGCTAGAGGCTGAGCTTGCTGAGATCATTGCGGAATTAGCTGCTGAGCCGACCGAGGAAAAACAGGCGCAGTGGCAAAGCTTACGGATGGAGCTTGATCTGCTCCAGGCGGATGTGTTGGGGGACGATCCGCGCTAGAATCCGCGTTGGCCGCTCAGGCGCCGCGTGGGAGTGTTTAACGCACACGTCGACCGAATTGTGTCGAACAGGGAGCAAGATTTTTGGGGACGAGCAACCTTAAGTCCGTCGCCTCCGTGCGGGAAACAGTTTCTCAAGCCAAATGGGAAGCACGCGCATATCAGATGCAGATGCAAACTCTTGCCGGTGGTGCGCCATTGACTGCGCTGCCCGCCGAGCTAATTGAGAAAGCATCGCAACAGGCACTCCACTGGAAGCATATTCGCAAACTTGAATGGCCGGCGCTTAAGAAGCTGCTGGACGAAAAAGAACCGGACTACAAGAATTAACTAAGGAATAGGTTGTGTTGTCCACGGTGCGGCAGCCGGGGCAATCGGCGAATGATAATTGGGTGTTTAGGGCCGCGTGATTGGTTCGAAAATCCGCCGGTCGGATGGGACGAAACGCGACAGGGGTCTTTGGAGAAATCGGGTAATGGCTACAAAAACTGCTGAAAAGGCTGACCGTAAACAGGCTCGCGAAGAGGGGCAGGATCAGCCGCTTCTCGACCTGTCGGACCAGGCGGTAAAAAAGATGATCGCCCGTGCGAAGCAGCGCGGCTACGTCACCTATGAAGAACTCAATAAGGTTCTGCCGTCCGACCAAGTGTCGCCCGATCACATCGAAGACACCATGTCCATGCTGTCCGAGATGGGCATTAACGTGATCGAGAGCGAGGAAAACGAAGAGAAGGACGATTCCGCCAACCTTCCGGCGCCCAAAGAAGAAGCGCTGCCCGCCGCCAAGAACGACAATGAAGAGCTTGAGCGGACCGACGACCCGGTGCGCATGTATCTGCGCGAGATGGGGTCGGTCGAGCTGCTGTCGCGGGAAGGCGAGATTGCGATCGCCAAGCGGATCGAGGCCGGCCGCGAGACCATGATCGGCGGCCTGTGCGAAAGCCCGCTGACCTTCCGCGCCATTATCGTGTGGCGTGATGAGCTTAACGAAGGCCGCATCCTGCTAAGAGACATCATCGATCTGGACGCCACCTACGGCACCGGCCCCGATGCGGACGGCAATTTTCCGGCACCGCAAGCGCAGCCCGATAAGACCGCACAACCTGCGGAGCCCGAAGCCCAGAAGTCCGAAGAGGAGTCCAGCGAGGGCGAGTCGAGTGAAAACAGCGATGATGATTTCGACGATGGTGACGAAAACAATTTGTCGCTCGCCGCAATGGAATCTGCGCTGAAACCTCATGTGCTGGAAACATTCGACCAGGTGGCGTCCGACTACAAAAAGCTAAGAAAGCTTCAGGACGCTCATGTGGAAGCGGCGCTCAAGGGCGAAGAACTCACCGCAAGCCAGGAGAAGCGTTATAAAAAGCTTCAAAAGGATCTGGTCGAGCATGTGAAAGGCCTGCGCCTCAACAATAATCGTATCGAAGCGCTGGTGGATCAGCTTTATGGCATCAATCGCCGCTTGATGAGCTTGGAAGGCAAGCTGCTGCGGTTGGCAGATCGCCGGGGCGTGTCGCGGGAAGAATTCCTCAAGCAATATATCGGCAACGAGCTGGATCCGAATTGGGTCCGTCGTGTCGGCCGGCTGTCAGGCAAGGGCTGGAAGGCGTTTGTCAAAGAAGAGCGCGATCAAATCAAAGAGCTGCGCGGCGACATCCAAACCCTGTCGCAAGAGGTTGGTGTCGATGTGGTCGAGTACCGGCGCATCGTACAAACCGTACAAAAAGGCGAGCGTGAAGCTCGCCAGGCCAAAAAAGAAATGGTCGAAGCCAATTTGCGGCTCGTGATTTCCATTGCGAAAAAATACACCAACCGCGGCTTGCAATTCTTGGATTTAATCCAGGAAGGTAATATCGGATTGATGAAAGCCGTCGACAAATTCGAGTACCGCCGCGGCTACAAATTCTCCACCTATGCAACCTGGTGGATCCGGCAAGCGATTACACGGTCCATCGCAGACCAAGCGCGGACGATCCGTATTCCGGTGCATATGATTGAAACGATCAACAAGCTGGTGCGCACCTCGCGTCAGATGCTGCACGAGATCGGCCGCGAGCCGACGCCGGAAGAGCTGGCTGAAAAACTGGCGATGCCGCTGGAAAAGGTGCGCAAAGTTCTGAAAATCGCCAAAGAACCCATTTCGCTCGAAACGCCGATTGGCGATGAGGAAGACAGTCATCTCGGCGACTTCATCGAAGACAAAAATGCGGTGTTGCCGATTGATGCAGCCATTCAATCGAATCTACGCGAGACGACCACCCGGGTGCTGGCGTCGTTGACGCCGCGGGAAGAGCGCGTGCTTCGCATGCGTTTCGGCATCGGGATGAATACGGACCATACGTTGGAGGAAGTGGGGCAACAGTTCTCTGTGACCCGCGAACGAATTCGGCAAATTGAAGCGAAAGCGCTTCGCAAACTAAAACATCCAAGCCGATCGAGGAAACTGCGTAGCTTCTTGGACAACTAGAGCCGTTTTGGTTTTAATTGAAACACAAAACGGCTCCAGACTCTCTGTTTTGCGCGTTTCCTGACGGTGAACCGGATTCCACTTCACCTGGAAACGCTATGGCCGTCAAAGACGAGTAGGACGACGCTGATGATTTTGACCATGCTTAAGGCAAAGCTGCACCGGGCAGTTGTGACCCAGACCGACCTGCATTACGAGGGGTCGATTTCGATCGATCGCGACTTGCTGGACGAATCCGGCATCCTGCCGCATGAACAGGTGGATGTGCTGAATATCAATAACGGCGAACGCTTCACCACATATGCCATTGAAGCGCCGCGCGGTTCCAAGATGTTCGGGATCAACGGCGCCGCCGCGCGCAAGGCCGAAGTCGGCGACCGGATTATCGTTTGTGCCTTTGGTCAAATGCCGGCGGAAGAAGCGCGCAACTATGCGCCGGTTGTCATTCAGCTCGACGACAACAACGAGATCGAGCGTCCGGCCGCTTGACGCACAGCGCTGCCGGGGTCAATCGGCCAGTGCAAAAGTGACGGTGACGGATGTGCTGAGCGATTGTTCGCCCCGAGCGATCGGCACATCGGCGGCGGCCCGCTCGCGGGTGGCATAAGCGATTTGCGGCGGTTCCGGCCGCGCACTGCCATATTCCCGAATGCTCAAAATGTGCCCCAGCTCCACGCTCCCTTGTTCTGCATACAGCGTTGCCTTGCGCTTCGCATCGTCCATTGCGTTGCGGCGGGCTTGATCGAGTAGCGGCTGAGGTTCCGAAATATGAAACGAAATGCCGTTGAGCTGATTGGCATCCCCCTTGGTCAAAACGCGGTCGAGCACCTGACCTAAATCGTCCAACTCACGGACATTGACCCGTACTTGGTTGAAAACGCGGTACCCGACAATGCGGTCCCGGCGCTGGCGATTGCTCTCATAGGTTTCGTATTTCGGTTGAACGGAGAAGTTCGACGTCTGAATGTCTTTGTCTTCGATCCCCAGGCTGCGCAAGATGCCGAACACACCGGCCATCTGCGTTGAATTGGCGGATACGGCTTTTGCCGCTGTTTTGTCTTCGGTGACCACACCCACATTGACCCGCGCCATGTCCGGAGGGGCCGAGACCTCGCCGATGCCGTTAACAGTAATGAAGCGGTCCGGTTCGTCGGCCTGTGATGAGCTGGCAAAGGCGGCCAACCCAATCGCGACACACGCGAATGTGGCCAACATATGAGTCATTTTTGCCATGGCGTCTTCCTTTCCCCGCTCTTGCCCCTACCATTCATTGTGCTGCGTTGAACGGCTAGGTGCTGCGTTGAACGGCTAGATTGCCATGCAAATTAGAAAAAAATGCGGCAGAAGGCCAGTCTGGCCCGCCATTGGCTGGGGTGGCCATCGGCCGATTAGGCTTTGTTCGCCGTGGCAAATCCTGATAAGAAAATTCGCCTGAGATGCCGATGCGCGTCTAGAGGGCCTGTAGCTCAGTTGGTTAGAGCCGACCGCTCATAACGGTCTGGTCGTAGGTTCGAGTCCTACCGGGCCCACCACTCAGTTTCCGCGATAACGTGTCCAGAGAACCGGCTTCACATTAGTGGCCGTTTCCTGCGGTGATTGCGCCCGTGTAGCGCGTTGGTCTGCGGACAGAGACGCTTCTTCATCTGAATGTCCGGGTGTTTGGGCCAAAAGTCTCTGTGCATGATTTTCGAGACCAGACTATCGCGTAAGCGCGATGCTCAAAGCGATGCAAAGAGGGCGCGTTGCTCGTCCCAATCGGTTGGCAGATTGCTCATTCGCTTGAGGCGATTGGCGGTCAGGGCAACCGGGTGACGGCCCTCAAGAATCACCTCGACCAGATCCGGTGCGAGAAACGCCAGTGGCAGAATGCGGCTGATTTCATTTGGCGCGGTTTTGTGCTGCCTCGCCAGTTCCTCGATCGATTCCGCTTTTCCGGATCTTAGTTTGTCAAAATACTGGGTGGCCTGGGCAACAAGCTGAACCAAGTTGGTGTCGACCTGAACTCTGTTCGGTTCTGTCACATTCAGAATGAGTTTCATCCCAGCGCCGCGGCGTTTGAACGTCACGGCCTTCTTTATCTCAAAAGGGTTCAAGTTTTCGCGATCGCATAGAGTGCTCGTCAGTATAGAGATGGATAGTTCGGTGCTGGTGATAGTGACCCGTTCGACAAACCTACAAACGAATTGTCGCAACTCATCTGGAGTGCACTCTATTGCGTGATTTGCCTCGCGATGTGCTTCCCGCAATGCCTGTTCAAACTTGTGTGGACACTCTATTGATTCGAGTGCCTTGCTCAGCTCTCGTTTGTTCGTCAGGAAGCTGCGAACAGAATTGACTACGACGTCTTCAAGTTGGACTGCAGGCAGACGTAAGCTGGCCCCAATATTTGTCCGCACGGAATCTGGGTGTGACACGTAATAACGATAACGGCGGCCGGCTTTATTGGCGTGCGTTGGGATGAGCCGGTCACCGGCATCATCGAATACCAGCCCTGCCAGCAAGCTTGGGTCTTTGGCATTCGTTTGATTTTTCCGTTTTCGTCCGTTTTGTTCCAAGAGGGCTTGAGCTTGATTCCAAATCCCCTCGGTGATAATCGCTTCATGCGCTCCGTCGAACAGTTGACCGTTGTGCCGCGTCTTACCGACGTAAACTGGGTGCGACAAAATCCCGTAGAGGTGCCCGCGCTGAAATGAGCGCCCCTTTTCTCGACCGCCGTCGCCTGGCCCGCGTGTTTTCGTTCGCAGACCCAAACGGTCGGTCTCCACTTTCACAAGACGAACGCTTTTATGCCGAATGTACAGGTCAAAGATCGTTCGAACCGTTGCCGCCTCTGTTTCATTCACGATCAGTTTCTTGTCTTTCGCATCGTAACCGAGCGGCACGGGCCCACCCATCCACATACCTTTCTTTTTGGATGCGGCTATTTTGTCTCGGATACGTTCCGCCGTGACTTCGCGTTCGAACTGCGCAAAGGAGAGGAGCACATTGAGCGTCAGCCGTCCCATGGACGTGGTCGTGTTGAATGCTTGAGTGACGGACACAAAGGACACGTCATTCTCATCGAACAGTTCGACCAGCTTGGCGAAGTCGGCGAGCGAACGTGTCAGCCGATCCACCTTGTAAACAACCACCACGTCGATTTTGCCAAGACGAATGTCGTTTAACAGCAATTGTAGGGCAGGTCGTTCCATAGTGGCGCCCGAATAGCCGCCATCGTCGTAATGTTGTTTGACGAGAGACCAGCCTTCACCAACCTGGCTCTTAATGAAAGCGGTACATGCCTCTCTCTGTGCATCGAGCGAGTTGAACTCTTGATCCAGGCCTTCATCGGTCGATTTACGCGTATAAATCGCGCATTTGAGTTTTCGTTCGGTCATAGGCCAAAGAACCGGGGACCGGACCAGCGGGCGCCGGTAATGTCGCGCGCGATGGCGGACAGTGATGGATAAACGGATCCGTTCCAGGCGAACCCTTTGTCGAGCACATCGACTGTGTGCTTCCGACCGTTCCATTCTCGGATGAGGCGCGTGCCCGGCCGAAGCGTTTTTGATCGCCGAACCGAGCCTTCCGTTTGAAGCTGTTTCAACAGATGCCGTTTTGTGGGTGGTGAGAGGCCTCCCAACTCTTTCGCCTGTGTTTGATAAGCAACTGCGCGCGCCAACAGCTTAGTGCTCATGCCTTTTGGCACTGGGCATCGAAAAAGCCGCTGCCAATCTTGAATGAGCTGATCTCGATGTGTGTTGTGGCTGTTTCCCGGTTCATGCGATGGCATCAGGAAGTCGCCGCGTTAGACTTGCTTCGTGGTGCGTCGATTTTGTATGTCGACTGCCCCTTCTCGACGGTTCGGCGGATTGTCCAGCCATCCTGGCGTAATCTTGTAATGGCGGCGCGCACGGTGTGTGGCTGCCACTCTAGAGATTTGCTGAGCTGAGAAAGGCGTACCCCTTTCTTCAGCATCGAGATGAGTCGCGATTGCTTTGTTCGTTTGGCTTTGGTCATGGGTGGTCTCCTTAACCGAGCGCCTCACAACGAGGTACTCTCACCACCCAAAGCCCCGATACTTGGTGTCGAGGCTTGCACAGTTTATCCGCTAGATCTTGCTGTAACTGCTTCTACAGTACCGCTCTTTTAGCAGCCCAAGTCCAGTCACATTTTCGGTAAAGATAGCGCTGTACGGCTATAGTAGTGTTCAGCAGGAAGAGCTAGTATTCCGTAAAAGGTTATTGTGTTGGGTTATTGAATCCGATTCCACTAAGATAGAATCTTCCCTACTGTGGTGTCGATTTCGTGTGTCATACCTGACTGATGAAGATGGTCTCGTATGAATTTTCGGGCGCGCTGAAACTTATACCTTTCAGGTATTTCCAGGGCTGCAGCGTTGTTTTCAGCGCGTTTGCCTAACTTCGCCAGTTTGACGTGCTCGTGATTCCTCGAATCAAATCTGGGTATCGGCAAGCTAAGCATCACTTTGTCGAAGTGGCGTGCTCCAAATTGACCTTGGCTTTGCTTATGAGCAATCTGTCCACGAACAAAATCGCTGTTGAAGAAGCATGATAGATAGTATGCCTCATTCACGTTGTCTGTTGCCATCCAGTACAGCATATGGTCGATAACGAGGCTTCGGTCGTGCACCACACATGAAGCTGGATTTACGCCCGCTTTTGCGTAGACAACACGAGGCTTGGTAATTGGGAACTGAGAACTGAGATTCTTGTAAAAATCGATACGCTCAGTCAAAGACATATCGCTGTTTTCTTTCTTGTGAGCTTCCCAATTCGCTTCGGCGGTGCGCAACCATTTTGAAAGATGCGGATAACCCTTCTCTAGTGCCAATTTGCTGTCCATCAGGCAGTTGCAGGCTTGTGACCATGGAATTATTGACTTGCAGGATGAGAGGATTCTAAATGGACCAATGGATTCACCTAGAAGTAGCGGCCTAAGAAATTCCGTCTCAATCTGACCTTTTATTGGCTTTACGCTTTTCCATGGTTCCTTGTCCTGGGCGGTTAAGCGACTCTGCACCAAAGGTTCTTTTTTGCTTTTGCCCAACTTTCCCGACGCCTGCTCTTCAACAACAAAAAGCCGTCTTGGAAATATGCTCGCGCCATTCTTTATTAGTTTTTTGTATGGTGAAGGAGAGGTTTCCTCATGCACTCCCGTCCATTCTTCCGTGTACTTTTCGAGATGTCGCCTTGCTTGATTGGCGGACGCATCTCGCAGCGGAAGATTTCCTCTAAATGAAGTTAGCTTACTGGGCAATGGAGAAGTCTCTTCAGTTCGCTCCGCAAACATTACGCAAGAAGGCACAGGAAAAAGCGGTTCGACGTCATTGCCAAACTTCCAAGCTTCGTTAAACGTGACACGCGCTCCAAATGTGTCTTTTTTACCGACAAAAGAGCCCGACAAAAAACCCCTAAACTGGTTCCTGCTCAATGCCGCCATCGGCATTACAAATGCGATTTTTCCACCTTTTGAAAGGTACCTTTCAGTAACCCGTGCAAAAAAATATGCGGATAGATCCTGCTGTGTGGCAACGCGGCCTCCAACCCAAAGATTTCGGCTCTTACATGCTTCGCGAAACCTTTCCTGCATAACTCCCGACATCGCGTTGAACTTGAGCCATGGTGGATTGCCGAGCACAATATCGGGCCTTGCCTTCTTCATGCTTAACCAAAGCGGCCGAGTGAGGTTACGAATTATGTAAGTCCAAATGTGATTTCTTCCAGCTCGGTGCAAGGCTCGCATGTGTTCGTATGACTCGGCCACAATATTTCTGTCTGACGACGGCAATCTGGTGTGTCCGTTTAGCCAACTTCTAAATGCACGAATCGAGGCGTTATCATCCGCATAGTCACGCATTGCAATTAGGACTTTTTCGAGAAGTTTTGGATCGCCCGCGACCTTACCCGGAAACCGAAGCGGTTTTTCGTTCGGCACTGAAATTTCAATCTCTTGTTCCGACAAAAACTCCCGTATATCCCATTGAAGTGCATCTCCAAGGTACACAGGAACGTAGAGATCGTCTGTTCTTTGGCTAAGCCGTTCCGGACCAATCGCGAGAAGATAAGTGACCCTAGAAAAAAGTACCGCGACTGGGTGAACATCAAGCCCAACGACATGTTGAGTGCATTGCTCTAATGCTGTCTGAACGGGAATTCCGGCAGCATCGGCCGCGTCGAGGAACTTGCGAACGGCGTGAAACAAAAACGTTCCAGAGCCGCAAGCGGGATCGAAGAGCTTTTCTTCCAAAGGCGATGAAACAACGTGATCGTATACCCACTCAGCGAGCCAGTCGGGGGTATAGTACTCACCAAGGTAGTGTCTCTGTTGTGGGTCAATCAGCGACTCATAAATTGTTTTCAACACATCAGTATCGATATCTGAGAGCCGAAAGCGAGAAACTTGGCGTGAAATTCGATCGACTAGATCAGATCCTCCGGGCGCCAGCCTCACCCAATCAAAGAAATCTGTTTCGACTGCTCCTTTCAGGCCTACCTGAGTAAAAGGTGTACCTGCGAGCAGTTCGTCTGCAGATGCAGGCCGTTCTCCCAGCGCCTGAAACGCCATCGATTTTGCAACAATCGTTAGGTAGGTGTGCTGAAGAAAGAGCTTCTCTGGTTCGATCAGTGTACCATATACGAACTCAAGATGTTGCGTCCACAACTCGTACTTCAACTCCGCCTCGGGAACGTCAGCCGCAGATTGCCAAAGCTGACGAAGTGTTTCCATAGATCTTATGAAAACAAGGCTATCCCTTCCAAATTCTGCGCGAATCGTCAACGGATCCGGAACGAGTTCATCACGTATGGCGACAGCGGAATCAAGCCACTCCAGCAGCGCGCGGGGATCTTTCGTGTCTGGTTTGAAACTCTGTAACTTCCTTAGGTTTCCATCAGTTACTTCATACGCAACAAACTCTGCGCCATCTGTTGCTATTCCCAGATATCGACGATTTGTAGATTGTTCGCGCTCCGAGATGTAACGAAGCAACTGGCTTTCAGCGTCATTCGTTTCTCGACGAAGATCTCGCTTAAACTCGAAGACCGTTGAGCCAAAGACCGCATCAATACGTCCCCTAACCTCTGGCACGCGGACCTCGAATTCGATGTCACTTGGGGGAACGTTAAGACCGACCTCACACAGTTCGTTAACTAATGTTCTCACCTTTTCATGACCTGGTCTGGTAGATAGTTGGCCAAGAAGACCGCGCAGTCTATTAGGATGAATGCTCATTGGGAGTTCCCTGAAGCGTTCAATGACGTGTTAACGAGTACAACTGAAGATAAATAAGTTACCAGTATTCGCGTCCAATATGGTTAATGTGGCTAGTCTCGAGATTTGCCCACAAATTGTAGGAAGCAGTTTCTCGAGCGCAACACTTTGTGCTACCCGCAGATCCGAATACAGGGCGCGTTAACATCTTTGGAGAGAAGAAATGTCAATAATAAGATTCTTTGATGACAGTTCTCAACGTCCATCATACTAATTCTTTCGGCAGTTTCATGACTGGCGCCAGAATTCAGGATCTGCTCGCGGCGGGTACGGACGAAAATCGAGAATGCATTGGTCGAGTGCTATTCTGTCATCTGCTTATTGAGCAAATGCTCTATGAAATTTTGACATATTCATGCTCGGCCTCTGGTGTTGTTTTGCCTCCGCGGCAAAAGATGACTTTCGCGACAAAGGTCTCTAAATGCAGAACCAACACGCTGATGATCGATGGTGAACAGCGCGCCATTTTGTCGGCACCACTTGCTGAAGCGATTCTTGAGTTGAATAGCTTAAGAAACTCTTTGGCCCATGAGTATAATTTCGTACCTGACTCGGAAATAGTTCACGGAATACTGAAATCGCTGAATAAAGCTGGCGTGGATTTCACAGATAATTTGGCCGACAGCTTGGAGGTTGCGCATTCACTAGGCTACGACAAGTTGGCAATGATTGAAGAGGCCACAAAACACCTCTTCTTTGAATTGGCTTTTGTGCTCCGTGAAGCTGGAGGAGCAGACTTGGTTGGTTGATAAGAGGACGTAGATTTGCTTAAACTCTAATGCATTGCCAAGTAATAGATGGACTTAGCAAATTCATCCGTATGGGTGCTGTCAGTCAGCTAACTGGTCTGGACATAAGGGGTTGGGCGTTGTTGATAGGGCATTCATGTATCGGAAACATCTGTCAACGTCACATCTTTAGCGACACCAGAGACCAATAACCATTCTTTGAGTACTTCATCTTCGCCACATAGTGTTGTCGAAGCCGGGCCCCGAAACTGTTTTGTGCATCGACGTAAGAGGCAATCCGGTGCGTACAGTTTCCGAGATACGTTATTTGGTCGATAGGGGCGAACGGAAACCTTGCTGTGCTCGGTGATTTGAGCTGTTGCTTGATCGCCTCTTTCGCAAACGTCCAGGCAAGGTGACGGTCTTCGCATTTTTGTCGGAATGCCCTGTTACGCCTTTCTTCCTCAGCCTAAGCACGCCTTTGCTCTTCGGCTTGTTCGATTTCAGCGCGCTTTGCAAGCTCGGCTTGATGCGCCTCAGGTTTGAGTTGCTCCAGCTCGTCAAGCCAAGTTTCGTCGCTGCGGAGCTCTTTCAGTTTGGTGAGGTAGGTCTCGATGTCTGTGGATCGCAATTCCGCCAGCATCTGCTCTTCTCGTTTGTGGACTTCGTCGCCGGCCGAAACAAAAAATCCAAGCCCCATAAGCAAGGCTGATAACCCCGCGAGGCGATCCAAGTGAAACTTGTTCAGTTTACGGAATAGGGCAAGCAGGCCGATCAGCGCAAGGACCAGTGCTGCGCCCATGGCAATGTTCGTGTGCTCCGGCAGGATGACAGCCGACAGCAGAGCGCCCAGAAGCAGTATGGTGAAAGCAATGGCAACGCTCTTTGCACATCGCTTCAGGAAATTTCCCAGTCGTTGGCCGAAACGCAGGCCATCATCTGTACACATCACATCTCCTCTAATGCATGGTCCCTGAATACACGCGGAACCGTTAATTATCCGTTTTTGGGATAATCCCGAATCGGAATTAGCTCTTGATGCGCCGAAGTTCAAGTCCAAAGGCGCATGAAAAAGTCGATCTACAGCAAGAAAAGCCGCATCCTTCAAAAAGCGCTTATTGCAGCGCGACAGGAAGCCGGCATGACCCAGCAAGAAGTGGCCGACAGCCTAAAGCGCCCTCAGTCGTTCGTTGCCAAATACGAAAAGGGGGATCGCAGGCTTGATGTAATCGAGTTCCTAGCACTGAGCGAAGTCATTAAGTTTGACCCTTTTGAGATTCTCAAAAATGTCTGGGAGACGGATTAACCTAGACTGCGCAAGTCAGCCGTATATGTCCCGATAAGAACGACCGATGATGATACGGCCGTAAAGTGACGAATCATCGCTTTCGGTGTGTCCAAACGCCCTCTTTTCGGCCCATCCCAGGAATTGTGACACGCTGTCCACCTGATCGTCATGGCGGGCATTGGGAAAAGCCAGCAATTCGTGAAGAAAGTCGGCCACCCAAGCAGCGTCTTTCTTCACGTGAATTTGGCCGGCCTCAAATCGCGAACTATGCGCCAGCATCCGCACGACCTTGTCTTTTTCGGGCTTGATACCAATTGGGATTGGAACGCCGCTCACAGGTTTGTTTTTGAACTCCTGAATCATGGGGAGCCCTGGACCTGCCTGTTCGATCAATATCGTATTGGCCTCGTGTTCTTTGGCCAGGTCGATGATCTTACGTTTTAGGGCAGGGAACTCGAGTCGCCCGCGCCAGACATCTATGAGATAATAGTGACGTTGAGAGCACACCCAGGTGGTGCATGCTGAATAATCGTTGTAGTCCCCTGTAGTGGTGGCAAGGTCCCAACTCTGTATGACCTGAGCGTTCTGCAGCTCCTCCGGCAGGCTTGTGAACCACTCGATCCAATTGCGCTTTATCTTGTTACCCT
Source organism: Alphaproteobacteria bacterium (assembly GCA_028279895.1). Taxonomy (GTDB): domain Bacteria; phylum Pseudomonadota; class Alphaproteobacteria; order JANQMY01; family JANQMY01; genus JANQMY01. Next base: position 15,833 of record JANQMY010000561.1, read on the forward strand.
CGGCGGGAACGGGCCGCTGTTGATATTGCGCAGAGAAGACAAGGGTCCCCATTTGCCCTTTAAGCTGATCAAGGGTTGCTTGCGATTCCCTTTCGGGATGAAGAACCTGGCCTTTCTTGCGATCATGATGAGCATTTGGCCCGATCTGGATGCGTTGGTCTTCTTCGCCGATAGCCGGCAGATCAAGATGTCGCCAGCCACCGTCGTCTAGGAGCTTGCCGGCCAGATCGTCCTCATGGAGCCGCTGCATGACCAAGACGATGGCGCCGCTGTCTTTATCATCAAGGCGTGAGACCAATGTGCCGCCATACCATTCATTGACCGTCTTGCGTGCTTTTTCCGATTGGGCGTCGTCAGCCTTCAGCGGATCATCGATCAGGATGATGTCGGCCCCGCGACCGGTGAACGATCCGCCCACAGATACCGAAAATCGGCCCCCGCCTTTCGACGTCTCGCAGTCCGTTTCCGTTTCCTTGGTGAACCGAGTCCCGGGAAACAGGGCCTGATACCAATCGCTGTTGATCACCAGGCGAAATTGCCTGGCCAGCACCGCGGCCAGCTCGCTCGAATAGGACACGCAAGCAAATCGAAGGCTTGGATCCTGGCCCAGCGCCCAAGCCACATATGCAACTGACGTGCAGATAGATTTTAGCGACCGCGGTGGCTGGTTGATGATGAGCCTGCGATTACGACGATGATGAACCTCCATCAGCTGATAGGCGATCGCATCAATGTGCCAATTGTGCAGGTAACGATCACCCGGCGATACGGTCTGAAATGCCTTCGCGATGAACGCGCCTAGATCCTGACGCAGGGCTGCTTGGAGGAGATGCCCTTGATCGTAATGGGTCATTTTTGGGCTCCATCGTCTTGCTCGTCGTTGTCCGCGCTTGGTGGCATCGGCGGTGCATCTGTCTCGGTTGCCGTGTCTTCCTGATCGTTGCCGGAGGAATCCGCGGCGCCACTGAGTATCCGCTCTTTAAAGACATCCAGAATGGCCTGGTCATCCGTAGTCAGATGGGTGTTGGTCACCTGTTCTTCTGAATTGTATTGCTGCGCGAGTGCAAGGAGCCGATCCAGGGCACGAGCGTCGCCATTTAAGGCCTTTTCCCGGAGTCGAAGCAACGCTGCTTCCTGCGTCGAAACATGTCGTGGCTTTCCATCTTTTTTGATAGGCACCTTCTCATCCAGCGTTGACCTGACGTCGGTCTGAAAATTGCGTGTTCCCTTCGGCCGACCCTTGGGGTTGCCCGACTGCCCTTTCATGAATTGGTATTCCTTGGGCGGTTTGCCGTACCCGACCTCATGCGACCCTTTAGGCTTACTGCCCCGGGGTTTTTTTGACTTGCCCATCTTCCTCACTCCAACTCTCTTCCGGTCGTTTGCGATCCAGGTAACGGACGACCATTAGTCTGTCCGCCTGTTGTGCCGGCTTCTCGCTCACTGAACGGCTCGCCTGTGGCAGCCTGAACCGGCTCAATCCCGGTTGCGTCCCACAGCCGCCTCAAAATGACGTCGCAATAGGCGGCATCTATTTCAATTCCATAACCCCGACGGCCTGTCCGGTGCGCCGCCAAGAGAGTGGTGCCGCTTCCGGCAAAGGCGTCCAGCACGATGCCTCCGCGGTGGGAGCAGTCCATAATCGCGTCCGCCACCATCTGAACGGGCTTTACGGTTGGGTGTGCCTTGAGATCGTCTTCTCGGGAACTACCGAAGCTGTTTTGGCCGGCGTAGGACCATAAATTGGTGCGATTCCGCCCAAACTTCCCAAGCTCTACATTGTTGATGTGAGGCTTAGAGCCTGCCTTAAACACAAAGACCAGCTCATGCTGAGAGCGGTAGAGCGATCCCATCCCGCCATTGGTTTTGGCCCACACGCAAAGATTCTTGAGTTCGGTGTAGGGGCCATCCCCGGCCGCAAGGACCTCGCCCATGTGACGCCAGTCCATGCATATAAAGTGGATGGAGCCGCCTTCACTATGGGTAGCGAGGTGACCAAATGCGACGCCCAGAAAATCGGTGAACTGAGCGCCCGTCAATTCGCCGGCGGCCATGGAGAATTCGCGATGCTTTACAGAGCCCAGTCCGGATACATGGCCATCGATGGGGACGTTGTAGGGAGGGTCCGTAAAAACCAGCTGCGCCTTCTCGCCATCAAGCAGGCTTACATATGTTTGGGCATCCAAGGCATTGGCGCAGGTAAGCCTGTGCGGACCGATTTCCCAAACATCGCCGGACTGTGTCATGGCCGGACCATCGGAGACTTCCGGCACCTGATCATCAGGATCAGTGTCTCCTTCCGAGGAGTCCTCACCGATTATCAAGTCGATCTCGGCCATTTCGAAACCCGTGACGCTGATATCGAATCCAAGGTCGATTTCGAGCAGCGCACCCAGTTCCAGCTTTAGAAGATCTTTATCCCAGCCTGCATTCTCGGCCAGCTTGTTGTCGGCGATGATATAGGCGCGCTTCTGAGCGTCCGACATGTTTTCAAGCCGGATTACAGGCACTTCGCTAAGGTTGAGGAGCTGTGCCGCTAACAGGCGACCATGACCGGCAATTACACCGCCATCGGCGTCGACTAAGATTGGGTTGGTCCAGCCAAAGGTCTTAATGGACTCGGCTATTTGCCGGATTTGCTTTTTTGAGTGTGTGCGGGGATTGTTTTCATAGGGTTTCAGTTCCGACAATGAACGACACTCAATCCGCAGCTTTTCTAGAAATGACATCACAGCTCACCCCATTGGCTCAGAGTGAGTGGCCTTATCGCCGTGGATAGACTTGCAATAATAAGCGCAGCGCCAGATCTGCGGGTAACGTATAGAAGCACTTTAATCTCCATCATTTTGGATTGTTGATGGAGATGTAGAGGAGCTGTGTACGACAAAAAATTTGTCCAAATATGCTTGGACAGGTTTACGAGGGGCTTTTGGGCCGACCTGCGGGCTTTAGTTCGAGTAGCAGTTCATCGGAAATGGTGAGTTTTGGGACCCTGCCTGTCATGGGCCAATTTGGTTGCCAAACCGGAGGCTTCCAGTGTTTCGGTGGTTGCCACACGTCCTGTGGCAGTGGAGGTCTTGCCTTGGAACGCTTGGGACACCAGGTTTGTCCCCAACGCCGAAAGATCTCAGATTCCATCAAGAAAGCCTGAAAATCCGTATGCAGTTCATTTCCGACTTCGGGCTGCTCTGTTAGCTTGCCATCGCGCAAAACCCATGCGGCCCAGAGGTGCGCAACAGATGAGTATTTGCTCCGTATCTGGTACAAAGACGATCTACTTCCAGAGATTTTACTCTGCGCAGCGGCTTTTTCTGCAAGCTTTGTCGCGTTACTCCAGGACGCCATTTCTTGATTGGTATTGAACAGGGCAAAAAGCGCCTTGAACATTTCTCCGGTGGCCGTTGCTTCCAACCATCGGCGATCCAGGTCGTCCAACCTTTCGCCGCTCCCCTCTGAAATTGCAGCCAAGTCCTTGTAGTTCAATCTACCTCCAGCTTGATGGAACTCCGTAAGCGGCTTTGCTAGGTATTGCGAGGTAAACGCTCCCGCTCTCCTTCGATCGCCTTCGTCTGTCCCTGGATAGAGCATCACGCCGAGCGTCGCCGCGAATGGCTCCGGGTGATCGAAGGGAAGAGTAGGCATCTTTAACGCTCTCACTGCTTGAGCTGAGCAAATGGTGTCGTTAACCAAGCTACACAAGGGCACGGCTTCCCAGTGCGGGTCTGATCAGGCGTATGGCAAATGTGGTTTTACGTGTGGGCTCTGGGACTTTGGCGAAGATTACGGTCGCAGACGACCTCTAGTTAATCTTGCTTCCGATTGCGTCGTTCTGGACGAGGCCGGATTTATGCTAGTCGAAGTTTTTACTGACACAATAGATTGAGGGCCGCGAGGTCAGCGAGATACTTTTCGATCAAGTATTTTGTCCAAATGGGGAATGCCGTCGGCGTCTGTCAGGGCTTCGTCGACAGCGGCCACGACGCGCGGGTCTGGCCGCGGATCTATCATGAGGCTCATGTGTGGGGCGCCGACGGGTCTGAGAAGATGAGAGGAATCTATCAATCCCAGTTGCTTTCGCATGGGCTTGACCCGTTGAATGGCATGAAGCGCTAAAGGCGCCGCGCCCAGCAAAATGGCATCGACCCCCAAGCCTGGCTCACAGACACACTCGCCAAAATCGCGGACCATAAGATCACGCGCGTCAGCGAACTTCTCCCATGGAAGCACCCTCAGCAACGCTGAGGGTAACGCCCAACGCCAACCCGGTGAAGGTCGCCTTCGCTAAACGCTTACCCTTTACACGAATAGCGATTAGATAGACGCTCATCAAACGACATACTCTAGCATTTAGTCCACTAAGCGCTCGTAGAGCCTCTTTCCTTTGACTCGCCAACCATCATGCCCTAACGCAAACGACACCTTAACGTACGCGAGACCCAAGACCGTCACGCAACAACCTTAGGTCATGTATGCGTTCAATCAAAGCAGAGTAGCGATTGCTTTGCGACGTTCGCATTTCCATCGATTGACGCCTTTCCGGTGGCTAACAGCGACGTTAGGTCTTCGATCCGAAGTACGGTTTCCACCCAGTCTTTGCGGTCAATAGAGAGGGTTGCATCAACCGGTTCGCCACGTGACCCCACGACTTCAGCAACTCCAGCTCTCAGGAGTACGTCCCATGACCTATCGAGATCTGAAAACCGGATCGCTATTGCCGAGCGAACACCTGAGCACGTTGTCACGTCTAGTTTCGTTTCGAGAAGCCTGATCGTTGTTCCAGGGGGCGTCGCAAGCAAGCTCTTGGTATCCACCTCTCCAAAAAACACCGCTGATAGGGGCGCCATCCGATCAATCTTTTCTTCCAGGTCGCGTGCATGCGTGAGCATGAAGTTTCGTGTCTGCAGCGAAGGTGTTGTTTGCGCCATCGCTCTAAGCGCGTCTGCCTTGAGTTGCGCAGCGTCTTTGTTATCAGGATTGGATGCCAAAACGAAGCTTAAGAGCTTAGCCGTTAGATTGTACTTTTTTTCATCAAAAGCTCGCTGAGCCCGCTGAACGATGTTGTCCTCACCGCCAAATCCCTCAACCATCACAGCGCCAAGCTCTTCTGGCTGCGGAGGATGTAAGTCTGCCGAGTCTTCTGCAAACCAACCTACAATCCCGCGATATTGAGCTCTGAGATTGTACTCCTGGTCCACGTAACCAGGAAACAACCAGGGGTGGGCTGCAAGGTGTGGCGGTAGTTTTATCTCGGCGACCATATCATCGGGCGTCTTTCCTAGATTGATGGCTCGGATCGCCTGATTGTAGGTAAATGACGCGGCATCGCGATGGGCAGTGGCGACGTTGTACGCTTGTTCGCGATCGGTCAACGGGGGTCCATGTGCGCCAACCAAGTATTGAGGGCGAATGGCTCTTATCTTGTCGACGCCAGCTATTAGCCCCACCGGATCCCGATGATAGTCTCCTCTTAACGTATACATTGGAAACAGCGAAGGCGCGATCATTGAGTTATGCAACACCAAATCAAGCGCCGGAAAATGGACGGCGAGACTGTCTGCGGTGTCAGATTGAATGTGGTGAAACACCGCCTCAAGACCGTCGATTTCAAAGCGCTCTCCATCAGCGACGTTATGTGTTACCGGCAGGTGTCCGTTTGCTCGTAAAGCAGGTTCTTTGAACGTGGGCTCCGCGATCATGGGCATTGCATCGGGTCCTTCATGCGGCAGGTAAAACCCAAACTGAGTGCCAGTCCTACGAACTTGCATTGGGCCCAAACTTGAAATCGTCGAAAGCAAATTCCGCTCAACGTCAGGGTGAGCGTATATTTCTATTGCATCCCGGTTGCGACCTTCGAGATAGGCGGATGCTCCGCCCGTGTAGTGGTGATGGGAATAAATGATGGCAATGACCGGCTTGTCGGTCACACTCCGGATCATTTCGATCGCGGATTGCCCCATGCCCATGTTATTACCTGTATCGAATGCGATTAGACCGTTTTCACTTTCAATAAAGGTGTAGTTCGAAATGCTTAGGCCCGTGATGGTGTGTACCCGGTCGTTGACTTTCACGACGGTCGCGCCCTGCGCCGCAAGCAATACTCTCTGGTGATGATCTGCGTTTAGGATAGCCCCGTTTGCCGCTTCAACTTTCTTATGATCGAGCCCACCACGGTAAAAAGGGACATCTTGCGCGATGGCTTCTCCGAGGAACAAAAGGGCAAATAGACCAATCGGCAGACGCTTTTTGGCTTTCTGGATCATGTTTTTTCTACCTCTTCAAAATCAATTTTGCGCGCACGTTCGCAGGCATTCGAGCAAAACATCCTGCTATTCACGTCATGAGGTTTCCGCCTGAACTCGATAGGTTGATGCATTCGTGTCCGTATTGATGGAATCAAACACGCCATCACTTAGGTAAGACTTCAGCTTCCTATCCGCATAACGCTCGCGAAAATTTCGCCCACCTGGGATCTTTCCAACTAACTCGACAAATGCGTACTCGGCAAACTTAATACCGGCGTGCGCGTAGAACGCTAGGCGATTGAGCATGTTTGACCGGACACCATATTCAGCTGCTGGCTGCTCCCCAACCGTGTTGGCGTAGAAGTGTTTAGCCCCGGATCGATCCAGGCGATCTACTAAGTGACTCCACGCAGACTCATCCGGCTGCAGATAACAACCAAGCGCTGCTTTGACCATAGGACGATACCGCTCAGGATCTCGTTTTGCGCGATGAGTCGCAAAACGCATTTCCCATTTATTGACGATTTTTTGCGGTGAACCAATTGGCGCGTAGAAATCGTGCACCCCCATTAAGTGGGTTAAATAACGATGATAGAGATTATCCGCAAGCTCTCGCTCGCTGTAGTCCCGACCTTCTCGTAGGCATTTGAGGGCACTCGGATACGTTTGATACTGGACAGGTCCCGGTGTGTCAGCTTGTGGCAAAGGCACACCATACTTACGGATATCCCAAACCTCAGGCTTACGTAGTAGATTTACACGCACCATCGCATGCATAAGGCGGACGCGGCAGGCCATGCGGTAACCAACTTCACCATGGCGCATCGCGCCGGGAAACACCGTGGCGCGGACCATACTCGTCGTATCCTTGATTCGTTTCGCAGCGCCTTTTTCAGAAAGCCCGCCGGTAATGACCATGGGCATAGACGCATAGTCATTCTCATAGACACCAAGAAAACCACCACGCAAGATTACTTGGAACAAACACGCAATGACTAACCGTTGGCGATCGTTCCGATCTTCGATGACGTCGTAGTCGAGCCATTCTGGGGTACGTTCCTGGTGGCGGAAGAAATTAACCATGGCTTGTGGCGCATCCTTCACGCTGTCAACACCACGCTCACTGGCTTCCTGAAAGAGCGCTTTGCCTTGCTGCATACCCATCTCGTCCAACATGACAGCAGCCAATTCATCAGCAAAAGGATCACCCATGAGACTTTGCTGACGATAAAACTCCACAAGTTCGTCATCGAACAAAGCCAAGATCTCATCTTCAGTGTTGTGTGGTGATTGTCGCTTAACGTCTGAATCTACAAGCGAGCCCTCGGCCAACGGGTTGTAGAAGCGCTCAGGACTAAAATCCAGGTCAAGGTTGGCATAAACAGTGGGCGCAATCTCTTTCTGTGCTTGGATGCAATCCATGAAATCGTAGGTTTGATAACTCATCGTTCGTCTCGCTTTGCCATCTACATAAACGCCTATTCAGTCAAATTCAGACGCTTTCCATCAAATCTATGATTGGTGATAACTCCCGGCTATGCATTCTGCTTTCCGCTCATTTATTTCTTGCTCATCACGCCGGTATTTTCGGCAACATTGATATTGGCGACAGGGCCGAGACCCAGCCGGTCAAAGAGTGGTTGACTGATAACTTCCTGTGTTTCCGGCGAAAGAGTGGCATTCCAGTTTACTTGTGGACGGACGAAATCCCGAGAGTAATAACCAAACAGCAGGGCACGCTCCCGATCTGCCGAGATGTTTTCGCCAGAGGTGTGCCAGACGCGCCCGTCCATGGCGATAACTGACCCAGCTGGCGCTTCAAAGGGAAGCATTCTTGAAGTGATTTCATCTGGAAGATCAGCCAGCGACGTAATCTTCTGGCTCCCTGGCAAATACAGTGTCGCCCCATTCTCGGCATCTAAGTCATCCAGACACCAGATAATATTGATTGACCACGGAGTAAGCCAAGGTTCAGGCACTACAATCGCTTGGTCGGAATGAACTGCCATGGATTTGCTCCCAGGCTTTGCTATGTTGGCGGTGAAGTTTGAAATGATCCAAGCACCGTTGAGCAGCTCCGAAACGATCTCTGTTGCAACGGGATGCAGAATAAGTTCGCGGAAGGTTTCGTCCAGATCAATTAAGTTGAAGACCCGCACATTTGCCGCGTTGGGATCTAGGCCTTCTATGTGAGCCGGAATTCCTCGCCGAACAGATTCTTCTGATGCTTTGACCAACTGCTGACGAACATACGCGACTTCCTTGGAGGACAGAACGCCTGGCACAATGCAAAATCCGTTTTCTGTTAGTGTTTGCTTGTGATTTGAAAGATCAACATCTGCCATGGGCTAACCTTCCTGTGGATTGATTAGGACTTTCACTTGTCGAGGATTGGTCGATAGTTGGTCAAAAGCTTGTTGCGTTTCGTTGAGAGATAGTCTGCTCGTAATCATTCGCGTCACCAAATCCGGGCTCTCTTCGATCATCCGCAAGGCATCTTCAAACTCGCAAGGTCGGTACGCAAAACTGTATTCTAGTGTGAGCTCACGAACGATACCGTCCTGAGGTGTGTATTTATCCTCATGCGGACAAACACCCGAAACAATAATGTGACTGTGCTGTGGGGCGTTCTTGATGATCTGGTCGATGATCCCTGGCGCGCCGACACATTCAAAGATATTTGTACTTTCCGGCCGGTCACGTATCTCCTTTTCGAGGATAGGCGACGGCAGGGGATGTTCAAAATGCAGATCTTCCCATTTTTCGTAAGGAGACGACGCGGCTGGATCAATTACGATATCCGCTCCGAAGGCTTCAGCTGCCTGGCGACGGGTGGCGGAAAAATCAGCTGCAAGAATGGGATCTCGTCCCTGCGCCTTCAATGCCAGAATGACAGCCAGGCCAACTGGGCCACAACCAATTACAATATTCGGTGTCTTGTTTCGACTGGCGAGATTGACAGCATGCAAACCAACCGCGAGAGGTTCGGTTAATGCAGCATGGTCCATCGGAACACTCTGCGGAACCCTATAACAACGTTTCGGGTCGACAACACTTAACGTTGATAGACCGCCCGGATAGCTAGGTGACAATCCAATGGTTTCGTATCCGAGCCCCATACTATCAACACCGGTCTCCGAGGACGGAAGAAACGGTAGTGGCACAATGCGATCACCAATTTTGAAATCGCTTGTCGTATTGGGACCAAAATCAACGATCTCTGCAGAAAACTCATGACCGGGAACAATCTTTGGCAGCAACTCGTGCTGTTCTTGTGGTGTGATTTCAGCTAACGACTTCAATATTTCGCGCAGATGGAGGTCGCTTCCGCAAATCCCCGCAAAAGCAGGCTTCACCAATGAGTAACCGGATTCAGGCCGCGGATCTGGCATGTCCCTTACCTTAATCTCACCCCCGATCATCACGGCAGCACGCATGTCGATTCTCCATGGAATATTGAAGTGTTCACTTTTTTGGAGGTCTCTTCGCTGTTTTACGGGTTCGCTTACCGGTCTTGACAGCGGCGCCTTCGAGCCAGTTCTCAACGGCGGCGTCCATCAAGTCATGAAGATCATGCGTTGGTTCGGTCGCCCAGTAACCGGCGGCCGCACTCAATTGGATGAGAGCAAGTGAGCCGAGCAGCTCAGGTGGAAATTCTGATTTGACCTGCTTCTTGTTTTGTCCCTTGCGGACCACCTCGATCACGAGTTCGTACAAGTCGGGGTGTGCAGCATGCGGATCGGCCAAAGACACGCCCTGCACAAATTCAAGCATCATGGCCGTGGCGGCCGGTGTCGACTGGGACCATGCATCTGCAATACCTCGACCGATTTCGGAGAAAACCAACCTGAAGTCGTTTTCCAGAATCGTCTCCAAGCGTTCCTCGATCTCAATGGTCATTCTGCGATTGAATTCTTTGAGAAGCCCGGCTCTTCCATCAAAGATACGAAAATATGTTGCGCGACCGACACCTGCAGCAAGACAAATTTCTTCGACGGAAAGCTCTTCATAGGGACGCTTTAACAGCAGTTCCATGGCCGCATCGTATATGCGCTCTGCATTTTTTGCGCGCCGCTGATTTCGTCCGTCGACTACAAGTGGTTCTGACATGATCTACTTAGGAATGTTTTGATAATAGGGGACGATGATTTCGTTTTCGGCAGTTAGATCTCCGAGAAGCGAATTGGTAACCGGATGAACGACCGAGCCCGAAACCTTCACATTGACGACGGCGGCCTTGCCGCACGCCAGCGCTCTTTGAAGGGCTGGTGCCAATTCATCCAGTGTTTCGACAAATTCGCCGTGTGCTTCGAACCCTTCCGCGACTTGGTCATACCTTGATCGCGATAGGCGTGTAATGACGTCACCGTCTTCCCCGAAAACCGCCTGTTGACCATGTATGGACATGCCCCAACAGGCATTATTGAAGATGATGGTTACAATGGGCAACTCATGACGCACCATGGTATCCCATTCCTGAAGGTGCATGCCGATCGCGCCATCTCCGGTAATCTGAACAACCCGTTTATCTGGGTGGGCAATTTGTGCGCCAATCGCAAATCCCTGGCCGACACCCAGATGGCCCTGATAGCCAAGATTGAGGGTTCCGAAAAGCTCTGTTGCGCCAATCGCAAATGATGCCCACGCAGCGCATTCCCCGCCATCATTTACAAGTATGGTCTCAGGCGGCAAAACCTCCATGACATTTTTGGCCACTCTGTAGGGATGGATGCCGTCCTCTTCCATAGCGGCATCGGGAAACATGAATTCGCCCGCACCGCGAATGCTTGTCGCCTTCGAACACCAATCAGAGGGTGACTGCCAATTCTTGGCACGCGCCAATGCCTCAAGTGTTTCGGCACACTCTCCCACTAAGGGTACGTCTACCGGAAACAAGCGGCCGATTTCGGCAGCATCGGCATCCATTTGAACAATTTTGGCAGCAGGTGGGATCAGACCACCTGACCGACCGCCAATAAACATGCCTTGCCTGGCACCAGCCAAAATCACGAGGTCCGGCTTTTCGTCCACCAGTGGCAAAAAGCTCAGAGTACCCCCATTTTGTCGATGGGCGCCTGGCAAACATGAAAAGGCGAGCGTTGCATTGAAGACCGGGATACCTGTTGCTTCTGCAAAGGTTCTTAGTGCCGGCGCGGAGGCTGAATTCGAAAGCATGCCTTCGCCGGTCACCAGCACCGGCCGTTCGGCACGAGCAATCGCATCGACAGCCGCCTCAATGGATGTTGTGCTAGGAACTGGAGACGCGTCGACCGTTGGCGAACCCGGGTTCGGTAAAGCGTTTTCGTCTACTGGTGTAAACGCAATGTCTATCGGGAGGTCAACGACGGCGGGACCATGGGGTGCTGTGAGCGCGTGGCGTATGCCCAACCCGACGATATCTGGCACGCGTTCGGCCGAAAGCACTTTGTGGGCAAATTTCGTTACGGGATTGAGCATTGAGATAAAGTCCAGCCCGCCTTGCAGCTCTCCGGTTTCCAGCTCTCGGATAGGCGGCGAGCTTGTAATAATAAGTACAGGGACTCTATCTCCTGCCGCATTGGTGATCCCGGCCAATCCATTGGTTAAGCCTGGCCCGGAGGTCACAAGCGCAACGCCGATTTTTCCGGTGACTCGGGCATAGCCATCGGCAGCATTCACGGCCGCGGCCTCATGCCGGAAGTCGACCAATCGAATGCCTTCAGCCTTACAGCCCACAAGGATTGTGTCCAAGTGTCCCCCGTGAATGGCGAAAACCACTTCCACACCAGCCGCCTTCAAGGTCTTTGCCGCAAGTCTTCCACCATCAAGCACTACTTCATTCTCCTTCTTGCTCGCAGGTTGACCAAACCTAACAAATTGAGACTTAAGGATCAATATATATTGATACTAGGGTATCATTTTTTGACAAGTGTATTGAATCTGGCACCAAATTGTAGTTTAATTATTTATATATGTTATATGATTGAGGTTGGCATGAGCAACGCGCAATTCAGCTACGAGGGCAAGCATGTGTTGGTGGTGGGCGGCGCCACGGGCATGGGGGCTGCGGCAGCGAAGCTTGTTAAGCGGCTCGGCGCCAGAGTGACTGCAATGGACGTGGCCAATATAGACTACCCGGTGGACAATTCGATTGAGGTTGACCTCAGCGACCGAAACAGCGTTGACGAGTCACTCGGTCAGGTCGAGGGGCCTGTGAATGTGATATTTGCATGCGCGGGTGTGGCTGACGGCACTCCCAATATCATGTTGATCAATTTTACGTCGCAGCGTCATCTTATCGAAAGTCTGATCGAGTCCGGAAAGTTAGGGGCTGGCGGAGCTGTCGTGATGATATCGTCGGTTGGGGGACTTCCCTGGCAGGCCAATTTGGCAAATGTGAAGGAGTTTCTCGAAACGCCCGACTGGGAAAGCGCTGCGGCGTGGGTTGCGGCTCATGAGGGGACGGATTCCTACGGCTTCAGCAAACAAGCGATGAGCGGATATGTGGCACGGCAGGCGTTTCCACTTTTAAAGCGCGGCATCCGCATAAATGCCATCCAACCGGGGCCGACGGACACGCCATTGGCGCGTGCAAATGCAGACATCTGGCTTGCCTTTGGTCAAGACTATCGAGATGCAGCGGGCGTTGCGACGCTCACTCCGGAAGACATGGCAAGCCCGATGGCATTTCTGGGGAGCGATGCGGCTCAGGGCATAAACGGCGTCAATCTGCTTGTTGACCAAGGCCAAATTGGCGCGGGCCTCACGGACGCATTCGAAGCACCGTACGTCAAAGCGATGTTTGGAATGGCTTAGCCATAGGCTGATCGTACCGGCCAAAAATCTGTTCGGAGAAACTGATGGATCTCGGTGTCCTTGGTAAAGCCTTTATCGTTGTTGGTGGAACACGCGGTATGGGTTGGGAGGCGGCGCATCGTCTAGCGGCGGACGGCGCGGACGTCGCTATAGTGGGAAGGTCTCTCGCAACTTCGAAAGACGTTGCCGGCAGGCTCGCGAGCGAGTTTGGAGTGAAAGCCGTTGGCCTCTCCGCAGACGCAAGCAAACGCGGAAGCGTCGAAAAGGCTGTGCGAATTGCGATCGCGGAGTTCGGAGAAGTAGGTGGGCTTCTGGCGACGCCCGGCGATACGAGTCACAACGGAACGTTGTTGGATCTTATTGATGACGATTGGGACATCAACTTCCAACAAGTTTTCATGAGTCAGGTGCGTTCTTGTCGTGCCATTCTGCCTCATTTGTTGGAGCATGGCGAAGGTACACTGGTGACGACGGCGGCATATTCAGCGCGCGCCGCGAAACCTTTTCTCTTTCCGTATGCTGCAATGAAAGCAGCAATCGTCAATTTCACGAAAAACCTGTGCAAGACTTATGGCGCTGAAGGAATTCGGGCCAACTGTGTTTGCCCTGGTGCGATCGAAACGGAAATTTTGGTCGAACGTCGCAAAGCTGCAGCGGAGGAATATGGGCTGCCGATTGAAAATGCCCTTGAGTATGTGATGTTCGAAGAGTGGAAAATGCCGATTGCCACGAAGACTGTCGGCAAACCCGGAGAGGTTGGCGATCTGATGGCTTTCTTGTTGTCGGACCGGGCGCAGTACATGACAGGCGCCATCGTCAATATCGACGGCGGTACCGATTTCTAGAGACCGTAAGAGCAATTGGGGCGGGTGTTGCGCCGGGGAATATTGCTGATTGGGTGAAGGTGAGGAGATTAATGACCGACGAAATTCGATTTGATGGGAAGGCCGCGGTGGTT
>JANQMY010000589.1 GCA_028279895.1 Alphaproteobacteria bacterium
CAAGATGATGATGAACAGGCCCATGGCGCGCACCACGTCTACCTTGGCCACCTCGTCCATCACCAGCTCCATCACGGCGGGCATGGCGAGCACCCCGAACATCCCGCCGATCAGCGCGAATTCGCGCCAGCCTTGGATGCGGCTGCGCTCGTGATAGTCAGAGGACAGCTCGGCACCCCAGGACATGTGCGAGATCGTAATCAGCGTCCAGCCGATGTAGAGGACAAACATCCAAAAGCCGAGATGGAAGGCACCCACCCCTTGGGGCGGCATGAATAGGAAATAGGTCGCCAGCGCGATGATCGGCACGGAAATGACGATCCAATGGCGCCGGCGGCCCCAGCGGGTGGGAAAGCGGTCGCTGGCGACCCCCAACACCGGGTCGGTCACCACATCCCAAAAGCGCAGGAAGAACAGCACAGTGCCGACCACCGCGGCGCTCATGCCCACATGGGATTCATAGAAAAAGGGAAGATGCACCACCAAGGGCAACCCAAGGGCCGAGATCGGGATGGCCGGAAGGGTAAAGGCAGCAATCTGCCACCCCTTCAATCGCTGGTCTTGGGGTTGCGCTGTCATCAAGTCTCCCATTTGGCGGTAAGCCGGGCCGTGCGCGCGGCACACAAACCATATGGCAGGTATGCGCCGAGGGAAAAGGGGCCGGGCAGCGCTGTTACGACTTTGTTACACAATTTATCGACCGTTCGTCCCATGGTTAGCTTTCAGGATTGCGGGGGAAAGTGGGCCAGCTTGGTTTCGCTTGGAGCCACGCATGCTGACGTTCGCCCCAAAAGGCGGCGTCGGGTTTCAATCACGATGGATCGTCCAGCGTCCCGGCCTTGATGAATTCCACGTCGGGCGAGAACTCGGCCCGGGTGATCAGCGGTGAGCCGCATCGGTTGCAGAAGTACCGCAGAACCGTTTTGCCGCTGACGCCTCGGTCTTCATAGGCCGTCAGGCTGTCACCGGTGGTGGTGAGCGATCCGGCCGGAAACGCCACAATGACGCTGAGGGCCGAGCCGCTTTGCTTCTGGCAATTTCGGCAATGGCACACGGCCGTGGTCACCGGTTCGGCCTCGGTTTCATAGCGGACCGCGCCGCACAGACATCCGCCTCTAATTTTGCTCATGGGCCTGTCCGCCTTTCCCTTGGTTTTTTTGGTTTGGTCCAACTTAAATACCGGTCGCTTTTCTGGCGAGCCTGACGAAACCATTTCGCTCGTCCCGGCGAAAGCGGGAATCTGGGACCTTGCCGAGAGAGATCCCGGTTCGCGCTGGACGCGCGACCGGGACGAGCGGTATTGGGTTTTCCAAGCGGTAAAGATGGGCGCATGGGGTAGATCCCGGTTTTGGCAATGCGCCCGGATCGCACGGGCCCGAAACGACCAAAGGCCCGCAATCGCGAGCCCGTTATAACAGCGTTGGTCCTGTGTTCTCATCGGCCAATCCTTTTAAGCGGCCCGGCCTCCCTTCTTCATGGAACGGAGTCTATCACACTACGACCGATCCCAAAACTCGGCGCGTAGCGGAATCGAGTGTCGAGATAAAGTGTGCGCATTATAGCATCGGGTGATTTATCTAAATCGTCCGATGCTACGGACTCTTTGATGGTCGCGCCGGCAACGCGAAAAACCGGATTCCACTTTTTCGCTCGGCGCTCTAACGCGCTGCGGGCTCTGTCGGACAAGAATGTAGTTGCGTCTCAAGAAAACGGTACTACTGAGCCTCAGAAACAGAGTCTTCGGACAGCGAACACGGCCATCGTCAGACAGATACAGCAACTGACCACGCAATTGTCGCTCACCCCAGGGCCGGTAGCCGGTCCCGGTGGTGCGGATAACTGAGGCACCAATGAGTCAGGGCGTAAAGCGCGGCGCCAAAACGTCTCGTTCGATCAGGGCCGTCAGATGGTCGTCGTCGTGAGAGGGGATGAACACCACATCGGGATGGGCCTCTTTGAGGTCTGCCAACGCGGCCACCTGGTTCAATACCGGGTTGCGGTCTTCCGGCGTCTGCATGAGATATTGCTGCACCATGCGCGGGCGCCCCCAGCGTTCCTCGATATTCTTCATGTTCCACACCACATCGCCCACGAACAGAATGTCGCTGCCGTCGGCCATGTGCACATAGAACATCACATTGCCGGGCGTGTGGCCCGCCGCGGGGATCATGACCACACCAGGCGCGACCGCCACCAGCTCGCTGTCATCCAGCGGTTCCAGGTTGGCCAATGCGGCGGGCACTTTGCCGTCGGTGCTGTAGCGGGCGGTGCCGTCGATCTGCTTCTGGGTAAGACGCAGTTTGGGGGCGATGCCCGTCATGTCGCTTAAGCGGGCGAGCAGGGCGATATGGTCGGGATGTTCATGGGTGACCACAATGCGCCGGGCGGCGCTGAGCCCCTGCTGGACGCGGGACAGGGCATCGTCGTCGAACGTGTCGCCGGAATTGTTGCGCTCGGCGATCACCCGGTCCATGCCCACATCAATGATGCTGTCGCCCCAACCGGATTTCAATTGGAAGACGCTGCGTGCCATGACGGTCGCGGTGCCGTCGAGTCCGGCATGGATGGCAAAGAAAGGAATCTGATCCCGCGCCAGCACCTCCACCCGGATTTCGGTGGGGCGCGGCCCTTCATAGCTGTCGGCCACCTGGCGGAGCGTGGCGAGGTTTAAGCGAAAATCCGGGTCTTCCGGCGCGGCGCCGTCCATCACGAAGTAATAGACAAGGCTGCCCAGGAAGAGGGCGACCGCCACCACCATTGCGCCAATCATCTGTATGCGGTTCATCATTTGACACACCCCGGTCCGCAAGACGGCCCAGCCGTCGGCTCCATGGTTAGTCTATTGCGCGTTAACGCCTTGTGAAAATGTAAAAACCTTGAGCAAGCGTCCTGAAAAGGGCACTCTTAAACCCATGCATGAAGAACATAT
This sequence comes from Alphaproteobacteria bacterium, assembly GCA_028279895.1. Classification (GTDB taxonomy): domain Bacteria; phylum Pseudomonadota; class Alphaproteobacteria; order JANQMY01; family JANQMY01; genus JANQMY01. The sequence continues at coordinate 2,930 of JANQMY010000589.1, forward strand.
GAGCCGGGCCTATGCGCTGGCTTTGAAAAGCTTCAATGAAAGCGGGCGTGATATTGGCCACAAACATGGCCAGCACATGCTGAATGCCCAGGGGAAAGGCCCGCGCCAGGGGCGGAAAATAGTTCGGGTCGCGCAGATCTGTGATCGAGGGGGGAGACGGGGGCGGCGCCACAAATACTCCGGCGGTTAGGGGGCGTGGGCGGCGAATTCCGACACGGGGTCGCCAGCAATGCGCGAATGATACATGACGCGCGGTTGGGTCATGTCCCAGGGGCAGGCCTGGTGCAGAAGACAGCGATTGTCCCACAGAATGGCATCGCCCGGCGTCCAATGGTGATGGTAGATGCGCGGCGGGCGGCAGGCAAAGTCGATCAGGTCGCCCAGCAGCGCCTCGGACTCCGCCTCCGACAGGCCGGGAATGCCATAGGCATGGCGGCCGACGAGCAGAGATTTGCGGCCGGTTTCCGGGTGGGTTTTGACCAGTGGCCGCAAGGGTGGGTCTTGGTCATGAAATCCGTAGCCGGAATATTCGCTTTCCTGCTTGTAGACGTGGCCGGCCTTCGCCTCGCTGTGATAGAGGGAGTGATAGGCGGAAAGCGGCGCGATCCGCTGTTTCATGGCGTCGTCCAGCGCATCGTAGGCTGCACGCATATCGGCAAAGCCGGTCTCACCCCCGGCCGGCGGCACCACATGGGCGGTGAACACGGCGCCCTTGGCCTGCACCGGCATATAGGTGCTGTCGGCGTGCCAGCCCATATTGCCTTTCAGGATCTTGATCATATCGTCGCTGCCGTCGTCGGGCCGCAACGAACCGTCGGCGCGCACATTGCTTAGCGCCGCGATGTCGAACTCCATGTCTCCGAAACGTTTGGCGAAAGCAATCTGTTGATCGTTCGTGAGATGCTGGTTCGGAAAGATCAGCAGAGCGTAGTCGAGCCAGAGATCGTAGAGACGCGCCGCTTCCGATTGGTCGAGCGTCGCCAGATGCGGCCCCGTGACCACCGCGCCGAAGGTGGCATCGAGGGGCGCCACGTGGAGCGGCGGTGTCATGGTCACCGCGACACCGCCCTACCAGATCCGGGCCGAGCGCCGGTTACGCCGCTGACGCATGCGGTGGTGCAGCGCGGCACGCTGATCGGCCAGCCAGTCTTCCTTCTTAATATCCGTAGACAGACCTTTGCGCTTGCGCTTTTCAGCCTCGTTGGTGCGGAACTTACAGAATTCATGATAGGCGTCGATGTCGTCCTGCAGGTTCTCGACCATTAATTCCACCATAATGGCGTCGTCGAGAAACCCGATGCCGGGCACGTGATCGTGGATCAAATCGTCCGGATTGGCGAAATAGGCCATGGCGCCGCACACCCGGTTCAACTCATCTTCGGGCAGTTGCCATTCCTCATCGGTGACCATGTCGACCAAAGTTTCCAGTTTGGCCAGCCGGGTTGAAATGAATTCCGGCAGGTCGCTGCTGTTGGCGGACTGCTCGAAAACCTTGCGCGCTTCGGCGGCAACCCTGTCCCGGTCGAGCTTGCCGTCGATCACGGCCTGCTGAGCGGTTCTTGCCTCAGCCTTGAAGTGTTCCAGGTCTTTGTCGCTGAGCTCGAACGAGATTTGAAGTGGCATGGTGCTCCCCGTGATGTACTTTGGAAGGCGCTATGATAGGCGCTTCGCCGGGCACGTCAAACCGGGAGGAAACGGCCGCTCGTCTGGCGAAAACCCCTTTGGCCCAACCGGGTCGACCTCTTTGCACGGACAATTGACGTTTGCCCTGACGGAGTTGGCCGATACCGTGCTAGCCTGTTGCTAAAAAACAGCGCAAAGGGAAGAAAACATGTCCAATCTGCTCTCTAAAGGTGTGTCGGCCTTGCTTGGCGGTGCGAAAGGTTCTCAGACGGCGGCGGGTGGCACGCCCGCTTACGCGGCCATGTCGGTAAAGGGACCGGTGGAGAGCTATGCGGTCACGCGGCGCGCGGTCGGCCCGGCGGATGTGCAGATCGATATCGACTATTGCGGCATCTGCCACACGGATTTGCATTTCGTGAATAACGATTATCAGAACTCGGTTTATCCGCTGGTGCCCGGCCACGAGATCGTTGGACGTATCGCGGCCGTGGGCCGCGAGGTGACCGGGTTTCGGCCCGGCGATGTGGTCGGGGTGGGCTGTTTGGTCAACTCGTGCCGGACATGCGATCCCTGCCGCAATCATATGGAGCAGTTTTGCCAGAACGGCTATACGCTCACCTATAACAGCCCCACGGACGATCCCGGCGGGATGACCTATGGCGGCTATTCCAAGCAGATCGTGGTGGATCAAGACTACGTGTTGCGCATTCCGGCCGGGCTCGACCCTGCGGGGGCTGCGCCATTACTCTGTGCAGGGATTACCACCTATTCCCCGCTGCGCTATTGGAATGTGGGCGCGGGGCAAACCGTCGGCGTGGTGGGGCTGGGCGGCCTCGGGCATATGGGCATCAAATTCGCGAAGGCGATGGGCGCTCATGTGGTGATGATCACCACATCAGCCCACAAGGCAGAGGACGCCGTGCGGCTGGGCGCCGACGAAGTGCTGATGTCGACCGACGCTGCCGCCATGGAAGCGTCGGCGGGACGGTTCGATTTTCTGCTGGACACCATTCCCATCGGGCATGATGTGGACCCGCTGGTCGGCCTTCTCAAATACCAAAGCATTTTGTGTCTCGTCGGGGCCGTCGAACCTTTGGGCAGCGTCAATGCGGGCCCCATGGTCTTTGCGCGCCGCATGATCGCAGGCTCGCTGATCGGCGGGCTTCAGGAAACGCAAGAGATGTTGGATTTCTGCGGCACCCACAACATCACCTCGGATGTGGAGGTGATCGCCATTGAAGACGTTAACTCGGCCTATGAGCGCATGCTGAAAAGCGATGTGAAATATCGCTTTGTCATCGACCTGAGCACGCTTTAACGCCCCGTGTCAGCTTTTTGCTGGACTTCCCGCGCCGAATTGGGAACAAAGCGGCCAACAACGATCCATGTCAGGAGGAGTAGTGATGGATATTGGCCCCTTGAATCATGTGGGCGTGGCGGTGCCGTCGATCGAAAAGGCCGCCCAAACCTACCGCGATCTTTACGGCTGCACCGATATCACGGAACCGGGGGAACTGCCGGCCCAGGGCGTGCGGTTTTGCTTTGTCAATTTGCCCAACAGCCAGATCGAACTGATCGAACCCATGGGCGATGACTCTCCTATCTCGAACTTCCTGAAGAAGAATCCCAAAGGCGGCCAGCACCATGTGTGTTTCGAGGTCGAAGATATATACAAAGCAAAAGCGCTGATGGAGGAACGCGGCGCCACCGTGCTGAATGAACCGCGGATCGGCGCCCACGGCACGCTGATCATTTTTGTCCATCCCAAAAATACGGACGGCGTGCTGATCGAGCTGATGGAAACGCCAAAAGGCGATCACTGAGCGAGGTAGACTTTCTAAAACCGCATTGCGGCGCGGCCCCCGCCGTGACAGGGAAGCGTCACCTGCCGAAGATCCGCAGAAAGCGCGCGACGGCTTGATCCGCATGCGCTGTAATCTGCTTGCCGCTTATGGGTTTTTCCAAGCCCAGCAGCGTCCGCATCAAAACGGACCCGACCAGCAGATCGAAAAATACATCCGCAGCGTCGTGCCGGTTTTCGATCACCAGCCCGGCGCGTCGCCCTTCATCGGCGAGAAGGTGGGCGAGGGCGTCTTTCGCCCGGCCGGCGCTGACCTCGTGAAACTGTTCGGTCAGGTCCGGGAAGCGCTGGGACTCACCGATCATCGTCCGGTAGAGGGCGAGCGGCTCCGGCTTCATGGCAATCGCAAACATCTGCCGGGCAATGTCGCGCAGCTTGTCTTCCAGCGGTACGTCTTTATCGGTGATTTCAAGAGCGGGCCACAATTCACCGATCTGAGATTGGATGACGTCCAGAAACAACTGTTCCTTACTCTCATAGTAATTGTAGAGCGTGCGCTTCGAAACGCTCGACGCTTCCACAATGGCATCCATGCTCACTTGGCCGAAGCCATGTTCGAGAAACAGTGATGTGGCGGCAGAGATAATCTGCTGCCGCTTCAAGTGTTGGCGCCGTTCCCATCCGGTGAGGGGTGCGGCGGTCTCTGCCGTAGACTTATTTTTGGCCGTTTTTGCCATTTGCCGCTCTTGTAAAAGTAAACGGTACGGTGTAGTTTATCACAAATGGATCAGATAACAAGTGGGCCGGGTTCCTCTCTAGCGGAGGAAGAGCACGAGACACCCCGGCCGCATCGCATGGTTTCGTTGGCCGCCGCCTCCCACGGGATGATTTGGGGGGCCGGCGCATTTGCCGTGTTCTGTGTGGCGCTGACCGGATGGCTGTGGGCTACCGATTGGCGCTACGTTCAGACCACGAACAATGCCTATGTGCAGGGCGAAATCACGGCCATACGCCCCAAAGTATCCGGTTATGTGGAGGCGCTGTTCGTCGATGACAATCAGCATGTCAACAAAGGCGACCCCTTGCTGCGCATCGAGGATGATGAAATTCGCCAGCAAATTGCCGGGGTGGAAGCGGATCTGGCGCGTTTTCGGGCGGAAGGGCAGGCCTTGGCGGAACGCAAGCATCTGCAAGACTTGGTAATCGCCCAGGCCGATGCGGAAGTGGCCATCGCCGAAGCCGAGCGGGACCGCACGGCGGCGGAGCTGGTGCGCTCGCAGCGGCTGGCCAGGGCCGGCAATGCCAGTAAGCAGGCCCTCGAAATTGCCACGGCGGCCAGCAGCCAGGCCTTAGGGGGGCTTACCCGGGCCAATGCCCGCTTGGAAGCCGCCAAAGTGGAGGTCGCCGTGTTGGAGGCCGAAGATCTTCAACTCAGGGCCCTGGTCAAAAAAACCGAAGCGGATCTGAACATCCTCAAAATCCATCTGGACGACACGCTGTTGCGTGCGCCGGTCTCCGGGGTGATCGGCAACCGCTCTGTTCGAGTGGGTCAATTGGTGGACCCCGGGCGTTTTTTGCTGGCCATCGTGCCGCTGGACGATGTTTGGGTTGTCGGTAACTTCAAGGAAACTCAGCTGACGCATGTGGAGATCGGGCAAGAGGTCGACATCCGCATCGACACCTTTCCCGGCGAGCGCATAACCGGCACCGTTGCCAGCGTGGCGCCGGCAAGCGGGGCAGAGTTCAGCATTCTTCCGCCGCAAAACGCCACCGGAAACTTCACAAAGATTGTCCAGCGCATTCCCGTCAAAATCGCGATCGCAGGTGATGATCCGATGATTGGCCGGCTGCGTCCCGGCATGTCCTCTGTGGTGTCCATCGACACGAAGGGCACGCCGCCGAGCGCCGGCAAACTCGTCCAGGAAAGATGACCGACGCCGCCATCGACGCCCGCGAGGCGGAGTTTGAGTTAACCCTCAAACAAGTGCTCGCGTTCGCGGCCATCGTCCTGGGCGTCTTTCTCGCGATGCTGGACATACAGATCGTTGCGAGTTCCATCGGGCCGCTCAGCGTCGCTCTGGGAGCGACCATCGAAGAGGTGGCATGGATTCAGTCCGCCTATCTGATTGCCGAGGTCGTGGTCATTCCGCTGACCGCGTGGCTGACGGCGGCTTTGTCGACCCGTTATCTGTTCCTCATTGCCATCACCGGGTTTACCGCGATGAGCTTGGCCTGCGCGATGGCGTGGGACTTGCCGTCCATGATTGTGTTTCGCTTGATTCAGGGCGCAACCGGCGGTTTGATGGTGCCGATTGTGATGTCGTCCGTCTACATCATTTTCCCACCGTCGCGGCAGCCGATTGCGTTGGCGGTCGCGGCGTTTATTTCCATGTTTTCAGCGATCTCCGGGCCGGTTATCGGCGGTTGGATCACCGAATTCTTGTCATGGCATTGGTTGTTTTTGATCAACATCCCGCTGGGCGCCTTGGTTGCCCTCGGCGTTTACTTCTTTGTCGACTTCGATGAGCCGGAATTCAGCCTTCTCAAACGCATCGATCTTTGGGGCATCTTGCTGATCGTCCTGTTTTTGGGGAGCGGCGAGTTCGTTTTGAAAGAGGGCACCAAATACGACTGGTTCGATTCCAATATGATCTTTCAACTGACGATCGTCGCTGTGGCGTCGTTTGTTTTGTTGATCTATCGCGAACTCAACATTCGCGATCCGGTGGTCGACCTTCGACTGTTTCAGAATCGAAATTTCGCGATTGGCTGCGTTCTCTCCTTCGCAACGGGCATCGTTCAGTTTGGGTCGGTCTATCTTATTCCGGCTATTCTCGCGACCGTACGGGGATTCAATAGTCTCCAGATCGGAAACGCGATGTTTGTGATGGGCGTGTTCATGGCTGTCGGCATGATTGCTGCTGCCATCACATCGCGGAAACTTGACGAGCGCGTCGTCCTGGCGGTCGGTCTGATCCTGACGGCCGCCGGCATTTGGGCCGATGCGGGCATGACAAACGAAGTCGGCGGTGCGCAGCTTGTTCTCGGTCAAGTGCTGCGGGGGCTCGGCCTGTCATTCACTATGTTTACGTTGGTCAATATGACCATTGGCGGGCTTCCGGAGAAAGATGTTCGAAACGGTAGTGGCCTGTTCAATCTCATGCGCAATCTTGGCGGCGCGGTTGGATTGGCGATCATCACATGGCTTATCCAAGTTCGGCAGGACTTCCACTATCACCGTCTGTCCGAGAGCCTGACCTCCGGAAGCTTATCGCTCGACGCGGTTCAAAACCTGCCCGTTCCGGATATCCGTCTTGAAGAAAGGCTTCCGGGTTCAGAGCGATCTCAAACGGCCATCGTAGAAATGGTCACCGGCATGGCTGAGCGGGAAGCGCTTGTGATGGCGTATAACGATGTCTGGTTGGTGATGACCGCGTTCATTGTCGTCAGTGCGGTATTCGTGCCGCTATTGCGAAAAACGGCTGGTGGCGCGTCTCCGGCGGCGATGCATTAAGCCGCTCTAGCGGCTATCCTTGGCGGGTCCGGTCCCAGAACTTACGCAGTCCTAACAAGGCTTAGAAAAACCATCACGTTTTCCGCGAAAATAATGGTTAACGTTCGTGCGATTCTGTGATTATCTCCCGGGCGCAAAAATCAAAACCAACCAGTGGGGAACTCTCATGATCAGAACAATCGGAACGCTCTTGTTTGCCTGCCTTTTTGCAACGGCGGCTCATGCCACGGTCACCACGATCGAATACGACCTCGGTGAGGGCGAGAAGGTCACTATCGCTTATGATGATGCGACGAACTTGGCCACCAGCCAGGCGGACGGGGCCGCTGCTTCCAGCCCATACACCTGGGATGAAGCGACCAGCACGGTATGCAGCACGGACGGCGAGGGCAATGAGGTCTGCGCGACCTTCGAAAACGCCGGCACGGAAGCAGGTCACACAACGTCATTCACCACCAATGACGGCCGCGCCGGCACGGCAACCATCGTTTCCGTCGAATAGCAATTCGATCTCGGACTGGGTTCACGAGTAGGCGGCGCGGTCCGCGGTCAGCGGATTGCACCGCGCAATGTTGCGTAGACTGTTCATTTTTCCTGTCCCGAAAATGCGTATCTGTTTTGGGGAGCCACTTTGTGCGTGGCGTCCTGTTGCCACGCGCGCATCCAGATAGGGGAAACTATCCTATGCTCAGAATTTTAGGTGTTGTTGCGGCTTCTGCTTTGTTCGCCACGGCGGCTCATGCCACGGTGACGACCATCGAATATACCGGGTCCGATGGGGAACAAGTCACGGTCGCGTACGATGATGCGACCAATACGGCAACGGTGATCGGCGGTGAATCCGATGGCGCCACGTCGCCTTATACGTTCGATGAAGCCGCGAACAAACTGTGCAGCAACGACGCGGAAGGTGCCGAAGTCTGCGTAACGTTCGAAGGCACGGGCGAAGAGCCGAAAGCCGGCGATACGGCGTCGTTCACCACCAATGACGGCCGTTCCGGCACGGCAAAGGTCGTCTCGATCCAATAGGACGGGCACCCGCAAAGAGCATTGCTTTTCAAGAATGGGCGTCCCGGCATATGTCGGGGCGCCCTTTTGTCTGTGCAATTCCCGGGTTAGGCTTCCACACGCAAACCGATAGATGGGAGCTGCCCAT
>JANQMY010000005.1 GCA_028279895.1 Alphaproteobacteria bacterium
ATGCTGGCCGATAAAGACGGTGGCGCCGGTAAGGGCGATCAATCGGGTCATAGGTGCCAATGTGTTTTGTGCGGGCGATGGGTATCTTACATCATCGCCGAAAGGCCGATCGCTCGACGGGCATTGTGTCTTGCCGACAGTCTATCCCACAGCGGCGCGGATGGGTTCGCTTGCCGGTTCGCCCGCGGCATAATCGCCATCCAAATACTGCTTTTTCGAGGCGGCCCGCGACAGCTTGCCCGACGAGGTCATCGGCAGGCTGCCCGGCTTTGCCAAAACGGTCAAACAATCCACGCCGGCAACCGCACGCACGGTGGCGCCCACATCGTGGATGAGAGCAGACCGTTCGTCTGAGCCGCGCAGGCGGCATTGGACGACCACCACCACATTCTCCGTGTTCTGACCTTCCACCGCAAACGCAGCGGCGTCGCCGCCGCGCAGTCCGGGCAGTCGCTCGACGGCCCACTCAATGTCTTGAGGCCAGATGTTGCGGCCGTTGATGATAATCAAATCCTTGCTGCGGCCGGTGATGACTAGATTTCCGCCCACCATGTAGCCGAGGTCGCCCGTGTCGAGCCATCCATCAGCCGAAATCGTGCGTTCCGTCATGGATGGGTTGTCGAAAATGCCATCGGTTAAGCTGGGACCTTTGATGAAGACATGGCCGACGACTCGGTCAGCAATCGGTGCGCCATCTTCGTCGCGTACGCTGATGTCGTGCCCGGGCATCGGTTTCCCGCAGAACACGAAGCGGCGGGTATTCAACGCGTCATCGATCTGCTTCGCGGGCGCGGCGTGCCCCGTGCGCGAGAATTCCTTAAGGTCGATCCGGTCCGTTTCAAATTCATCATCGACTCCGGCAAAGCTCACCGCCAGGGTCGATTCCGCCAGCCCATAGCTCGGCAAGAAGGCTTGGCGCTGGAATCCGTTGGCGGCAAAGCGATCGGCAAAGCGATCCAGGACGTCGGCACGGATCATATCGCCGCCAATGCCGGCAATCCGCCATTCGGAGAGGTCGAACTCTTCGGTGTCGCGGTTGGCGGCGCGGCGGGTACACAGGTCGAAGCCGAAAGAGGGGCTGAATGCGATGGTGCCCCCGTTTTCGGAGATGAGCCGCAGCCAATTCAGCGGACGTCGTGCGAAATCAGCCGTCGCCATATAGTCCGTAGAGATTTGAGACAAAAGCGGCGTCAGGCAGAAGCCGACCAATCCCATATCGTGATAAAGCGGCAACCAAGAAAAGGCGCGGTCGCCCGACCGTGCTTCCAGCCCCGCCGTCAGAATGCCCCGCGCATTGTGTGTGATCGCCCGTTGAGAAATCACGACGCCTTTGGGCTGGCTCGTGCTTCCGGAGGAGTATTGGATGTAGGCGGGCTCGTCGGCGCGCAAGGGGGCCAGATCGCCTAACTTTTCCAGCGATGCAAAATCCTGGTGCGATCCGACAACAATACCGGGAAGGTCAGTAAGAGCTTCTTGAACCAAGCCGGCCAGATCCTCCGAAGACGCGACAGCAGATACTTTTGCGGCTTCGACCAAACCCCTAAGCCGGTTCATGTAAGACGCTTTGCCTCCCAAGCTGACCGGCAACGGCACCGGCACCGGTAACAGGCCGGCATATTGGCAGGCAAAGAAAAAGAGAGAGAACTCCGGGACCGTTTCAGCGAGGACCGCAATGCGCGCGTGGCGTGGCAGGTTGAGGCCGCTCAGCCGTGCGGCGAGTTCTTGAGCGCGGTCGTTCAGTTCCGCATAGGGTAGGGCTTTGTTCAGTTCGCCCCGTACTGAATAGAAATTGAGGCCGGTTTCGCCGCGGGCGGCATACTGCAATCCGTCGACCAGGGTAGCGAATTCGGCTCGATTGAATGCAAGCTCACGATTTACAGTTTGCGTTATTGTTTTCATATAGTTCAGCCTGCCTTCATCGGCTTACGCGATTACTCGCAACAAATTCCGCTGGGCTTCGGATAACTATTTTTTGGAAGAAAATAGACAGTGCACGGTTCAACCGGTCGTCGATCTATCCCCATCCCCTACGTTGCTCACCGACTACATGATTTGCACCGATCTGCGCAAATTCCCTTGCACGGACCGAACCGAGTCAACTTTTTTGCGACCGCTCCACACACCCAGCCTGGTAGAGTCGTGTCAAATTGTTTCAACTCGGTTATACCATTATCGATTCTCGTGCAGAAGCCAAATTCCTACGTAAACTGAATTCCACACGATCTTCGACAGTGTATAAGTAGTATATTCACGGCCTCACAACTCAGGGTACCATCCCGTGCGGTGAAAGGAAAAAGTGCCTGCCGACCCCTTGGGGCTTCTACGAATGAAGCCAGTCTCCTGAGCCCGGACAACCGTTCTCCGTTCACTTTCGAAACCAATCACAGCTATCAGATCTGACAGGTTTGCTCTAGTTCTGTACCCGTCACAAAAAGTTGTCATATTGTAACAATCGGGGACTGGCGGGTCAGTTAACCGGCACCGTGGCCAATTGCGGGCGAAATGGAGCTGTTTTGCCGTTTTTTGGACGCAAACAGGGGGTTACCATTGGGCTGTTTATATGTTTAGGATCCGCCCGGGATGCTCCATTCAGCGCCTATTCATAGCTTCTGACGTACCTGTAGAGCACGGGTGCACCCAGCCATTGCGAACATGAGGCCCGGTGTCCATCCGTCTCGTCTTGTTTTGATTGATCGCCGGTCAACCCAAGGAAAGCCAGTTTGATGTTTCGTTTTTTCCCGCAGCCCAGCATTGCGTGTCTTGTTGCGTTCGTCCTTCTTCCGCTCAGCACGATGGCCCAGGCCGAAGTGACAACGCTCGAATACAAGGATGGTGACGGCTGTCAGAGCGATAAGCTTGCGATACATGTCACCGTCGATAATGTCCGCAAAGGCAAGGGGACGATCGTGGCCGATCTTCACGACGAAACGCCGGAAGACTTTCTGAGAGGGAGCCGCGCGCTCATCAGGATCCGCATGCCGGCCGCCGAGGGTCAGACGAAGTTCTGTATACCAATCGATCGACCCGGCACCTATGCGGTCGGCATCTATCATGACCGCAACGACAATTGGAAGTTTGACAAGAACTTCCTGGGCATCCCTAAAGAGGCATTCGGTTTGTCCAACAATCCACGCTACGGGCTGCGTAGGCCCAAGCTGGAAGAGGCGGCCTTTGAAGTTGCTCCGGAAGGTGCGGAAACCGTTATCAAACTTGCCCGGGCGCGCGACATTCTGAACTGATCGGCGGACGCCATTATGGTTGACCCGTCAACGGCAGTTTTCGCGGAAGCGGATAAGAGCAAGGTGCGCTATGCCATTCGGTATTGGTAACCGTGTTCTTGAGGCCTGGTCATTTTTCGGAAGGCAGTGAAGCGACCACATACGTACCCCGTGCGCGCACATAGACGACACAATCCGTTTGGCTCGCGCACGACAGTTGGTGTACGGACGCGCCCTCGGTGCCGAAATAGCTGCCCGGTTCGAGATTTCTGACGCCGTTTTCGCCGGATAGGGCGTGCGCCAATTGTCCTTGGATCACCACGGCGCGCAGTGTGGCACCGTTGCTGCGCATCTCGCTGGTCGAGCCCGCGGGCAACCGAACAAGACTCCCGTTTGTTTGATCTTTCTGCGGTTTACGCCACAAGAAAGCCATCTTGGCTGCTTCCTCGGCAGCTGGTGTATCTGGTTTATCGAGCCATGTGATGTCCGACGCATCCAGCCACACCAGGTTGTTTGCAGCGACGTTTATCGGTCTTTCTCCCGTATCAAATGCCGTGTCGGCGGGGCGGACGAGATAGGGACTTTCGTCAATTTCGATGTATGCCAGATTGTTCTCACCCTTGGCGGCAGTGATGTGGGCTTCTCCCGCTGGCTGCGTCCAGAATGAACCCGGCGGCAGCCACAGATCCGCGGCATCGGGATCGTCGTTGTGAATGCGACCGCTTATGACCAGACCGCGATAGGTGACGTTATGGATATGGGGGGGCGAAGAAAAGCCATCTGCAAATCGAACCAGAAAGCCGGATGGCCCGGCGCCGGTACGATCGCCCCAGAGAGTGCCAGCCATGAGGCTTTGGTCTCCTCGAGCGGGGTTGAGCGGCCCCCATTCGATCTCCGATGTCAAAGTGACTTGAACTGTTGGCTCCGCCGCCGATGCCTGTGCGACGACCGTAGATACGGTTTGAGCGGTAATCACAGAAGCTAATGTGAGCGCCGTTACGTGTGATGCCGGCTTGCGCAAACCCATAAAACTTCCCTCTTTCGCGATCCGCCACCGGAAATACGCTGGCGTTCGATAAGCTCTAGGAATGAAAATTCTACCAAACCGCAGCGGCGTTACATCGGATGTCCGGTCCGGACGCTTGCCTCGTGACGGGAAACAGGCCGCTGATATCCAGTCAACCCAATGTATCGTCTTGTACCGTTAATAGGTATGCGTCCTATTCTTCCGTAAAGAATAGAATCGAGAATCCGCACAGGAGGGTGAAGACGAACGGGGCGAATGTTGAGACGACCGGCGGCATGGCACCGAACTGCCCCATTGCGATCATAAAGTTCTCTGCAACGAAATAGCTGAAGCCGAGCGCTGCGCCGATGATGATGCGCAACAAAAGAGCGCCGCT
>JANQMY010000013.1 GCA_028279895.1 Alphaproteobacteria bacterium
CGACAAGATACGCAACATGGCAAGCGGTTCAGTCACCACCACAGCCGACGAGGCGACAAAGGACAGCTTGACGCCCTTCGCAGCCGCCTCCGTCTGAAACATGCGGTCGAGATTGTCGAAGACTACCTGAATAGGCATCGCTTCCCGGCCGGCGGCGTTGTCGGGTGCCAGGGCACCGTGAGCCGGTGGATGTGTTTCTGAGAGGTTCCGTTCCAGAAGCTGATTGAGATAGTCGATGCCGGCGCGAAGTTTCGCCTCCAACGACCGGGAATTGGCCTCTTGCAGTGCGATTTCGAACGACGCCAAAGGCTGTCTCAAATCGTGGCTCGCCATAGCCAGTTGCTGACGGCGATACTCCGCAAGCGACAAGGCCTCCCCTTCCCGTTGCCGCAGCGCCCAGGCTTGCAGCACAACAGCAGCCGCAAAGATGATACCGTCCGCCAGCTGGGTATCGCGCGGATGGTACGGCGTTGCGTAAGGTCAGTGTAAAGACATTATGCTTGGCAAATACGCCAATGGAGCGAGTTACGAAGGTGATGTTTACGCATTCGCGTCAACGGGCCGGCATTTCATAGCAGGACCGGCGGCGGGTTTTTGCGTGAACAAATCAGACCCATTCGAAATCGCCTCAGCCGATGCGGCCACATGCAATGGCTATAACCAAGAACGCGCGCCCAGCCACAAGATCGCCGTGGGGGCCGGGCAAGAAACAGTTCTGGTTCCAGAATTGAGCCGACTGTAACGCTGCAGGCCGAAATCCGCACCACGGCCATCACATTTTCCGATCAAGGGGGCGGCCGGAAAGAATTCCTATGCCCACGCAAACGCCGTGTTAGGCTGTCCCCAACAATGACAATGCGGTTTACAGCAGCGTGGCGGAAAGCGACACCCAGGAAAACTCCCAAAGGCTCCCCAACCGAACGAAATTCTTCTACGGCCTCACGGACATGCCGATCCAGGTGGCGTCGCTGCCTGTGTCGGCCTTTATCCCCAATTATTACGGCGCGGATCTCGGCGTCAGCCTGGCGGCCGTGGGCACCGTTTGGCTGTTCGCACGGCTGTTCGACGCGGTGTTGGACCCGCTGATCGGCTATGCCAGCGACCGGACCGAGACCCGATGGGGCCGGCGCCGGGTGTGGATGGTGGCGGCCGTGCCCATCCTGATGCTGTCGGTCTATATGATCTTTTTTCCGGCGCCGCCGGTCACAGCAGCTTATCTGCTGTTTTGGATGGTGATCTTTTGGCTCGGCTGGACCATGTTGTTTATCCCCTATTATGCCTGGGCCGCAGAGCTTTCCGCCGATTATCACGAGCGATCCTCCATCGTCGGTTGGCGCGCCGGGTTGGGCCTTGCCGCCAGCGTTCTCAGCAAGCTTATTCCGGTGCTTGCGCTTATCTTTTTCGGGCTCGGCGGTACGCCGGCTGTCGTAGCCATCATTGGGATCATCATGTTGGTTTTGCTGCCCGTCTGCGTCGGCCTGACGGTCTGGCAAGTGCCCGAGCGGACCGATGCGCAACCGGTGAGCATGCCGATCCTCAAAGGCATGCGGATCATGATGACGAACGGTCCGTTCAAGCGGCTGGTCATCGCCTTCTTCTTCCAGTTCACGGGCATCGCCTTCGCGACCGCGACGATTGTCTTCTACATCCGCGGCGTTCTTCAAGAAGAGGAAGGCAGCATCATCATGCTGCTGGTGTACTTCACGGCAAGCCTGTGCGGCGTGCCGTTTTGGGTGTGGCTGTCAAAGCAATGGGGCAAGCACAAAGCGTGGATTGCCTCTTTAATGGTGTATCCGGCGTTCAGCCCGCTCTATCTGTTATTGGGGCCCGGCGACTTCTATTGGATGCTGCCGATTGCGGCCATTACCGGTTTCGCGGGCGGATCGTTCTCTACCTTGCCGCACTCCATGAAGGCCGATGTCATTGATCTGGACACCATGCGCACGGGCGAAGACCGCGCCGCCCTGTTCTTTGCCGCCTGGTCCTTCACGCTCAAGATCGCGCTGTCCGTGGGGCCGTGGCTCTCGCTTTCCGCGCTCGCCCTGATCGGCTTCGATGCGACGCCGGGGGCGGTCAATACGCCCGCCCAACTTCTGGGCTTGAAGATGGTGTTCGCGCTGAGCCCGCCGGTATTTTTCATCATCGCGGCGCTTTTCACCTTCAACTATCCGGTTACGGAGGAACGCCACGCCCGCATGCGCGGCGCGCTGGAACGGCGGCGCGCGCGGAGATCGGAACGCCTGCAGCCATCCGTGGATATTTGAACGGAACAGATCCCGTTGCAACACAGTCCACCGGGCTGGACCGGCCCTTCAGTCAGGCAAGCCGGCGCGGCGAAGCCCAACTCTAATTCGCTTTACCGTTTCCGGATCAGCATAGTCTGTCGCCTGGCTAAAGGTTGAAATGCGCATGGAAGGATTGGTGCTCAATGCCTTCGCAATCCACTCTTGCGCTTCCGCCAGCCGATCGTTCTCCACATGCGACAGGGCAATGGTGAGGTTGGCGGCCGCGTAACTTGAATCGGCCTGCAGTGTTTCTTGCGCGCAGGCGATGGCTTTGTCGTAATTCCGATTGACGTAATGGGCTGCGGCTTCGATGGCGAGGTAAAACGCGCCCTCCTGCCCCGCGCTGTTGAAACCGCGGCGCGCGAGATCCGGGGCGCGCACCGCATTGTCGCTGTACAGGTCTACATAAGCGGCACAGCCCAAGACCGTCGGGTCGGACGGGGAGCGCGCCAGAGCCCGTGCCGCGAACCGCATGGCATCGTCGTGCCGCGCGCCGATCACACTGAGATAAGCGAGAATAACCAGCGTGTCGGCATTTTCCGGATCGAGTTCCACGGCGCGCGTCGCAGCTTCTTTCGCCGCCCGGGCACTTTCCGCCGGTGCCGTGCTCCAACCGTTGATGATTTCTTTCCAGTGCGCAAATGCCAGACACGTATAGGCGGCCGCATAGCCGGCGTCCAACTCGATGGCCTGACCGGCCAGCCCCAACGCCGAACGGATGGCATGCCGGTCATTCGAAAACATCGCATAGCGCGCCCGGGTGGCGTGTTCCCACGCATCGAAGTTACGGGTTCCGCTTCCAATAAGCCGCGCCTTGTCGCCCATCCCCTTGCTGAGCGAGACTTGAAGCGCCGATACGATCTCGCGCGTCATCTCGTCCTGCAGAGCAAAAATGTCTTCGACGGGTCGGTCGTAACGTTCCGCCCACAGATGCTCTCCGGTCGATGCGTCAATGAGCTGCCCCGTCACACGAAGCTGGTCGCCGGCGCGCCGGACGCTCCCCTCAAGCACGGTGGCCACATTCAACTCCCGCCCCACCTGCCGAACGTCAACGGCCTGATCGCGATAAACGAAGCTTGAGTTTCTTGCCGCAACCACAAGACCCGGAATCTTTGCCAGCATGGTAATAATGTCTTCGCACAAACCGTCGGCGAAAAACGCTTGGTCGGACTCGGCGGACATATTGTTGAACGGCAGAACGGCAATGGAGGATGGCGGGGCCTCGCGCGGGGCTGCGACTTGCTGAGGCACCTCGGTTTGCGAGGAGTCCTCCGAGAGTTCAGCGACAAAGCGAAACCCGCGGCCGTGGATGGTCTTGATGTACCGTTGTTGCCGGCCATCGTCACCAAGCGCCCGCCGGGCAGATTTCACCCGGCTGGAGACGGCTGAATCTGAGATGAAGCGCCCATCCCATACGGCTTCGATGAGATCTTGCCTTGAAACCACGCGTTCCCGTTGGTCGATAAGAAAAATCAAGAGAGATAGAACTTGGGGCTCGACGCTGACGACGGCACCATTCTGCCGCAGCTCCAACGTGCGGCAGTCAAGCTCGAACTCGTCAAATCGATAGCGCATCCAAACCCCACCGCATGGGGAGGAAATTGGCCCCGGGTTTGCCTTCTTCCCATTCTACCCAGAATCCTAGCCTTGCCGAGGAATTCTTCAAGCTTCCCCTGAGCTCAATCCTGCGGGTGGCAATCGGCATATTGCACGCATGCGGCGAATGACTCTCGCACTGAGTGCAAGGGCAGCGCTGCGACATGGAAAATCCGCGTGCCAACACGACAATCAGCTTACAAATTGATTGAGAGTCATCGAGCCTCCCCTCAAATCGATCCCCCGGATCGAATTGCCGATGATCGTGGTACGATCATCCGACGGGTCGCTGGTCGCGCGGGAGGGGGGCAGCTCTACAAGCCGCTCGCGCAAAGCGGCAAAGGGGCCGCGCAGGTCAAGCTTGGCCAACTCTATCTGCTCAGTGACTTTCCACCCGAGCCCGACTACCACCAAAGTCTCCACTGGCTCGAAAAGGCCAATCTTCAGGGCAGGCCTAACGTTGAGCCGCTGTTGCAGAAGGTGAGACGGACGGCCGAAATCGACGAGGAACTTGCCGAAGTGCGGGAACAACAGCGGAAAACCGAGCAGTTCAGAAAAGATGTTGAGAGGCTCTATAAGCTTGAATCTGGACAGCGCTAACATTAGCGGCTTTCATCCATCTGATTGGCAATCGTCATCTTCTGGGAAGGAGGCTATCGTGCCGTTCTCTCGTCAATGCGGGTTTCTTGTCTGCCTGTCATTCATAGTGGCTTGTTTTTCCGGCACCGCCTATGGGGCCACCGGCGCTGCCAGTGACGTTGTTGTTTCGAAATCTCTCGACGGGTTGCTTGGCCGGGTCTGGCCGGCAATGGAAAGAATGACGGGCCAAAGCATGCGCGTGCGTTCGCTGCCGACAAGCGAAACCATTGATGTGTTCTGTGGGGGGCAAGCCGCCATCATGGTGATCGACCGGCCGTTCACAAGCGAAGACACTGTCGGCTGCGGCGCCAAAAGTGTGACAGAGCTGAGGCTCGGCACCTACGCCCTCGATCCCACTTTGCTCACGGCGCAGCAGCGCCAGTCAGCAGAGGGGATTGCTGCCATGACGGAACGCGCCGTTGTGATGTACATCGATCGCAATCAAGCGGAAGCCTACAAAGCTATCTTGACAACGATAACGGACGACTCCTGGATCGGAAGTAACAGTGCTTTGGCGGATCAGGGACTGATGCCGTTACCCGACAACGAGCGAGACGCAACGCGAAAGGCAGCTTCCGATTTACCGGTTTTTACAACCGCCACACCGCCGTCGGCAAAGATGACGGCCGACGCGCACATGGAAACACAAAATGGCGGCGCGAACAGTGCAGATCCCAGACCAAGTTCAGACAATCAGAGAACAGCACAAAATGCCGGGAATTTTTCTGACTTCGATCCGAAACTATGGGACAGGTCGCGGGCAAGCCGGGTCTTGTGCCCGGTCCAGTGGCCAAGCTCGTGAAAGCAAGTGCGGTAGTAATTGATCTGCTCAAAGAAAGCCGGTTGCGGCGGGACGCGAATGAAGTCCTCGGACGGCACGTAAAACGCCTTGGTTCCGCCGACGCGGAAGTCAGCGCCCGTCGCCTCGATCAGGCGTTCGGCGTGCGGAACGATCTCGGCTTGCGGCAAGGGGGCCGCGCCCGCATAAGCGTCTTTGGGCAGGCCCTCGCACTGCTCAACATTAAAGAGGGTGAAGCGTTTCAGAAACGGCACCCGTTCCGGATCGTCGTCGTCTCGCGCGGCCCGCTCGCGTTCGGCCTTGGGAATGAAAGTATCGGCGTGACAGGCGGTGACGCCGCGCTCACCCTTCATGACGTTCCCGCCCATCTCTTGGGCTTGACGGTAGGTCAGCCATGTCTGGGTGGAGAAGCCCGC
>JANQMY010000079.1 GCA_028279895.1 Alphaproteobacteria bacterium
CCAGGGTACCTTTGGGGTGGTTGGGACGGGGGAGTGGGGTGGACCGGTAAACGTACAAAAAATCAGTATACAAATTAATATCGGTTAACCATAAAAACGATTAACGCGGCCAAGCGCGTTGACTTGGCCGGGCGGCTCCCGCACTGTTTCAATACGGGACAATGGGGGCTGGCGCGCCGGGTTTGCCGCGGATGAACGTCCGCCTCCGGAGAGTCGGCTGGGGGGCGTTCGAACATGGGCCACGCTAAGTTTTGGGGTGAGGCATTCCTCATTTTTCTTTCCCCCCTGTCCGCCTCCGCCCTTTGGTTGTTGATTGCCGCGGCGTCGTCCACCGTCCTGTTCGTGAGTACCGGGCAGGGGGTCACTCGGGCGGAATTCGTTTTTCTGTTTCTTACTTTTGTCGATGTTTATGCGACCTATCTGCTGATCTGGGTGCCCTTCGCGTGGTTCCTCATGTGCGGCGGGTCGGTAACCAAATGGCTTATTCAGCGCCGCCTGTTGGGCCGGGAGGCGCGGCTTTTTCCCGACTGGCCGCTTTTGTGTGTGGGCGGCTTGTTATGCCTGCCGATTGCCTATGTGTCGTCCACCCTGCCGCTGGAAGGCGACGGGTTGGTCACGCTGCTGACGGCCGCGGCCGTGGTGCTGTGCTTCACCACCAGCGCGATCTATTGCGGCTTGAAGAGCGGCGGTGCGGTGGTCGAAAAAGCTGCGCGTTAAGTCTGTAGGGGCGCATTTTAAGCTTCAATTAACCTAAAGCCTTCCTTACCGTCGACATCAGAGGAGCACATGGGCCCGATATACAGATCGCGGCCATGTGAACAGGCAACTCTTTAGACATTTTGGTGGGGCGGGGGTGCCGGGCTGCGGCTCGGGCCCCCTCTTTGCCTGCGCCGATGTCCCGGCTTTCCGAATTCTTCCAACATGCTACTCTGCCCCGGCAGACGGATTATCATCGCGGGGAGGAACGCGAATGTTTGTGGCGGTGACGAAGCTCGATTTCGCGCCCGAGCTGAAAGACGACATGGTGGCGCTGGCCAAAGAATCGGCGGCCGTGTTCAAGGTGCAGAAAGGCAATCGCGGCGTATGGGCTCATGTCTCCACGGAAGGCCATCAAACTATGATGTATCTTCTGTGGGAGACGGAACACGACCATTTGGCCTGCATGCAAAGCGCAGATTTCGCGGCGCTCAATCCCAAATTCGAGGCGTTGATGAAATCGGGTAAGGTGGCGTTCACTTTGGACACCTACGAAACCATCGATACTTAGCGATTAAGTGCGCGGAAAGACCGGTGCGATAGCGTGCGGCCATGAGTATACCGACCAACCCCCACCCGTTTCGATTGGGCATTATTGAAGGCTTTTACGGCACGCCTTGGTCGCATGCGGCGCGTTGCGGTTATGCCGAATTCCTCGCGGCCCATGGGTTCAGCTTTTACCTTTACGCGCCTAAGAAAGACGCCTATTTGCGGAAAGCCTGGCGCGACCCCATGCCCGATGCGGCCTTGGCGCAGATGGCGGAACTGTCGTCGGCCTATCATGCCCAAGGTTTGCTGTTCGGCGCAGGCTTGAGCCCGTTCGAGGTTTATCTGGATTTCGGCGCCGCGGAAAAAGATGCGCTGGCCATGAAGATCCGTCAACTGAACGATGCAGGTTGCGACCTGCTGGCGGTATTGTTCGATGACATGAAAGGCGATGTGCCGGATCTGGCGCGCACCCAGGCCGAAATACTGGATGTCATTCAGCAAAAGACCACCGCGGGGCAGATCGTCTTTTGCCCTACCTATTATTCGGACGACCCCGTGTTGGAGCGTGTGTTCGGCACCATGCCGCCCGGCTATCTGGAAGACATTGGACAGATGCTCGACCCGGCTATCGACATTTTCTGGACGGGGCCGAAGGTGGTGTCCACGGAATATCCGGCCGACCATTTAAGCGCGGTGGCGGAAAAGCTCAATCGCAAGCCCTTTTTGTGGGACAATTACCCGGTCAATGACAGCGAACGCATGTCGCCCCATTTGCACATGCGGCCGTTCACCGGGCGGCCCCATGGCCTGCGCGATTTACTGGCGGGGCATGCCGCGAATCCCATGAATCAGCCTTGGCTGTCGCGGCTGCCGCTGCAGACACTGAGCGAGAGTTATCATTTGGGGGACCAATACGATCCGGCGCAGGCGTTCGAGCGCGCGGCGCGCGCACAATGCGGAGCGGCGTCGGCCGAGGCGCTTTGCGCCGACCTTCCGTTGCTGCACGATGCGGGACTTCATCAGATGTCGGACGATCAGAAGCTTGCCCTGCGTGCGAAATATCACGGCATGGCCGGCTGCCCCTTCGCGCAGGAAGTGGTGGATTGGCTGGACGGCGTCTATGCTTTCGATCCGGCGTGTCTGACGGATTAGTAACTGTTGGTTGACCCGGCCACCCGCTCCCCTTCCCAACCACCCAGTGCGATCTGTTTCTTTTGAAACAGTCGCACCGTTTCTTTGTCGCGTTTCCGGACGGCGAACCGGAATCCCACTTCGCCTGGAAACGCTTGCGGGTATCCTTATCGGGTGGTTGGGAAGGGGAGCGGGTGGCCGGGCTTCTAGACGACGCTAGCCGACAATCACATAGAGCGCCATGGTAAGCCCGGTAACATAGGTGCCCAGCGCGCCGATGAACCGGAAAATGTTGAACTGGTTCATGGTCGGTCCCGTGATGATTCCGACCACGATGGCATAGCGAAAAACCGTTGCGGCAATGATCACCCAGGCGATCCAGTGAGAGGGCTGAAAGGTGCCGATATAGGCCATCAGCACGCCCATCATCGGGGCATACTCAATGGTGTTGCCGTGGGCGCGGTTCATTTTGTAGATGAGGCTCGTCGGATCGTCGCCCACCCCATAAAGCGTTTCGGTGCGCGCCCGGGTGAGCGATACGGCCAAGCCAAGCCCGAAGACGAGAACGGCCAAAAGTCCCATACAGACTATCGATGAAATCATCATGGTGTGTTTCCCCTTGTTGTGACCGGCCGAGTCTAGGGGCCGCAGGCCGCGAAAGCCAGCAGGCAATGGTTAACAAGTCCGTGTGGGGCGGATATTAGGGGATGTTCGCCAGCGCTTTCAGCAGCGCTGTGGCGTCAGGGGACGTGCCGTCGGCGAACATTTGCGCGGTCGCCGTGCGGTGAAACAGCGGCGCGTCGTCTCGAAAAACGCTCAGCACAATGAGGTGTTCGGACAGGGCGGCCCGCTGCGCATCGGGGGGGACAAGGGCACGCTCCTGCGGGGTGAG
>JANQMY010000100.1 GCA_028279895.1 Alphaproteobacteria bacterium
TGTTGCGGGCCAGCAATTGCAAGCAGTTGCCGGATTTTTTGACGCCACGTTGCAAGTCACGGACCGGTTCTCTTTTTCGGGCGGTTTCCGCTACACCTATGAGCGCAAGGACTTCAATACCAACTTTATTGTCTCGGCGACGAACCCAGGCATTCTTGTTGCAACCGACGAAGAGTTCACGAGCCCAACCGGCCGCGGCATCTTCCAGTATCAATTTACGGATACGATCTCGGGCTATGCGGGCTAGTCGCGGGGTTTCCGCTCTGGCGGGTTTAATGGTCGCGCCACAACACCCACATCGGTCGGTCCCTTCGACTCTGAAACCGTCGACAGTTTCGAAGGCGGTTTCAGAATGGAGCTCTTTGATCGGAAGTTGCGATTCAATCCAACTGGGTTTTACGCGCGGTATAATGATCTGCAGGACGAGATTATCCGTGCAGCCCCTGGCGGTGGTGGTAATACCGAAACCATCGTTGAGAACGCCTCCAACGTGACGATCTATGGTGCGGAACTTGAAGTGTTGTACCAGCCGATTTCGGACCTCACATTCCGTGGTTCCTTCGGTTATTTGGGCAACCAGATTCAGCAGTTCCTGATCGAGGATGTAAGTCTGATAGATCCGTCCAGTCCGAATTTCGATCCGTCGGCGGATCCAGCGAATTTGCCGATCATCGATGTGACGGAAACGCGGATCTTGCGTCGTGCACCTGAATTCACCTTCTCGATCGGCATGGACTACACGCGGCAATTGAACGAGAAGTTGCTGATGACGTTCACCACCAATTACAGCTTCACGGACGAATTCGCCACGAGCCCTGTAATTGATGCTCTTGGCCGCAATATCATTGATTCGGATGGCAGTGCCGATTTCTCGCTGACCTTCGAAACAACGAGAGACAAAGGTCCGAACTTCTTCTTTTCCGGGTTCGTGAATGATGCCTTTGACGATAGGCGTGGTCGCCTCGGCGCCACATTGGATGCGGGTGTGTTTTTCTTCGGGGCCGGCATTCCGACGACCTTGTATGGTTTTGAAGCCGGACTAACCTATTGATACGAGGGCGCTCATATTCCAGGAAAACAAACCCGTCTTTTGAGGGCTCAATTACCCGAGGCCCGATAGGTTAAACAATCAGTGGGCGGTGCGTTTTGTTGGAAGGTCTTGCTTTAGAGCGGCGGCTTTTTTCCGGCGAAACGGTGGCGCCAATTATGGGCATCGGGCAAAAGATGAAGCTGGCCATCGCGCGGAGCCACATAGGTTTCGCTGACGACGCGGGCAAGGAAATCGCTGCGCCGATGGCGGGCTCAAGAGGCGGAGGCGATGGGCGTCTTCTTGGCGCATGTATCGGCCGAGGAGGTGGCGGTTACACGCCAGTTTCTAAAAAGTTTTCATACGGCGTTGAAAAAACGCATGCCGCCATCCCAATAAAGCTGCCATCAAAATTTTTCACAACCCCTTGAAGATTTCGCACGGCAGGTCAAATGATTGTACAACTCTTGCGCGGGGAGCGCGAACGGCGCATGTTGGGGACGACAGAGGCAGAACATTGTGACCGCAGAAACGCACACACGTCGGGCTGGACGGCCGAGGCGTACCGACCGCAACCATTCGAAAGACTTGCGCCATGAGATTCTTGTGGCCGCATCGCGCCTCTTTTGCGAGCACGGCTATGCCGGTACGCAGCTCAATCAGATCGCTGAAGCAGCGGGTCTGCGCACGCCGTCCGTCTATCACTACTTCTCGAACAAAGAAGAGATGCTGCAGGAGTTGTTGGCCTATGCCAATGAAGACACGGCCACTTTTGCAACCGAAATATTGAGAGAAGACGGGCGGGCGGCAGATAAGCTGCGCGCCATTCTGGTGAAGTATGTGGACTGGCTTACGTCCAGCCCCTATGCGCTTTGGTTTTTGGTATCGGCCGCCCCCCGCAACGTGGTCAATAATTCCAGTTTTGGCCGCCGTTATGCCCGCCTTGAATCGGCAATCGAAAAGCTCGTTCTCCAGGCCATCAAGGATGGGGACTTCCGCCCGATTGATCCGCGCTTCGCCTTGCACATGATTTGGGGTGGTGTTGTGGGGGCGATGAACTACTACCAATTCAATGGCGTGTCCGCGCCGGAGCAGACCGCCGACTTCATCATTCGCGCGCTTTCCGGCGATCCGCTTGCCGTAACGGCGCTGCGCGGGCCGGCGGCTGCGGAGTAATACGAGCGATTAAACCGATGTGAGATGTCCCCAGGCGGGACATTCTGCTGTGTGCTGTACACGGTTTAAATCGGTGAAAGCCATCGTTCTACTTTTGCACAATCAGCACAATAGATTCACCAAAAAAGTGTGGCCTTTTGGCGACAACCCCCCTTCAAAATAGCTGTTTTCCTGCAGTAAAGGGTCGAAATCTAATTAGATTTTGTTAGCGTGCCCTCACAAATGTTCACAGACCTGTGAACGACAAGATCAACCAAAGGATGAGTACCGTGGAGGACTCAAGAAGGGGTTCGCATTATGGCATTGCGCCAATTTAAGTATGTCTGCCTTGCGTCAGCCGCTGCCTTTTTCGGAACGGAAATGGGCATCGCATTTGCGCAGATGGACGAAATCATCGTCCAAGCCCGGAAACGGGAAGAGACGCTTCAGAACGTTCCGGTAACCGTGGCTGCGTTGGGTGAAGCCGATCTCGACCGCTTTCAGATCAATACGATTTCGGAAGTGGCTAACTTTGTCCCAAATTTCCAGATTCAACAGGGTGGCTCTGGGTCCGGGGGCACATTGCGCCTTCGCGGTGTGGGCTCCAGTGCCATCAGCGCTGCCTTCGACTCCGCCATTGCGATTAACGTCGACGGTGTGATCGCCAACACCATGCGGCTTGTGCAAAACAGCTTCCTGGACATCGGCCAGGTGGAAGTTCTGAAAGGCCCGCAGTCGCTTTTCTTCGGAAAAAGCGCCTCGGCAGGTGTGATTTCTTTCCGTTCGAACGACCCAACCGACGAATTTGAGGTGTCGGGTAAGGCGTCCTACGAATTTGAAGAGAAGGGCATTTATACTGAAGCCATTGTTTCCGGCCCGATCACGGACACCATCGGTGCGCGCTATGCCATCGGCTATACGGACCGTGACGAGATCTTGAAGAATACGGCGCCGGGCGTGCAAAACCCTGAGCGCGGCGAGCAGAGCCTCGACATGCGGGCGACGATCACGTGGGATCCGACCGAAAACTGGAGCACCAACTTCAAGGCTGCGTATTCCCAATATGAGAATGACGGGGCGATCCTGTTCGCAGACATACTGTGTACCGGCGCGACCGCTCAGGGAACCTTGTATCCGTCCGGCTTCAATCCGGCACCAGGTTTGCCTTCGGGCAATAACTGTAACGCGTTTGACGAGGTCGTTCAGTTCGGTGACCAAAACCCGGTCGAGGCCGCGAACATCCCGGAAAACCGGGGCGGTGTACCTTTTGAAGAACAGGACACGTTCTTCCTGTCACTGCGTAGCGAATATGACTTCACGCAGAATATGACGGCGGTTTTCCACACCGGTTTCTACAATCTGGACAACTTCCAAAACGACTGCTTCAGCTACGACATCAATGGGGCGGGGTGTAACTTGGCGCAAAACACGACACGTAGTTTTTCGCAAGAAGTCCGCATCCAGAGTACCAATCTGACCGATTGGTTCGACTTCATGGTGGGGGCTTACTATCAAACGCGTTTCATCACGTTTAAGCCTTTCCAGCATGCGTTGGGTGCTTCTCTTATTCCGACATTTGGGCCCTTCACCTTTGGGCCGGATCCTGTCACGGGTTTTACCGCCGATTATCTGAAGGAACACCGGACAGAAACGGACGCCGCTTCGGTTTTCGGTAGCATTACGTTGCGGCCGATCGAGCGTGTGGAGATCACGGCCGGCCTTCGCTACACCCGCGAGCAGAAGCAGAACTCCATCAATGTGCCTTATGTGCATGCCAACCTGCAGGCGATTGGCTTTACGCCGTTGCAGGTGGCGGGCATCAACTTTGATGATGACAATTACTCGCCTGAGGTTTCCGTCACCTATGAACCGTGGGACGACATCATCTGGTACGCGGCCTACAAGACAGGCTTTAAGTCGGGCGGTATCGATAACAGTGCCCTGCCCACGTCAAGCCTGCTGGCCGCTCAAGCGGCGGGCGACTTCTCCGGCCTGATTTTCCAGTCGGAAACCAGTAAAGGGTTCGAAGGCGGTGTGCGGACGACCCTGCTGGATGGCAGTTTGCGTTGGAACATCACCGGTTTCCGCTATGTGTACAAGGACTTGCAGGTTCAGCAGTTCGACCCGATTAACATTCAGTTCATCACGCTCAATGCCGGTGAACTGACGTCAAGCGGGATGGAAACCGATGCGCTTTGGCTGTCGCCCATCGAAGGTCTGACGTTCCGCGGTGCGTTGGCCTACACCAATTCACCGTACACAGACGAGTTCAACGTTCTGTCGCTCGGCGTGCCGACAAATATCGACGGTCGCCAGAACGCTTCGAATGCGAAGTGGACCGGCAATATCGGTGCGATTTATGAAGCGCCGATTCCGAATACCGACTTCGTGATGTCTGCATCCGGCTTTGCCCATTACACCGACAGCTACAATACGGCCGACGATCCGCTAAGTTTCCGCCAGCCATCTTTCTGGCGGGGGGATGCGGCGCTCAGCATTGGCGATGCGGATGGTGTTTGGCAGGTCGCTCTGATCGGTCAAAACATCACCAACAAGATCTATACGATCACGTCGGGCGGACGTCCTTTCGCGGATACGACGGCCGGAACCGGTGTGGCGAACACGGAGCGGGCTGATCAAATCCTGCAGAACAGCCGCGGACGTCAGGTCTCCTTGGAGGTATCGCTCCGCTACTAGATCCCGAACGGGTCCAGTCCCGTCGGCGTGCCGGCGGGGGCGGGCCGATTGAGTTCCTCCCCGCGGCCGATTTGCCTGGCGCAGATCGGCCGCATTTACGTTTGGCTATGCGCTGGCTTGTCTGTGGCACCAAACACGTTTTCAGCGATGAAAACTCGGCGCAACGAATCTGCCGACGGCATCATTCTTTGTTCAGATCGCCGCAAAAGCCTGTGTGCAGTGCACGCAGATTAAATCAGCCGGAACGAGCGTTTTACTTTTTGCACATATAGGTCGCCGATTCACCCTTTTGGTGTGTCATTTTGGCGACAACCCCTCTTCAAAATGGGCCGTGTCCTACACGTCAAGATCGAAATCTAATTAGATTTTGATAACGTGGTTTCACGGACGTTCACATACAAGTGAACGGCGTCATAAACCACAAAATGAGTACCTGGGAGGACTCAAGGGGAGGTTCGCGTTATGGCAATTAAACGCCTGAAGTACGTCTGCCTCGCGTCGGCCGTTGCCTTTTTCGGCACAGAAATAGGCATCGCTTATGCGCAGATGGACGAGATCATCGTTCAAGCCCGGAAACGGGAA
Organism: Alphaproteobacteria bacterium; assembly: GCA_028279895.1. Taxonomy (GTDB): domain Bacteria; phylum Pseudomonadota; class Alphaproteobacteria; order JANQMY01; family JANQMY01; genus JANQMY01. The sequence continues at coordinate 5,462 of JANQMY010000100.1, forward strand.
GAAAGCCTGCAAGAAGTTCCGGTCACCATCGCCGCTTTGGGAGAAGCGGATCTTGACCGTTTTCAAATCGACACCATCGCGGAAGTGGCGGGCTTTGTTCCGAACTTCCAAATTCAGCAAGGCGGTTCGGGGTCTGGCGGTACGCTGCTTCTGCGCGGTATCGGCTCCAGTGCCATTAGTGCCGCGTTCGACTCGGCCATCGCCATCAACATTGATGGTATGCTGACGAATACCATGCGCCTGGTGAACAACAACTTCCTGGACATTGGCCAGGTGGAAGTTCTGAAAGGCCCGCAATCGCTGTTCTTCGGGAAGAGTGCGTCGGCCGGCGTGATCTCCTTCCGGTCTAACGATCCCGGTGACGAATTCGAAGCGTCCGCCAAAGCGGCCTATGAATTCGAAGAAAAGGGCAAGTACATCGAAGCCATTGTGTCCGGTCCCGTGACTGACACTATTGGTGCCCGTTACGCCATCGGCTTCCAAGACCGCGACGAAATTATGAAAAACACGGCGCCGGGCGTACGAAACCCGTCCCGTGGCGAACAGTTCCTGGACATGCGGGCGACCTTGACGTGGGATCCGACCGAAAATTGGAACACCAATTTCAAGGCCGCCTACAACCAAATGGAAAATGATGGTGCGGTCTTGTTTGCACAAAACTTCTGCGAAGAAGGCGTGCCTCAAGGGTCGTTGTACCCGTCCGGATTCAACCCACCGCCAGGCCTGCCTTCTGGTTATGACTGTAACCCGTTCGATGACGAGTTTCAATTGGGTGACCAGAACGCTGCGGAAGCGGCCAGTATTCCGAACAACCGCGGTGGTATTCCGTTCGAAGAGCAGGACACGCTGATCCTGACATTGAAGTCGGAATATGATTTCCGTCCGGACATGTCGGTGGTTTTCCATTCCGGTTTCTACAATCTGGACAACTTCCAGAACGACTGTTTCGGATATGACATCAACGGTATCGGCTGTAACCTGGCGCAAAACACCACGCGCAGCTTCAGCCAGGAAGTTCGGGTGCAGAGTAGTGGTCTGACCGATTGGATGGACTTTATGGCGGGCGCGTATTATCAGACGCGTTTCATCACCTTTAAGCCGTTCCAGCATGCCCTCGGCGCGACTCTTATTCCGACGACCGGTCCTTTCGTTAACGGTCCTGATCCTTTAACCGGTCAGACGGCTGACTATCTGAAGGAGCACAGAACCGATACGGACGCGCTCTCTATCTTCGGGAGCATCACGCTGGTTCCGCCTTTTGGTGGTTTCTGGGATGATTTTGAGATTACGGCCGGCCTTCGGTACACCCGTGAGCAGAAGCAAAACTCCATCAATGTGCCATATGTTCACCGGAACCTTCAGCTTATTGGCTTTGTGCCGTTGCAGGTGAGTGGCATCAATTTCGACGATGACAACTACTCACCGGAAGTTTCCGTTACCTGGGAGCCGATCGACAACACCATCATCTACGGTGCTTACAAGACAGGCTTCAAATCCGGTGGCATCGACAACAGTGCCCTGCCGACGGCCGGTCTATTGGCTTCTGCGGCCGCGAACGACTTTTCCGGTCTGATCTTCCAGTCCGAAACGTCGCGCGGTTTCGAGGGCGGCATCCGCACCACGGTGTTGGACGACACGCTGAGACTGAACCTGACGGGCTTTAACTACGAGTATAAGAACCTGCAGGTACAGCAATTCGATGCAGTGGCAATTCAGTTCTTTACCAGCAATGCCGGTAAAGTAACGACCACCGGTTTCGAAGCGGATGCGATGTGGACGAGCCCCTGGGAAGGTCTGTCTTTCCGCGGTGCGTTTGCGTACACCGACTCGCGAAACACGGATCCGTTCCTTGCGGTGAATGGTGTGGACCAAAACGGCAGAAGCACGTTGGCGTCGCCTAAGGTGGCTGCGAATTTCGGCGCGATCTATGAGGCCGCAATCCCGAACACAAGCCTGATGTTGGCGGCGTCTGGGTTCGGCTTCTATTCCGGCGGCTACCGCGTAGACGTCGCTGATCGGTTCTATCAGGAATCGTTCTGGCGCTCCGACGCCCAGATCGCTATTGGCGATGTAGATGGGCGCTGGCAGGTCTCTCTGATCGGCCAGAACATTGGCGACAAGGTCTATGCAATCACCGGCGGACCGCGTCCGTTCTCCGATACGACACGCGGCGGCACGGTGTTCCTGCCGGGAGCGCCTCCACCATTCGCCGGCCCTGTTCCTCAGGACACGATCCTGCAGACCAACCGTGGTCGTCAGGTCTCGCTTGAGGTGAGCCTGCGTTACTAGGAAGTAAGTGGGGTCCGGTCCTGCCTTTAAACGGGCGGGGACGGGCCGATTTCCTCCCCGCGGCCGATTTGCTTTTTGCAGATCGGCCGCACACCCGGCCCGCCTCGTGCGGGCCTTTTTTTTGTGCCTTACGCGAGATCGTTCTGCAGACCGTGGACTGCCATTTCCTGCTTCCCTAACTGCCGCTTTTCAATGGCGATGCGGCCGCCCGCCTTTACGTCAGATCTCTTCAGAACGTCATATACTATAGCGTTTCCAGGTCAAGCATGCCCTCGGGCTTGACCCGATGGGGGGATATCGGTTCACCGTCCGGCCGCGCGACCAACAAAAAGTCAGTGGCGTGATCATGATCTTGAAAACATGATCACGCCTTGTTTTATCCTTTCACGCACAGTACTTGCTTCAGTGTGTGCACGACTTCCACCAGATCGGCCTGGGCGGCCATGACGGCGTCGATGTCTTTGTAAGCGGCAGGCGTTTCGTCGATCACGCTTGCGTCTTTACGGCATTCGACACCTTCTGTGGCCTGGACGTGATCTTCCACCGAGAAGCGGCGTTTGGCTTCCGTACGCGACATCACCCGGCCTGCTCCGTGAGAGCAGGACTGGAAGGCGTGCGGGTTGCCTTTGCCCCGTACGATGAATGATCGTTCGCCCATGCTGCCTGGAATGATGCCGAGATCGCCCTCGCGGGCGCGTACGGCGCCTTTCCGTGTGACCCAAACGTTGTCGCCAAAATGGTGCTCCCGCTCCACATAATTGTGGTGGCAGTTGATCGCCGTTTTGGCCGTTTTGAAGGGCGGCAACAAACCGCGCATCACATGGAGCGTGCGCTCCATCATGATTTCACGATTCATCCGAGCGAACTCTTGGGCCCAGCCGACAGCTTCCACATACTCGTCGAACAGATCGTCCTCGCCTTCGACGAAGTAGGACAGATCCTTGTCCGGCAAGTAGTGGTCGAGGAACCGTTTCTCGATAGACCGGCGCGCCATTTCGATGAACGAGCGGCCGATCAAATTGCCGATTCCCCGCGATCCGGAGTGCAGCATCACCCACACGCGGTCTGCCTCGTCAAGACAGACCTCGAGGAAGTGGTTGCCGCCCCCCAACGTGCCGAGCTGTTCGAGCGACTTTGCTTTCTCCAACCAACGGTGTTTTGACCGCAAGTCGTCCAGCGCGTGACCCAGTCCCGATTCCCGGAAACGGTTGGTGGCGCGGTCGGGGACCGTGCCCCAGTTGCCGCCACGGCCGTTTCCGTGCGGAACAGTTTTCTCGATCGCGGAACGCATGGTAGCCAAGCTGTCCGGCAACTGGTCTGCCGTCAGCGTGGTTTCGACCGCCATCATGCCGCAACCGATGTCCACGCCCACGGCTGCCGGAATGATTGCGCCTTTCGTTGCAATCACGCTGCCCACCGTGGCGCCGCGTCCGAAGTGAACGTCCGGCATTGCTGCCACGTGACTGTGGACGAACGGCAAGTCCGCAATATTTTTCAACTGCGTTTTTGCGCCGTCTTCCACGGGCACGCCACGGGTCCACATTTTGATCAAACCGCGATCCGTTTCGATAACGTCGAACGTGTTCATGGCACTTACTCCAATAATTGTCCGGTCATTCGCCGCCACCGGGAGGGGCCGGACAAACAAAAACCCCTCCCGCGGACACCGTGGGAGGGGTTTTGGTAAAGCCCTATCTGGTGGTCACACCGTCATGGGCTCAGGTCCCTCCCGATTTTGGATGGAGTCCGCTCATCTCCCGACTGCGGTAACGCGCCCGGCTTCACGGTTCCAAATCTGACTTGCAAACTCTGTTGCATCGAAAGGTTCCAATATTTCTGTCGGCAGGAGTGCCGAATGGGCGCGGACTATCGGTCCGTTGCGGAAAGAAGTCAACAGCTAAAATGTCCTTGTGATGATTAAATCAGTTGTCATCCTCGCGAATGCGAAGATCCAGTAACCAAAGTCTTTGTGATCCGATACATCTTCGAATACCGGATCCCCTCTTTCGAGGGGATGACGTTAGAGGAAAGAAGAGCAAGCTTTCCAACTTCCCAACAACTGAGCTATCCTCTACCCATAGCAAAATTAAGGAGGATCCGATGGCCGTCACGGGACAGTGCCTTTGCGGGAAAGTGAAATACGAAATGGACGCGGTGCCGGCCATGACAGGCGTGTGTCACTGCAAGAATTGCCAGCGTCAGGCCGGATCGGCGTTCTCGACGCTCGCCGGTGTTCCCAAAGACGGGTTCAAGTTTACCGCCGGCGAACCCAAGCTATACGAGGATAGCGACACCCGCAGCGGCAATACCGTGCAGCGTTATTTCTGCGGCAATTGCGGCTCGCCTATCTATTCCGCTTTATCGTCACAGCCTGACTCGATTTTCTTGAAGACCGGCACCATGGACGACACATCGGCTTTTACGCCCATGTTCCATGTATGGTGCGAAACCAAACAGGATTGGGTGCAGCTCGAAGACGGTGTGCCGCAGATGGCGCAGCAGTCGTAGGTTTTAAGGGGGCTCGGCCATCCCACTCCCCCGTCCCAACCACCCGTGAGTGTACCTCGGCCTTGCCAAAGTCGACATTGGGGAAGGGCTCTTGACCGGCGTCATCCCGGGCACGCGGCAGCATCTTTGATGATGCGGCGTAGACCCGGGATCCAGCAATTAGATCCCGGATCAGCACAGCGTCATTTCATGCCGCAATGCATCCGGGATGACAACTACAGGACTTAGTGAGACGGAAGAACAATGACAAATTATCTCGAAGACAAAGTAATCGTCGTGACGGGTGCGGCTGCAGGATTTGGCCGTCTTGTCAGCGAAAAGGCGGCGGCACGTGGTGCAAAGCTCGTGTGCTCGGACATCAACGAAGATGAACTTGCAACCACCGTTGCGAACATCACATCGGGAAATGGTGCGGCCACGGCCAAAGTCACCGATGTGACGGACCTAGACCAGATGAAGGCGTTGGCAACCCATGCCGTCGACCAGTTCGGCCGGATCGACGTGATGGTCAACAATGCGGGCATCATGCCGTTGGCGTTCTATGCGGATCACAAGGATGCGGCTTCTGCCTGGTCCCGCTGCATCGATATCAACATCAAAGGCGTCCTCAACGGGATCACGGCGGTCTATGACCGGATGATGGCGCAAGGCCAAGGGCATGTGGTGAACCTGTCCTCCATCTACGGCAATTTCCCCGTGGTGGGCGCCGGCGTGTATGGCGCGACCAAAGCGGCCGTGAACTTTTTGTCGGAATCGTTGCGCGTTGAATCCCAGGGTAAGATCAAAGTGACCATCGTCAAGCCTACCGGTGTGCCGGCCACGGGCTTGGCATCGGCGATCGTTAATGATCAGGCGGTTGTAGGGATTCTGGGACAGAACGGCGAGACTTACGGCGCGACTATGATGAGTTACTTGGCGGGACAGGCAACCCAGGAACAGGGCGATCCGAACAGCGTGCAATATTGTGTGCTCGACCCGAGCCATCTTGCGGACCAGGTGATCTATGCCATGGACCAGCCCTGGGGCGTGTCCATTGGCGACATTACCGTGCGGGCTTCCGGCGACGGGTATATTCTTTAGCCTGTTTTGAACGGGGCGCGGATCATGCGGTGGTCTATCCGGCTCTATCGTTCGAGCGATGCACCGATCATTGCAGACGTTTTTCGCCGTTCGGTGGAGGGGGTCGGGACGAGAGACTATAGCGCCGAACAAGTGGCGGCTTGGGCCGGTTTAGTGCCGGACGAGACGGCGGTTCGCGCGCGCTGCGAGGATGGCCGGACGGTTTGGGTTGCAGTCGATGAGATGGACCGCCCCATCAGTTATATTGATCTGGAGACGGACGGTCATCTGGACCATCTATACGCCGCTCCCGAGGCTGTAGGGCAGGGGGTTGCTGCCGCCCTTTATCAAGAACTCGAGGGTTTTGCCCGCAGCAAGGGCATTAGCCGCATCTTTGTGGAGGCGAGCGAAGCGGCCAAACGTTTCTTCTCTCGTAACGGCTTTTCCGTCGTAAAACGCCGCGATTTCGACGTGGCTGGTGTGCCGATGCACAACTACGCGATGGAGAAAAAACTGCGCTAAGGTCAGACGTCAGTCGTCGTCATTCCGTGGAACGCAATCGCCGACAATCTCGTAAGTAATGTCGGTGCTTACGTTCTCTTTCGGCAGCTCGCCTTCTTCAAAGTTGCGCGTATCATATCGCCATTTGGTTACCGCATTCATCGCTGATACATCGAACACACCAGGTGGTTCTGATTGGATTACGCGAACATTGCTTACGCGGCCATCCGTTTCTATGTCGAACTCAACCTCAACAAACCCCTCAACGCACTTGGATGCTTGCCTTTGCGGATAAACCGGTTTTACAAAGACACTCCCTGGGGCTTGCTTGGGAGGCAGGAAATCAGAAAGATCGAACTTTATTTCCGGCACGTGAGTTATTTCGTACGGGTCAGACTCAGCACGTGCTTCAGTTGTGCCGGTCGTAACGACTGCTAGGAGAAGCTGTGATGTGGAAGCGCATCATGTCAGCGCCCTTTGTATGGTGGTCGCCCCTTACATGAAGAGGCGACCATAGGTCTAAGCTACTCCGCCGCGGCGGCAAGGCTCACGCTGCCGTTCAACCGCTGTTTGATGATTTCCTCCGCCTCGGACACGATGCGGTGCACCAGCTCTTGGCAGGACGGCACATCGTTGATCAAGCCCTGCACCATGCCGGCGGACCAGATGCCGTGGTCCGGATCGCCTTTTTCGTAAACGACGCGGCCACGTGTGCCGGCTACCAAATGGGCGATGTCGTCGATCTTCGTGTCGGCACCTTTCTCACGCTCGATCTGCGCAACCTCAATGCTCACCGCGTTCTTCGCCACACGCGCCGTGTTGCGCAGGGTGCGGAAAATTAGCTGGGTCGACCGTTCGTCATTGTCGACCATCTGCTGCTTCACGTTTTCATGGATCGGGCTTTCTTTCGTGGCCATAAAGCGCGTGCCCATATTGATGCCCTCGGCGCCCAACGCAAGTGCCGCCACCAGGCCGCGCGCGTCGCCGAAACCGCCCGAGGCGATCATGGGAATCTTCACTTTGTCGGCCGCCGCCGGAATAAGGATCAAGCCCGGAATGTCGTCTTCGCCGGGGTGGCCTGCGCATTCG
>JANQMY010000112.1 GCA_028279895.1 Alphaproteobacteria bacterium
CTTCATCGGAGAACGCAACATCATGAACGCGCGCGCGCCCAGCAACCCGAAAGCTGCTCCAGGTTTCCGATGAGTTTTTACCGTCGATTTCCACGGTCGAATGGGCCGCCGTTGACCGCTCGAAGCCGCGCTGCGGAGAAACTCCATAAACCGATGTGCCGCCATTGACGATCACGCGATCCGCGCCCAGGGAGAACTCAAAGGACAGCGTATCCGCGTGAGCATGGCCAGGCAGATAGTCGGGACCGATAGGCGCCACATCGGCGATCACCACCCCATCGCCCGCTTGCAATCGCCCATAGCCGGACTGAGCCAGCAAGCGCGACAGGGGATGGTCGGTATCGTCGTATGAGCATTCAAGCCGGGCCTTATAGTCGCGCAGCACGCCTGGTTCACTGGCAATGCCGAAAGCCGCGTCATTGAAAAAAGCGATGCGTCCATCGGGATGCGCCATCGCCGCCAGCCAATCCACCATAGCCCCGAGGCGTTCCTGGATCTGGCGCGCCAATGGCGTATCGCCCCGCCCGAAAACGGTAAGCCCATTTACAAGATCGAGCATGTCTTCCAGTGCCAACGCATGATACATGGGCGAGCGCTCGAACTGGCCGCCGTCGGCCAGGATTTGTTCCGGAATCTGGTGCTCCAAAATCCTGCGGCCGGTTTCAAACCAGTGGTCCGCCTCGCGCCCGCTGAAAAAAAGACCTACGAACACCAGTGCCTTGGCATTCGAGAACAAATGATTGCCAAGCAGATGCCATTCAAGGCGGCGGGACAGCCAGCGCGCTTGGAGAGCAAGGCTGTGCAGTGTCTCGCCGGAAAGCGTGTTCCCGGCAAGTGCCCATTTGATCCAGTTCACCATGCGTGAAGATGTGGGATAAGGCTCCCAGCCGGTGCCCCGGCCCGGCGGGTTCCCCGCGATCCAATCGGCAATCAGCGCTTGATGCCATGGGGTTCGGGCCGCGGCATCACGCGCATTGAGGTCATCGAAATAGTGCAGATTATAGAGCCAGAGCTTGTCCCTGGACGGATCATCCCAGCCGCCCTCGCGCAGATCACCGGCTTGATTGAGGAAGACAAAGGTAGTGGGCGCCGTCATCGACGGGGGGCGACGGACCGGCTCTTGCCATTGCCTGGTAACCTTTCGTACAGGCGGCGGCGAAGATGAATCGGGGGCCCGGCTGGGAAGGCGTTGCCTCAAGCGGCCGTAAACCTGAACCGGCTTTAGATAGCGCAGCGTGTTCCAGTACCGAAGCGCGTCCTGCAGCATGATGCGCCTGCTCAGCCCGCCTCACCTGCCAGCAATCCTTCCAGCGCCGCGACGATGCGGGTGGCGGCCTGGCCGTCCCACTTTTCGGGGATACGGCCTTCTTTCCACCCGCCAGCGAATAGCCGGTCGAAAGCGGGCGCGAGCGCAGCCGGATCGGTGCCCAGCAGCTCATTAGTGCCGACGCGCACTGTTTCAGGGCGTTCGGTGCTATCACGCAAAGTCATACAGGGCACACCCATGACGGTAGCTTCTTCTGTTACCCCACCCGAATCAGTGATCACCGCCTTCGCGCGCTCCACCAGGTAGTTGAACTGGAGGTAGGGTTGCGGTTCGACCAAGTGCAGGTTAGGCGGCACCGCGTCCAACCGCTTGAGGGTTTTGGCCGTACGCGGATGAACGGGAAATATGACCGGCAAGTTCCGCGCGCCATTGGCAATGGCAGCAAGCAACCGGGCGAACGCACCCTCCTTGTCCACATTGGTGGGCCGGTGCAGGGTCGTGACGAAGTAAGCACCGTCGCGCAGATCAAGGGACTTGAAAAAGTCCGGCTTTGCAAACCGCGGCCGGTGGTGCAGCAGCGTGTCGATCATGGTGTTACCCACAAAGAAAATGCGCTCATCCTCAACGCCGGACTGGCGCAGGTAGGTGTTCGCCGTTTCGCTGGTCGTGAAAAACCAATTGCTGATCGCATCGGTCACCATGCGGTTGATTTCCTCGGGCATGGCCCAGTCATCTGAACGAATACCGGCTTCTACATGGGCGACAGGCACATGCAGTTTCTGCGCGGTGATGGCGCAGGCCATGGTCGAAGTGACATCGCCCACCACAAGGCAGAGCGCGCTTGGCTGCTCCAGCAACAACTCTTCGTATCGCATCATGATCGCGGCGGTTTGCCTGGCTTGCGTATCCGAACCAACTTCAAGATTGACGTCCGGTTCCGGGATTTCGAGCTGGGCAAAGAAATCGCCGGACATGCGCGCATCGTAGTGCTGGCCGGTATGCACGAGCCGGTAACGCAGCGACCCGCCTTCGGCCCGGCGCTGCTCAATCGCCCGGATCAGAGGCGCGATTTTCATGAAATTCGGCCGCGCCCCGGCGATAAGATCAATGAGTATGGTCATCTAAGTAGAGTTGGCGGCCTTAATCGAGACGCGGCTGACTTCGATGATCTGATCGAACGGAATAGGTGGCGGCCCGCCCTCGCGCACCGCTTCCACGAAGGCTCTCGCACAGGCGTGTTGGCCCTTGTCCTGCCGCCACAGCCGGGAGCCGCGCAAGCCCGGCCATCCAAAACCCTTGAGCCGCCTGAAATTATCCAATTGCAGCACACGCCCGGCGCAGAAGACCTCCAGCCGTTCCTTCGGGAACGACCGATTGCCATTGGCATAATAGTGTATCGTGCCGATGGAACCGTCGGCAAAGGTGAGATTGAAACTGGCTGTGTCGCCCGATCGGCTTTGCATGAAGGCCGCGTGTGCTTTCTCAATGGGCGCGCCCGCCAGAAACCGCAACAGATCAATAAAGTGGCATGCTTCACCGACGATCCGGCCGCCGCCGATTTGCGGGTCTTGAGTCCAGTGATCAAGAGGAACTGCCCCTGCGTTGACCGTCATCGTAAAGGCCTTGGGCTCGCTCACCTCCTCAAGCAGCGCGCGAATCTGTCGGACGTGCGGCGCAAAGCGCCGGTTGAACCCGACCATCAAGGGGCGGGCCTTCCCCGCCTCGGCCTTGGCGACGTACGCCGCCTCGATGGCCGTGAGTTCTTCGTGCATCAGGCACAACGGCTTTTCGACGAAGATGCTCTTTCCCGCCTCGATTGCTTGAAGAACAAAACTTGCATGGGTGTCGTGCCGGGTCGCGATCACCAAGGCATCTACTTCCGGGTCGCCCAAGACATGCGCGGCATCGGTGGTCGTTTCTTCAAAGCCGAACTTGCGGCCCACCACAAGGCCGCTCACCCCCGCACTTGATGCTACGCTTTTGAGCCGTGCACCGGCGGCGTGGAGGGCGGGGATCAGCACCCCCGAGGCATAGTTGCCCGCGCCGATGATACCGATGGTGGGCTTGCCGTCGTGCTTGAGCGGATTGGGTTTGATCTGAATCTTGCGTTGCCGTGGGCTTAAGTTCGCATATGCCGCGGCATCCGGATGTTCAAGCAGAATACCGAGCGAAGGCTCAGTGCCGGTGACCACCGCGTAAGCCGCCTCGGCATCCGTGATCGCAAAGCGGTGCGATATCAAGGGCCCCACATCGAGCTGGCCGACCGCCAGCATGTCGAGCACCGCTTCAAAATTGCGCTGCTCGGTCCAGCGCACAAAACTGGCGGGGTAATCCTGGCCCTTGTCTTCATAGTTGGGGTCGTACCGGCCAGGACCGTAGGAACAAGAGACCTGAAACGTGAGTTCCTTTTCATAGAAATCATCGCGCGACAGCTCAAGCCCGGCCACCCCCACCAGCACGATCCGCCCGCGTTTGCGGCACATCTGCGCGGCCTGATGCATGGGCTCACTCGACTTGGTTGCCGCCGTGACGATAACCGCATCGACCCCGCGCCCGCGCGAAAACGCCTGCGCTGCCGCGAGCGGATCGGCGCCGGCGCTGAGATCGACCGTCTCTGCGCCGAAGCGGCGGGCGATCTCCAACCTGTCCGTATCGAAATCAAGCCCCAGCACACGGCAGCCGTGGCTGCGCAAAAGCTGTACCGTGAGCAGCCCGATGAGACCCAGCCCCGTCACCACCACGGCCTCACCCAATG
>JANQMY010000129.1 GCA_028279895.1 Alphaproteobacteria bacterium
ATCGAGCGGCACCTCGCCGATGTTGCAGATGACGTCTTCGAGCCCGCGCTCGGCAATGCCGTCAACGAAACTTTGGGCCGCGCTCGTGTCCGGGTTTACAGTTGTGATGATCCGGTAATGGCGACCAGCATCCTTGATCAAACCTGCCAGATCCAGAAGGACCTCCAAATTCTTATGGGGATAGTAGACGGCCGGGTAGACAAGCTTGATGCCCTCCGGCAGAGAGAAATCGCGATCTTCATCGCCGGTCTTCGACTCGATTGTGACCGCATTGTTAATCACACGAACGTCGCTTAGCCCGTACAACTCCTCCAGCCGGTTCTTGACGAAGTCGGTCTGGGCGACGACGATGTCAGGCCGGTGGAAATTTCGCCTGAGCAGCCATAGCTTCGTCTTCCGGTTCAGCCGGTCGACAGACTTCATATTGGCCCAGACTTTCGGATGAACATCGAGCGCATAGGACCAGTCGAACAAATAGATCTGTTGCGCGGCCGTATGGATGACCAGGTCACCAATGTTGAGCACGACACCAGCACCTATTTTCTCCAGCACCCGTCCCAACACGAAGCGATAGACGAATGGCGCCATCACCGTCCGGCCGCAAAGGCTCGGCATTTCCAGGATTTCTATGTTGGGATTGGTAACAAAGCCAAGGTCGGCACCCTCGGCCACAATCACAACGTAGCGTTCGTGCAACTCTCCGCCGTTGAGCAGCCTGAGAAAATTGTCGCGTATGCTCTTGCCGCCGCCGGAGTTGGAATTGAGGGCGTTGAAGGCGATGACTTTCATTGCATTTTTGTTGCTGTTGTTGCTTCTGCGGACCCTGTGGGCGACGCGCTGCGTCGTCCACAAGTCCGCAGGAAATCGGTCGCGGCGGCGACTTCAGGCGGTCGCCGCCAGGGGTGACAGTCCCGAGCAGCACCGGCCCGTAACTGACCGTGAAGGAACCGTCGCCGGTCTCCGCCAAGGCGCTCGGCTCGCCGGACAGCGGCCAACCGACACCTTCAGAAAAGGATCATGCCGAAGCCGGTCGAGGTCGATGGCGTCCTCATGGCTGCAGGCAATCGCCGAGGCGCGCGCCATCACCAGCTCGAACATCGCGTGCCGCACCCGCTCCGGATCACGCCGATCCGGCATATCCCGAGCGTGCGCTCCGCCTCGCGCAACAGCAAAAGACCGCCATCCGAGGACTGTTGGCCGCCGGCAAAATCGATTGTGAGTCTCTTGCGCCGAACCGATGGAAGATTGAACGGAAGCAGCGCTTCGTCGTTCATTGCGGCTGTGGTGGAGGGCTGATTCACTTTGCAACTCTCTCCAACACCGATTTGCAACTGAATCGCTCGTTTCTTGTCACAGCCGTCCCTCAATGACTCCGCGTTCGTTTGCGTTTAATGCATGCACGAAGCTTACGAAACAAATACTCAACTTCACCGGCCAAATCATTGCATTTACTTTGATAGAATGTCATTTATGATACGTTGAAAACTATTACACATTGATTGTGGAGAACAATATATTTCAAAATGCTCCCTCGCCTGTCGTCCCATTTGTTGAGCCCGGGACCTATCGGATAAGATATCATTGAGCACAGCAGCCAGGGAGTCTACCGAGTCTTCACAAAATACTCCGGTATGACCATGAATAATGTTTGATGCTTCTCCGCCTGTTATTGTTCCTTTCTTTGTTATAAAAGGTACACCATTTGCGAACGACTGCAATACAGCTAGACCGGCCTGACCAAACGATACACTTGCGATTGCCTTTCTATAATACCCAGAGAGAATGATCGGACTTGAAGTAAAAGGGATAAAATCTATCGCTCCAGTGAGAAAAAGGTTTTCGGCCATTTCTTGTAGTCTTTTCAGATCTGGACCGTCACCAATCAATATTAAACGGATATCTCTGTGTTCCGGCTTGCGGCGCAATTTTGAAAACGCCTTCAGGGTGATGTCATTTTGCTTTCGTTCCACCAAACTACCGACATTGATAAAGCTATTCCTTCCGTCATAGGTGAGCTCACCGAGGCAAATACGATCAAAGCCATAAACAGTATTGTTTGTGAAATTGATCAAATCGTTATTTAGTCCCATATTTCGAAAAGTCTCCGCCCTTTCCTTTGTATAGAATATTACCGGATCAAATAACTTGTTAATGAAAAATATCTTTGCCTCAGTTATAGTTTTGTATTTATTTTCCTCCACTCCCCACCAAATATATTTTTTTCTATAGATCAAGAACCTTGTCAAGACGAACTGGATCCAGCGCAGATGATCTGGAACAATAATAACATCGGGATTTATATTCCGTACCGCGCTAAAATATCCTTCGATGACGTTGAACGGACCAATGGTACGCGCCTTAAGTTGCACCTCGTGAAACATCGAGGACTTGAAAGTATCGGCACCTCCGTGCACTACAAAGACATGATAATGATTAGCAAGCTGCTCAAAGAGACCGATTCGATAATGTGCGAGTTCGCCCTGGAGTATAAGGAGCTTTATTCGTTTCATAGATGGGACTCTGGTTCAAAATTCGTGAGCAGCATCTGTTTGCCTTGCGATGTACCGCATCGCCGGCCTGATGGCTGGGAGAAGCAGCCGGGCATTGGATGAGCGATGGTGCGTTGCCAATACTTTGCCAGCCGTCGGCATCGCCCCCCTTCCCCCCTTGCGAAGGCACGCTCGACCATCCAGTGCCTTGCGATGGCGCCAAACCGCTCGCCGTGTTGGAGCGTCGCACGATCTCGTTTGTCGGGCTCGTTTCAAGATTGAGCACGACGCGATGCAGCCCTTCGCCGGCATAGCCGCCATCGGCGATGCAACCGGGCGCGCTACCTCGATCCTGGATTCGGCGCCATGAAGTTCAGCGCAAGCCAGATGGCGCTGTGTATCCGACGGTGATGGGGCGTTTTCTGCCTTTCATCTTGCTGCCCGCATCGTAACCCGACACGCCGCCGTTTTCTGTCGTCTCGACGCTTTGCCGGTCGATATAGCAACACTGGGATCGCCGTCGCGGCCGCGACAAGACAGCTAGCGATGCTCAGGCGTTCGGTGATCACGGCAAAAGTCCTGCCATTGCACATGCGGCCCCAGTGATAGCGCACGGTCCACACCGGTGGAGAACCGTTCGGCAGTTCCCGCCATTGGCAGCCGTCGTGGCGCCATACTGGATCGCCTCCCACACGCAACGCATGTCCATCGTGCAGGGACGGTCAACCCCGGCGCGCCCTGAGACAATCGGGGAGATCAAATTCCACTACCCGTCGCGACAATCGCTGGCATGGCGAAGATCGCTTTGCTCATGAAGAAGGCAGGCGATTTCAGTCCAGTGCATGGCCATTTCTCCGAACTCAGCAAATCAGAAAAACCATGACCCAACGAAATCACTCGCCATAATCTCCGATCCGGCT
>JANQMY010000141.1 GCA_028279895.1 Alphaproteobacteria bacterium
ATTGCCAGTGCTTGGCAGGATGCAAGCGACATATTGCCCAACGCACGGCCTGAAGCGGAACCCGTCGTCGTTGCCCACACGGCCCCAGGCGAGACCGTCGTGGAAAATGCCACAACCGCACTTCCGAACAGGGTGGCGGCCGTTATCGTTCCGACGCTGAAACCGCAACAGGTTGCCGAGGATGTCACCGTCAAACGGCCTTTACTCCTTAGTTTTGAGCGCTTGCCGGTCAATTGGGGCGCTGAAGGGAAAGCGCAATTCCATGAATGGGCGCTGGCAAATGACGACACGGTCGCACCGCCCCAACGGTCGGATGTCCCAAGCGACATGATCTCTACGGGTACGCCTCATTAGTGAGCGCGCGACGCGCGTGAGTGCGCTTTTCATTGAAATCGTTGCTGAAGTTCGAAAAGCTGTGTTGCAGCTAACGTTCGACAAAATAAAAAGGTGAGGAACGCATGACCGACTATGAATTTTGCAAAGCGGAACGGGACGGCAAGCTGCTGATCGTGACGCTCAACCGACCGGACGTCATGAATGCCCTGCATCCGCCGTCGCATGTGGGGCTGCACGCCATGTTCAATGAATTTGCGGCGGATCCCGAACTCTGGGTCGCAATTGTGACCGGCGCGGGCGATAAGGCCTTTAGCGCAGGTAATGACCTAAAGTATCAAGCCAGCCATGGCGGTGAACGTGTCAGCATGCCGGGATCCGGTTTTGCCGGTCTGACGTCGCGCTTCGATCTGAACAAACCGGTGATCGCGGCCGTGAACGGTGTGGCCATGGGCGGCGGCTTTGAAATCGCTCTGGCGTGCGATCTTATTATTGCGTCCGACAATGCCATTTTTGCGCTGCCCGAACCTCGGGTTGGACTGGCGGCATTGGCTGGCGGCCTGCATCGGTTGCCTCGGCAAATCGGACAGAAGCAGGCGCTGGGTATGATTCTCACCGGCCGAAGGGTGTCCGCCGGAGAAGGCATGAAGCTGGGCTTCGTGAACGACGTGGTACCCCAACCTGCCCTGATGGAAACAGCAAAGAAATGGGCAACTCAGATCCTTGAATGCTCGCCCATGTCCATTCGTGCATCCAAGGAAGCCGTTTACAAGGGCTTGGACGTCGCCGATTTGCAGGCATCCATGTCCGGGCGTTATCCGGCGGTAGCGGACATGATCAAAAGTGAGGATTTCGTCGAAGGGCCCCGTGCGTTCTCGGAAAAACGGCCACCGGATTGGAAAGGGCGATAGCAAAAAGCCAGACCGTTTCCGGTCTGGCCTAGAGCGCGACCAGCTTAAGCATGCCCTCCGGCTTGACCGGAGGGTGGAATCCGGCTCACCTGGAAACGCTCCAGCGCTTAGTTGACGTTCAACGCAACCGTAGTCGTCGCCGTGTCGGTACCGATCTTGTGCCAGACCATCGGATTCTCCGTAGACTGACGAGCGACCCACTGATAGGCGGTCCGATCCCAAGCGTTGATCCGGTTGGTGACATTGTCCAGTACATAGTCACCTTGTTCCGTCACCACGATCAGCACGGCATGCAAATTGCCTTTTTGATTGCGTGCCGTTGCCATGCGGAGAGATTTCTCCGGCCAACCGGCTTCGATCAAGCGGCGCCGCTTTTCGAGCGCGTAGTCTTCGCAATCGCCCACGCCTTTCGGGTACTGCCAGACCTCGATCTGATTGTGCTGTGCCCGGTCCGTGACGGGCCGAATGCGCACATTGGTCGACGTGTTGATGGAATTGAGTTCGATCCAGCGGTTTTCAGTGAGCCGGACGCGGTGCCGGCTCGATTCCCGATCCCGGCAATCCTCTGCGTGGCGCTCGCAAAAATCCACATAACCCCGTGGCGCTTTTGCCTGCTCGCCCAAACTCATGGAGGTGCCGCCCGGCGGCTGATAGCTGCATGCCATCAGGAAAACACCGATGGTCATGGAAACAGTGGCTTTCGCATATCGCTTAAGTGATACGGGCCACCCCAAAACAGTTCTGTTCATCAGAAAAACCCCAAGTCATTCGCCTGCACTGACTGGAGTTTTTCAGAAAATAATTCAGACTAGATAAAAGATACCGAGTATTATTTAGGAATACTGTAATATAAATCGAGTTATATTTGTTCTTTATTTGAAGGGTATTTGTATAAAACTTTAGGTGGTTTTATTTTGGGATGGCCCTTGGCACATCAAGGGCGGCGGCTCATGAAGATCCGGTCATTCGCATCAAGGCCGTTTTCAACTTCGTCGCGTCGGACGGCGAGATGGTTTGGTCCAAGGTCCGCACCCGCAACTTCCTTGAAACCGAGTTTTGCATAATAGGGTCCGTTCCAGGGAACGGACCTGAATGTGGAAAGCGTGACCAAGGGGTAGCCGCGTGATTTCGCCCAGGCACAAAAGTGCTCGATCAGCGATCGTCCGAGACCTTTTCCTTGCTGCGACGGATCGACAGAGACCTCATGAATATAGGCGCAGCCGTCAATGATTTTGCCTGCCAAAAAACCTCCGGGACGTGCAGTGCCTTCGACGGCGACCCACAACAATCCCTGAGCTTGGATGTCGGCATATTCCGCCTCGGACGTAGGGTCACCGTCGGCTATTTCGTCCAAGCCGATTTCTCGAAACAGTTCGCCGGCGCGTTTTTCCAGGTCGGGCAGGGCAACGACATCTTGTGCGTTTGCAAGGCGGATCTTCATGGTTCGACCGTTCGTCTGTGCGCTTAGAGCGCTGTTGCTAGGCCTAGCGCCAAGCGGGCGATGGCGCTAAAACTGATCCTCACTCAACATAGCTTGACAGTGCAAAACGAAAAGTGGAGGCATCGCGGTGCGGACGTTCGACTACATCATCATTGGTGCCGGCAGTGCTGGCTGTGTGCTCGCGAACCGGTTATCTGCGGATCCGTCCGCGCGTGTTCTGCTACTGGAAGCAGGCAGCAAAGACAACAATATTCTCATCCACATGCCGGCCGGCGTTGGCCGTCTCTTGTCTCACAAGAAGCTCAACTGGTGCTACGAAACCGAGGGGCAGGAACATCTGAACTATCGCCGCCTATTCTGGCCTCGGGGCAAGGTTGTGGGTGGATCCTCGTCGATCAATGGCATGATCTACATTCGCGGACATGCACGCGATTACGATCATTGGCGCCAACTTGGACTCGAGGGGTGGGGGTTTGCGGATGTGCTGCCTTACTTCAAAAGATCGGAAGACTTCGAGGATGGCCGGGACGATTTTCATGGGGAAGGCGGCCCGCTGAAGGT
Organism: Alphaproteobacteria bacterium; assembly: GCA_028279895.1. Lineage (GTDB taxonomy): Bacteria > Pseudomonadota > Alphaproteobacteria > JANQMY01 > JANQMY01 > JANQMY01. The sequence continues at coordinate 3,247 of JANQMY010000141.1, forward strand.
CTCAGGCGGCAAATCCACAAACCCGCTTTACCGCACTTTCGTGGAAGCGGGGCGCCAAGCCGGTCATCCGCTTACGGACGATTTCAACGGTTTCCAGCAAGAAGGCATGGGGCCGTATCATCTGACCATCCGCGGCGGGAAACGACAGAGCGCCGCCGTTGGATATCTGCGGCCTGCCCTGGATCGCGATAATTTGAGCGTTGAAGTCGATGCGATGACGTCTCGTATTCTGTTTGACGGCACCACGGCCACGGGCGTCGAATATGTTCAGAAAGGGGAAACGGTTAAGGCCACGGCAGAACGCGAGGTCATCTTGTGCGGCGGGACCGTCAACACGCCGCAAACGCTTCTGTTGTCGGGAATTGGCGAAGCTGACTATCTGAAAAAGTTCGACATTGATGTGGTCGCCGACTTGTCGGGCGTGGGCAAAAACCTGCAGGACCATTTGGATTGTACCGTTCAATACGAATGCACACAGCCCATTACGCTCTACAGCCAGATGAACCCGTTGCGTGCCCTCGTGACCGGCATGAAATACACCTTCTTCGGCTCCGGTTTGGGAACGCAGAACGGTCTTGAATCGGGCGCGTTCTTGAAGTCGCGGCCTGAACTTGAAATGCCGGATCTTCAGCTTCACTTCATTCCCGCGAACATGTTCGATCACGCGCGGAAGAAGCCTGACCGGCACGGTTTTATGGCGCATGTGTGCCAGCTGCGCCCCGAGAGCAAGGGGTTCGTTTCCCTCAAGTCGACAAATCCGTTCGATCCGCCACTCATCCAACCGAATTATCTTGCAACCGAAAACGACCGGTTTGCCATTCGGCAGGGAATCAAGCTCACCCGTGAAATCTTTGCCCAGGAAGCATTCGATGCGTATCGCGGGCCGGAATTGATGCCCGGCGCTCACGTGCAATCCGACGACAAGATCGATGACTTTGTCCGCCGGACGGCCGAAACGATCTATCACCCGATTGGCACGGCAAAGATGGGGACGGATCGCGAGGCTGTGGTCGATGCCACCTGTAAGGTGCATGGCATTGAAGGATTGCGCGTCGTGGATGCATCCGTGATGCCGACCCTCGTTGGCGGTAACACCAATGCGCCCACTATTATGATCGCGGAAAAAATCGCGGATGCCATTCTGGGCAAGCCACCGCTGCCGCCGGAAAATGTGGCGATTGCCGAGGACTCAGTACAGGTGGCCGCCGCAGAATAGAGTCATTCTCAAAACGCCGCGCGGATCTCAAATTTGTGACCCCCACGGCACGATCGGGTAGAATAGTTGTGGGGAGCCGGTTGGAAGATCGGCTAATTGTCACTACGTTATTGTCCTGACCGCTATTCTAATCTCCGCCGCTTCACAGGGGCGCGTCACATTTGGGGATTTTGACATGAAACATTTGGCTGCTGTCCTCGTGCTGACAGGGGTGCCGGCGCTCGCGATGTCGTCGCCTGCGATCGGGAAAAGCGAGTATCTGAGCGATACGCTGTCTTTCGAGCAATGGTGCGCGGAGCGCTATGATGACGAGCGGTGCGCGGAAAGAGACGAACGTGACGTTCGCGAATACGAACGCTCGCTCATGAACCTTGAGGCGATCGAAACGGAGTACAACATCGAACAGCGTAAGGAACAGGAGTTCCGCGATCGCTACGAGCGTCAAGACGATATCGAGCCGTCAAACCGCCTGGATCAACGCTCGCCGCCCCCACGGTAGGGTAACCATTGCAGATTGCTGCAGCCGCCTTTGGATGGCGGGTGCTTAAAACCTGTCCCTTGATCAGTTTAAGCGCGACACGCTTTAGCAGGCTGCTGAAAAAGTCATGGACTTGGGAATCCATGGTTCGAGACGGCGTTATCGCGCCTCCTCACCATGAGGTTTTTTGTTTGTTTTCCTCATCCTGAGGAGGGCCGACAGGCCCGTCTCGAAGGATGAAA
>JANQMY010000155.1 GCA_028279895.1 Alphaproteobacteria bacterium
GGCGGCCGCCGGACGCAAACCCAAAGGGCCGGGCCGGATTGCGCCATGGCCGGCGCCGTCCGGCTTGACCGCACGCCCGGTATGGCCTGCGCCGAACAGCTTGGTCCTGACGCAAAACGACCTCGGCAGAATGGTTCCATTTCACTGTCCGCCGCTCTAAACCGCCCAGCGTGAACGGCCCGTCGTCCAAGCGCCGGGCCTCGTCGACGGTCGGGGTCCAATCGGGCCACCGATCGATATCCGTGGTCACTTGCCATACCAGCGACGGCGGGGCGTCTATTCGAATAATGTGATCCGCTTTCATGGGGCTGCTTTCTACGGCGCATGGTTTCGCTTGATCGGCGTGTTCACATAGCAGCCCGTACCGGGAGCGCCTAGAGTGCGCGTCCGGATCCACCGGCCGGATGATGTGACACACCGATCGCATCGGCGTTTTGATCGGATACAGCTATCGCCAACGGCAAGGACCTCTGCTTGCCCACACCGTTGCAATCGTGCTTATGCTGATCCATGGCGCCGGCCTGACAAGAGCGCTGACAAAGCAGGAAGCCCCGTGTGTCTACCCAAACACCACCCCGTGAACTCAGCAACACCACGATATTCATCTACGGTTCGATTGGCCTACCCCTGGCGGTAATCGGCTATCCCTTGGCCATTTGGATCCCCGCGCACTATGCGGGCGGTTTGGGCCTGCCGCTGGCGACCGTCGGAACGATCTTGATGCTTGCCCGGCTGACCGATGTGTTCACCGACCCCCTAATGGGGGAAATCTCCGATCGTTGGCGCACCCGCTATGGCCGCCGGCGCATTTGGCTTTTGTTCGGGGCGCCGGTGATGATGGGAGGCGCTTATTGGCTGTTCGTGCCCCCCGACGGGGTCGGCATGGTCTACTTCCTTGTCTGGCTTACGATCTTCTTTGTCGGGGCCACCATGATCGCGCTGCCCCATGCGGCCTGGGGCGCCGAACTGTCGCCCGATTATCACCAGCGCAGCCGCATCAGCGCGGCCCGCCAGGGCCACATTCTGTTTGGCCTCATTGTGGCCGCCGCCGTCCCGCTGGCCGTGGAATTGACCGCCGACGGGGGCGGGGGTGTGGCCGAATTCCTCGCCAAGATCTGGGGAGATGCCGCCGCGGTGTTGGGCGGGCAGGTGGCGGATATCAAGCCGATGGATCGGGCGGCACTGACCGGCCCGGTTCTGGAAGGGCTCGCGTGGACGATCATCGCCGTCCTGCCGATCTGCTGTCTGGCGGTTTTGTTTTTTGTACCTGAACCGCCGCCGGCGCCGCGGGAGCGCGTGCCCCTGCGTCAAGGTTTGAGGTATTTGTGGCGCAACGGTCCGATGCGCCGTGTACTGATTATCACCTTTCTGGTGGTAATGGGCGAATCGTGCCGCAATGCGGTCTCGCTATTTTTCATTCGCGACATTGTGGGCATTCCCACCATCGGTGCCGCCTATTTCTTCTATTTCGTCTTCGGGCTTGCGGCCATTCCGTTCTGGTTGTGGCTCGGCCGTAAGTACGGCAAACATCTGGCCTTCATGTGGACATTGGTCATCGTGTCCTTTGTCAGCGCTGCCAATTTGTTCCTGGGATATGGCGACTATTTCGTCTTCTTCCTTTTGTTCCTGCTGAAGGGCTTTTGCTTCGGCGGTTTGCAGTTTTTGCCGTTGGCCATGATGGCCGATGTGATCGACGTGGATACGGTACGCACCGGTGGACGCCGGGCGGGCACTTATTTCTCCATTCTGGGGCTTGCCGATAAGCTGGCCGTGGCCTTCGGGACCGGTATGGCCCTGAATGTGGTGGGGCTATTGGGGTTCGTGGCACGCGGCGGTGTCGAGGCGTCGACGGATGTGGGCGTGCTGTCTCTGCGCCTCGTCTATTGTATCGGACCCATCTTCTTTTACGGTCTGGCCATGGGGCTGATCTGGTCCTATCCGCTGACACCGGAGCGCCATGAGCGTTTGCGCGAACGGATGGCCAGGCGCATGGAACGGTTGGGCAATCCGCCGGCCACCTAAGGTTCCAAGTATTACCCTGGGCATTACCTGCGCCGTAATTGAAGTGTGCACCCGAAAGGGCGAAGAACGGCCCTTCACCGAGGAGGCCCAAATGGTCGAGCGGATCATCACCGGACTCATGCTGATCGTTGCCGTCATTCATCTGTTGCCGATTTCCGGCGCTTTGGGTGCCGACCGCCTGACGGCGCTCTACGGCACGGCCATCGATGATCCCAATCTGGAGGTGCTGATGCGCCACCGCGCCGTGCTGTTCGGCATTTTAGGCGCCTATTTCGCCTATGCGGCCTTTGTGCCCCTGCACCAACCGGCCGCTTTTGTAGCGGCGTTCGTCAGTGTGGGATCGTTTTTCTTTTTTGTCGCGTCCGTCGGTGGCACCAATGTGGCGTTGCGCACCGTGGTGATCGCCGATGTGGTCGCGGCCGTGGCGCTGGCGGGCGCAATCGCCCTTTATCTCTTGAAACCTCAAACGTGATCCGGCGCGGTTGGAAAGACGTCGCAGCATAAAAAATCCGCCCCGGGTCCGGGGCGGATTGATTGCCTCAATCGCGCATTCCTGCGGATGCAGGAATCTCGCGCAGTATCGTTCAAGAAGATTCCGGCCGGCGGAGCGGCGGTAGGACTAGTCTTCTGTCTTCTCCGGTTCCGCATCGGCTGATGGGGCAGGGGCCTCAGCCTCCGCTTCGGTGCCGCCATCGGCGTCAGCCAACGCCTCTTGCGCCTGGGCTTCATCTTCGAAGACATCTTCCACGGCAATGGTTTCTTCGTCGAGATCGTCCTCGTCGACCTGCGCCGTCACATCTTCTCCGCGGGCCTGCCGTTCGGCTTCTTCTTCCGACCGGGCCACATTCACCACGACGCCCACGCTGACTTCAGGGTGAAGCACAACGGTCTCGTCATGCAGGCCCAACGTCTTGATGGGGCGGTTCATGGAAATCTGGCTGCGTTCCACCGTCACGCCGCCGGCGCTGATCGCGTCGGCGATGTCGCGTGCCGAGACGGAGCCATAAAGCTGTCCGCTTTCGCCGGCTTGCCGGATGATCACGAAGCTTTCACCGTCCAGCTTGCCGGCAACTTGTTCGGCTTCCTTTTTGAGTTCCAGATTGCGCGCTTCAAGCTGGGCTTTCTGGCTCTCGAAATGGGCCAAGTTTTCTTTGGTCGCGCGCAACGCCTTTTTCCGCGGCAGCAGAAAGTTGCGGGCATAGCCGTCTTTGACGGTGACCACATCTCCCATTTGGCCAAGCTTGGCGACGCGTTCGAGCAATACGACTTGCATCTTACTTCTCCTCCGTCCCCTGATTAGCGCACGATGTAAGGCAACAGACCCAAATACCGGGCCCGTTTGATCGCCTTGCTCAATTCCCGCTGTTTCTTTGCGGAAACGGCGGTGATGCGGCTCGGCACGATTTTGCCGCGCTCGGAAACGAACCGTTGCAGCAGGCGGATGTCTTTATAGTCGATCTTCGGGGCATTGGCGCCGGAGAACGGGCAGGTTTTACGACGGCGGAAGAAAGGACGGCGTTGGCCGCCACCACCAGCAGGTCTCTCACTCATCTCGGGTCTCCTTATTCGCTGGCGGGCGCCGCATCGGCGGTGGGCTTGGTATCGGTTTTAGGGGCATCCGGTTTGGCGGCCTCGGATTTAGGGCCGTCATCGCGGGGCGGGCGGCGGTCGCCATCCCGCGGGGGACGCCGGTCGCCGTCGCGGCGCGGGCGGTCGCCATCGCGTCCGCCGCGGCTTTGCATCATCGCGGACGGACCTTCTTCCAGCTCGTCGACCTTAATGGTCAGGATGCGCA
>JANQMY010000552.1 GCA_028279895.1 Alphaproteobacteria bacterium
TTAACGATTTCCCGAGCGATTACCTCCGCGGTCTTCAGCGACCGTCGAGTTGACCGGCGCAAGTCGGGATCAACATCAACGGCAAGCGCTTCGGGCGGCGTAGGGGCGGCTCCACGTTTTGTCGATTTCTTATCTTTTGAGAGCTTTGCCGGAGCAGTTTTCCGTTTGGCCATTGAGGATCGATTCCACTCAAAAATTGTGACAATGTCTATTTCTACTTCTAGTTTAGCCTATGGCCGAACACCATTAGACCTGTCATCAGGGCAAGGGTTCAACAAGGCTGGAAGTGAATCAGTACAAGCCTGATCAGCTTTCATTAATACCATACTTAACACCATCATTATCATAGTTAGCTTCACATCGGATTGATCAAGCGATGAGGCCGGTGGTCGCAGTCGTGCTGCCATAGGCAAACCAAGCAGAATTTAGCGGTTTTGTCGGTCAGAGAGGGTCGTCCGGCAATTGCAATATACTATGCATATGAATAGTATAGTTTTGTAACATTGAGCGGGCGAAGGTCCGCGAGCCATCTATGGGTCGAGAGAGGGGTCATGAAATTATCGTTGAGGTATGATATGCGAGGCCCGGCAATCGGCGCCCCCCTCGATACACAGTATGAAGCGGCGATCGAGCAGTGTGCCTGGGCTGATCGGTTGGGCTTTGCAACCGTTTTTTTAGGCGAACATCATGGTGCGGAAGATGGCTATTTGCCTTCGCCCATGGTTATGGCGTCGGCGATTGCCAGCCGCACTAAACAGATTGAACTCCATTTGAGCGCGCTTCTCATAACCATGCATCAGCCCTTGCGTCTCGCGGAAGATCTGGCGGTGCTTGATCTGATCAGCAAGGGCCGGGTGACCTTGACGGCCGGCATGGGGTATCGCCCCCTCGAATTCGAGATGTTCGGTATCAACATAAAAAAGCGGCTGGCCATCTATAAGGAAACGATCCGCGTATTGCAGACTGCCTGGCGCGGCGAACCGTTCGAGTTCGAGGGACGCATGGTAACGGTCACGCCAAAACCCTATCGCAAAGCCGGTCCGAAGATCATCATGGGCGGTTCAACGGAAGCATCCGCACGGCGGTCAGCGCGCATGGGGTTTGAGTTCTTTCCGGGACACCCAGATTTCTACGAAGTCTATGTCGAAGAGTGCCGGAAGCTTGGTAAACCGGAGCCGAAACCCTTAACCCGAAGTGGGCCAAACTTTCTGTTTGTTACGGAAGATCCCGACCGCGATTGGCCCATCCTTGCACCTCATGTGAAGTACACGACCAATTCCTACGCCCAATGGGCTACCGAACGCGGTGTCGGCGCCACCACATACAAGCCCCTGCAGACTCTCGATGACCTCAAAGCCTCACCGCTGTTTCAGGTGGTAACGCCGGATGAGTGCGTCGACTACGCCAAGACATTGGGTGCCGACGGGCAGTTGAGTTTTCAGCCTCTGTTCGGTGGGCTGGATCCGGACATGTCATGGCAAAGTCTGCACTTGTTTGAAAAGGCCGTTGTGCCAAAGCTCAAAGAGGAAGGCTTGCTATAGGGCACTTCATCAGATTGTGATGTCCAAGAGTAACGCCTTATCGACAGTCACTTTGCAATCAAATAGTCCAAGCCTAATTACTTGTGTTACGTACGGACGTCACCGCGCTTTCTAGTCTTTCGAGCGTCGTGATGAACTGTCGCATGGATGCTGCCAAGGCAACGAGCGCCAGCGGCATGGCGATCGCGGCGGAAACGGAAATCGAATAACGTAATTGAGCTTCATCTGCGAACACATAGTCCGTGATAGCGCCGATAAAGAGGGGACCAAGGCCAAACCCCAGCAAATTGATCGAGAATAGATAAAGGGCCGTAATTTGAGCGCGCATTTGATTGGGGGTGATGGCCGCAATTGCAGCGGGACCAAGCGCGAACGGAAATGCGCCGAAGAACAAAACGGGGCAGAACATAATGACGGCAAGGGTGGGAGTCGGCATCAAAGTCGCCAAGACCGTAAAGGGAAGACCTGCCAGTGTGCCCAGAAAGGCCGCCCGCAAGCTCGCATCTCGATATCCGCGTTTGGCGAGGTAATCGGAAACCCACCCGCTGGCAACAGCGCCGCCGGATGTGAAGAACAAAGTCATCAATCCAAGGCGAAAGCCGACCTCGCCGGGCGTCCAACCGAACGTGCGTATAAAATAGGTGGGTGTCCACAGACTTTTGCCCATCTCCCACAGTAGAATGAACCCAAAGCCCATAAAAATCGGAAGATAGACACGACTATTCGTGACGAAATAACCGACGACTTCCGCCACCGGAATGCTCGCTGCCGGCTTGGCATCGGCGGTGCCCGTTTTAGCGGTGGACGCCATCATTTCCCGCCGTTCCGGTTCGCGAATGGTCAGAATAAGCAGCACAATTAGAAAGCCCGGAGCGCCTGCGCAGACGAATGCAATCTGCCAAGGTTGGAGTGTGCCGATCAAAGGCACCGTCCATGTCACT
>JANQMY010000241.1 GCA_028279895.1 Alphaproteobacteria bacterium
CCAAACCTCGCCGTTTTCGTCTTCCTTGCCGATGATGGTCGGGCGCCGGTCGGCCGGCAGATTGAAGAGTTGCCACTTTACCTGCGGCTCCATCACCTCGCGCTTTTCTTCGATGATGATGATCTCTTCCAGACCCTCGACGAACGCCTTCGTGAATTCCGGTTCCAATGGCCAAGGCATCGACACCTTGCCGATGCGCAGTCCGATGCGCTGAGCCGTGCGTTCGTCGATATCGAGATCGGCCAGCGCCTGCATGAGATCGTGATGGGCCTTGCCGGTCGTCAAAATGCCGATGCGCGCGCGCTGGCTGTCCAGCGTGATGCGGTCCAGCTTGTTCTTTCGGGCAAATGCCCACGCGGCGCGGGTACGGTAACGCTGCACCAGGCGCTCCAATTCCCACCGCTCCTGTGGCCAGGGCAGGGAGGGGTCGAAGTTCAGGTCGAATTTCGGCGGCCTTTCGTATTCGCCTTCTTCCGGCACCAGGAATTGATACGCTTGCGGATCGAGTTTGATGGAGGCGCCGCTTTCCACGACTTCCGTGAGCGCCTTGAAGCCGACCCAGCAGCCGGAAAAGCGCGACATGGCAATGCCGGCCAGGCCCAGCCACAAATATTCCGCCACATTTGCCGGGTGCAGAATGGGCATCATAAAGCCCATAAACATATGATCGCTCTGGTGTGGAATGGTCGATGACTGGGCACCGTGATCGTCGCCTACCACTGCCAGCACACCGCCATGTTTCGACGTGCCGAAGGCATTCGCATGTCGCATGGCATCGGCGGACCGGTCGAGGCCGGGGCCTTTGCCGTACCATAGGCCGAACACGCCATCGTATTTTTTGCCGCCAAAGGCATCCAGTTGCTGGCTGCCCCACACGGCCGTAGCTGCCAAGTCTTCATTGAGGCCCGGTTGAAAGCGCACTTGATGGTCGTCCAGCATGTCGCGCATGCGTTCGAGTTCGGCGTCCAGGCCGGCAAGAGGCGAGCCGCGATACCCGGACACAAAGCCGGCGGTGTTCAGCCCGGCGGCCTCATCGAGCCGGCGTTGCATGAGGGCGACCCGCACCAGGGCCTGGGTGCCGGTTAGGTAGACCCGCCCTTCGTCCAATCGGTAGCGGTCTAAGAGCGTGTAGTCGTTATCGAAAGCGGCAGCGGGACTGGTCATGTTCATGCGGTGCGGCCTCGGACACTTATGGTGGCGACCCTGGGTCAATGTCCCCCGACTATGCCCCAATCCCCTTGAGACATGTTTACCAATTTTAGGGGAAATCACCGTCCATGTGAAATAAAAACGCTGCTTTCTTACATTTTTTAGGATATATATCTCGAATATGAGCGAAATTGATGATCTTGATCGCGAAATCCTTCGGGAACTGCAGAAGAATGGCCGGCAAAGCGCGGCCACGCTGGCGGAAAAAGTAGGGCTGTCGGCGACGCCCGCCTGGCGGCGCGTGAAGCGTCTGGAAGATGACGGTGTCATCCAGGGCTATGTGGGGCTGCTGGACCCGAAAAAGGTCGGTTATGGCGACAGCGTCATCGCGCAGGTAACCCTTGAAAAACATCAGGATGTGGAGCTGGACCACTTCGTTGAACAGATCCGGGACATCCCCGAAATTCTTGAAGCCTATATGGTGGCCGGCGACGGCGATTATTGGCTGCGCGTGGCGGTGGAAGGCAGCGAAGACTATGAGCGCTTTCTCACCAAACGTCTGTTGCGCATCCGTGGTGTTGCCCACGTAAAGTCCGTATACATCTTAAAACAGGTGAAATACACAACCGCACTGCCGGTGTGATTGCACGCTTCCGATTACTCCAGTGGGGTGTCATCCCGGACACGGTGCAGCATCTATGATGATGCGCCGTAGTTCCGGGATCTTTGATCTTGGGGTCAAGACCCCGGACCAGCATCGCAACACTGGCGTGTTGCAATGCATCCGGGGTGACAATGCTTACTGTTGGGGAGCAGCTACTTTTTCGTAGAGATCTTCCCAGCAAGGGTTGTTTCGTTCGATCAGGCGAACTTTCCATGCCCGTCGCCATTTCCTGAGAGTTTTTTCCCTCAAGATTGCCTGCTCGACGTCGTCGAACGGCTCAAAGTAGATAAGCCGCGTAGTGTTGTAGTAGTGTTGTATCTGTCGGAAAATCCACGAACGGCATGCGTACGATGTTCATAGACCCGGCGCACCAGATTGTTTGTGACGCCTGTATAAAGCGTGCCGTCGCGCTTGTTCGTCACAATGTACACGAAGTAGGTCACACCGTGTTCTCTACCGCCCCTTCCACTTGGGTGCGCGCTTCTCGGAAAATGCGGCGCGGCCCTCCTGCAAATCTTCGCTGGTGCGCCACTGCGCATAGGCCGGATAGTCGTTTTGGTTTTTGAGCGCGTCCGCCAAGCTCGGTTCGTCCAGGCCGCGCAAAGCCGCTTCTTTGGTGGCGCGGACGGAAAGCGGTGCGCCTTTGAGGATCTGATCGCACCAGCGTTCGGTCGTTTCTATCAGGGCATTGGCCGGTACCACGTCGTTGACCAGCCCCAGGTGATCGGCTTCTTGTGCGTCGATGCGGCGCGAGGTCAGCAGCAACCCCATGGCCTTCTTCAAACCGATTTGGCGGGGCAGGCGGTGGATACCGCCGCCTAAGGCGACGGCGCCCACCAGCGGTTCGGGCAGACCGAAGCTTGCGGTTTCCGAGGCGATGACAATGTCGCATGCCAGCACGATCTCAAAGCCGCCGCCCAGGGCCAGCCCGTTGACGGCGGCAATGACGGGCTTGGCCAAGTCGAAGCGTTCGATCAACCCGGCGTAGCCGTTCTTGGGGTAGTCCCGATGGATACCCGCTTTCAAATCGCTGCCGGCACAAAACGCTTTATTGCCCGCGCCGGTCACAACGCAGATCTGTTGAGTGTGGTCTGCGGCAAAGCCATCGAAGGCATCTTGCAGATCCGCATGCATTTGCGGCGTGATGGCATTCATCTTGTCGGCGCGGTTAAGCGTTACCCATGTCACCGGCCCTTTGGTTATTACGTCAATAAATGCCATCTTCTGCTTCCTCTTTGCATTTTTTCGTGTCGGTGTCAGTTCACGGATTGGATAACGCCCGCTGTTCCGCTATCAAGGTTCAAAACAATGCGATGCGAGGCGCCTTTAATGCAATGGACCATTGGATCTGTCCGCATTACCAGCATAATTGAACAGGATCTGGACTTCCTGAGCGATCTGATTGTGGGCGCTGCGCCGGACGCCGTTCGAGCGATTCCCTGGCTCACCCCTCATTTTGCCAATGCCGACGGCAGCCTTACGGGCATCATTCAGTGTTTCGTCTTGGAAACACCCTCGAAAACGGTGCTCGTTGATACCTGCGTCGGCAACGACAAAGACCGCCCGGCGGTCGATGCATGGCACAAGGCGCAGAACGATTTTCTCGATCGGTTTCGCGCGGCGGGCTTCGACCCGGGAGCTGTCGACGTGGTGTTATGCACCCATATGCATCTCGATCATGTGGGCTGGAATACCTATTGGGACGGGACGGATTGGCAGCCCACTTTCCCGAATGCGCGTTATCTGTTTGCAGAGGCCGAGCTGCGACATTGGCAACAAACCTATGACGCGTTCGTCAACGCGGCAGACCCGCCCAAGGGACGCATGAAAGTGACGGACAAGAACGTCTTTGAGGATTCTATCCGGCCGATTCTGGAACGCGACTTGGCCGACCTGGTGGCGACGGACCATCAAGTGTGCGACGAAGTGAGGCTTTATCCGACACCGGGTCATACGCCGGGACATGTCAGCATAGAGATTAAGTCGAAGGAGTCGCGTGCCATCATCACCGGCGATTGCGTTCATCACCCGTGTCAGTTTGCACGGCCGGATTGGCATACGCTTGCGGGTGTGGATCCGC
>JANQMY010000248.1 GCA_028279895.1 Alphaproteobacteria bacterium
GGCCTAACGGCCCTCCTCAGGATGAAGAAAACAAGCAAAAGCCTCATGGTGAGGAGGCGCGATAGCGCCGTCTCGAACCATGGAGACCTAATGTCATGACTTTTTCAGCAAGCTGCTAGAACGGCGAGAAGTTCTCATAGGCGATGCGCAAACGGGTGGAGTAAAAACCCCCGTCCGTGAAGCGTGAGCCGGTAAATGCCCCGCCCCCGACACCAATCCAGATACCCTCACGCAAGCGCACGTCGACCGTGCCGGCATAGGTGAGAAAATCGTCCCGATTGGCGGCGAAGTCTTCAAAGTCGCGCCGGGTAAAGGCAACGGACGCATCGATGCGCAACCATGTGCGTTGGTGTGCCAGGCCCAGGCCGGCCAAAAGCGAGTCGGCTTCGGCCTCTTGGTCGTTTTTCAGGTCGACCACCACGTCCTTGTCGCCGCGCAGAAAGCCGAAAGCCGCAAAACGGCCGCGCGCATCGAGCGGTTGGCGGTACGACGTCCACAACGAGCCACCATTGTAATCAAAATTACCCAACGAACCCTCTTCGGAGCGCAGGCCCGTGCCGCCGCCGACTTTCCAAGACGGCGCGGCGAGCAACCGCGATATGGCCCCGTCCCGGCATTTCCGGCGTTCGTCCAAATAAAGCTGCAGGTTGGCTTGTTGGGATGGCTCACCGGTACCGTTCAAGATCGGCAGGTCGATCTCGATCTCTGCGCCGTCCTCTGCCTGTTCTAAGACATCCAGATTCTCGCCGATCGCTTGTTGCAGCCGGCGCTCATGGTCGTCGCGGCGGTATCGGTTCCAAATGTCGTCAATGCACATGTAGCTTTTCCGGTCGAAGCGATGATCTTGCGCGTCCAGTAGCTGGGTTTGCATGCCCAGCCCCAATACGATGGCGTCCAGGTTTTCCGTGCCCGCGCGGGCGGCCCCGAAGCTCACTTGCGTGCGTGCCCACACGCGCCCGGCCCAGCTCTTTTCATTTCGGTATTCATTCAGCGTGATGGGCTGGGCGCCGATCCAGAAGGGATTGATACTAATGGCCGCGCCGATGCCGGTGCTCAAATCGCCGCCGACACTGGCTATGTCGTAGTCGAAATCCTGAATGGCGCCCGGGTCCGACACATTGCGTGGCGATACACCCAACGAAATAAGCGCCGGCGCCACCGGTGCAAAAAGGTCGATATCGAACGAGTCTGCACTTTGAAACTTCTTGCGTTCCGCTGCCTGGGACGGTGTTTCCGGGGGAAGGTCCGCATCGCTGGCAATGGTCGGCGTGGCCCCTATGGCGACCAGGCCAAGCACAGCGCCCGCAAGGCCGATTTTCAGCCGCATACTCATTTGATTTTTATACTGATGAGTTCCGGCGTTCCCACATATTCGCCGGCATTGGATTTACGCGCGGAGATCCGGGCAGGGTTTTTACGCCCTTTCAGCAGTTCGCCGCCTTGGGTGACCCGTCGCTCATAAGTGGGGCCGAGCATCAGCCGGTTCAGCGGGGTGACAATGCCATAGAGCACATAGCGTTGGTCTTCGGCCGGCAGCCGCCAAGTGACCAAAGTGGGGTCGGTCGGCGGTTCGGGCGCGATAATTTGCTGGCCAAGAGTCGACATGACCCCCTGCATTGGGTGCGCCCGCAGGGATTGCAGGGTGATCACCACGCTGCCGAAGCCTGCATCGATTTTGTACTGGTGAACTGAGATTCTTGCCATCGGACCCCCCTTTCCAATGGAAACCGGCAAACGGTGCCTCGCCTGCCGATATCTCGAACGCGATTATCATAACGCCCTTTGGGCGTAACGCCAATGCTTGCTGAGGCGGCCGGCAGCCTTATGAATTACCGCCCGGATGGGCGGGCAGGCCTTTAAACCGGGCGCCGTCACGGGTTTTGCCGTAAGCTTCCACAATCGGTTTGAGGTCCGTGGGGGAGGCGCCGTGCAAGATGATGCTGTCCACGCCAAGATCGAACTGTTCCTTGATGGAGGCGACACATTGCTCTGGGCTGCCGCTGGCGGCAGGTGCCAGCCAGTCTTCCGGGATAAGCTCGGCGATTTGCTCCAGCTCTTCGGTGGAGGCATTCTGGTCGATAGCACCTTGGAAATCGGCCACGATCGGAGCTTCGCGAAACCGCGTCAACACGGCCGGGTCCCAATTGTTTGTGCGTACCATCAGGTCCCCATAGGCTTGTAGATAGGTGGCCATGCGTCCCACGGTCTTTTTCAGACGCACCGGATAGGGCAAATGGTCACCAATGGTGGCGAAGCACGACCACACCCGCACCGCATCCGGGTCTCGCCCGGCTTCTTCAGCGGCTTGCTTGACGGCTTTAACGCAGCGCGCGGTCGTTTCGTCCGTGAAAAACGTATGCAGGACCACGGCGTCGCAGGCGCGTCCGCCGAAGGCCAGAGAATTGGGGCCGAAGGCGGTGAAGGTCACCGGGATGTGAACATCAAAAGAAGGGTCGAGCCGCAACATCGGATAGTTTCCACACGGACCGTCATGTCCCAAGATCGTTTCACCGTGCCATAACCGGCGCATGATTCCTACGAAGTCTTCAAGCTGCGCCGTCTTGATACGGGGCAAGCCCATAGCGTCGAACAACATGTCGATGCCGCGGCCAAGCCCGAGGGAGAACCGGCCCTCGGTCAGAAAGTGCATGGTTGTCGCAAAGGCGCCGGTGACCATAGGGTGGCGCGTGTTGTGGTTTGTGGCGGCGGTGGCAATACCGATCTGGGACGAAATGGCACCCACGGCGCCAGACAGCGTTGCGGCTTCTTTAATATTGAAACGCTCGGAGATGAAGCAATTGCCGATGCCCATGGCCTCCGCATCGCGCACTTCATCGATCAAGTCTCGCGGTGATTTGGGCGCGCCGGCCAGGGTGTAGAAACCGATTTCCTTCATAAGATCGTTCATTTTTTTGTCTCCGGTGCGGCGAGTGGCGGCGGGATCAGTCCGGCTCAGGCAGGGAGGCCACCAGGTCGGTCAGCTTGGTCGAGTAGTCGCTGCATAGTTTATCCCAATAAGGGTCCGCGTTTGTGAATTGGGTAAGTCCTTGGCTGGTAAAGCTGCCGGTCTCATAGCGCAGCAGATCGATCGGGCATCCAACGGACAGATTACTGCGGATCGTCGCGTCGAACGAGATCAGAGTTACCTTTGACGCCCGGCGGAGCGACATATCTTCGGTAAGGGTACGGTCTAGGATGGGTTTGCCGTATTTGGTTTCGCCGGTTTGCAGGAACCGGTTGCGGGGGCCGGCTTCAATAAAGTTGCCGGCCGAAAAGATCTGAAACAACCGGTGCGGTTCCCCTGAAATCTGGCCGCCGACCAAAAAAGTGGCATTCGGGTCGCCAAAAGGGGCGACATGTGCGGAGTCTTTTGCCAATACGTCGCGCAGCATGTCGCCCACCGTGCGGGCGGCATCGAACAGGGTGCCACAGGCCATTAAATCGTTGACGCCGGTGCCGCAATGCTGCCTCAAATTGGAAATCACCGATTGGGTGGTGGCCAGATTGCCGGCGGATAGAACCGCAATGACGCGTTCGCCCGTTTGCTCGAACAGATCCATCTTCTCGACAGTGGTGATGTGATCGACACCCGCATTGCTGCGGGAATCCGATGCCATTATGAGTCCTGACGGCAGAAGTATTCCAAGGCAATAGGTCATATACGCTCGCGCTGATGAGAACTTATGGAGCAACCGCGATCACGGCTATTGCCTAGGCTACCCAAGTTCGGCTGCTGAATGAAATGGATATTAAGGACTGTTTGAATGGATATGGATCAACTGTTGGCCGAAGTGGCAGACGATGTGCGGCCGTCTCTGGGCACGGGGCGGGTGGCAGACTACATTCCGGCATTGGCGCGCGTGCCCCCCAATCAATTCGGTATGGCCATTGCCTGTTTGGACGGTCAGCACGCGGCGATTGGCGACGCTCAAACCCCATTCTCGATCCAAAGCATCTCCAAGGTTTTTACCTTGGCCATGGTGTTGAAAGCACAAGGGCCGCGTGTTTGGGATCGCGTTGGGCGGGAACCATCCGGTACGCCATTCAACTCCATCGTTCAACTCGAACACGAAGCCGGCATCCCGCGTAATCCGTTGATCAATGCCGGGGCAATCGTTGTGACGGATCATCTGATCGGCAACCGGACAGCTGACCAAACGGTGGACAACGTCACCGCGTTCATGCAAGCGCGCAGCGGCAGCGCCGACGTATCGGTCGATCGGGAAGTCGCCCAATCGGAATCGGATACGGGGTCCCGCAATCGCAGTCTTGCTCATTTCATGGCCGCTTTTTCAAACTTGAAGAACCCCGTCGAGCAAGTGCTGTCGGCCTATTTCCGGCAATGTGCGTTGGCGCTAACCTGCGAGCAATTGGCCCAAGCCGGACTGTTTCTGGCCAATGGCGGCCGCGACCCGCGCACGGACGAGCAGGTGATTACGGCGGAGCAATGCCGCCGCATTAATGCGGTCATGCTGACCTGCGGGCATTATGACGGCTCCGGCGATTTTGCCTTCCGGGTCGGGTTCCCAGGGAAAAGCGGCGTAGGCGGAGGGATTTTGGCTGTTGTGCCAAGACAAGCGGCCATTGCGGTGTGGTCGCCGCGGCTCAACCGCTCCGGTACATCATGGACGGGTTCGCAGGCGTTGGAACGGTTGGCGGCGCGCACCGGTTGGTCTGTCTTCGGCTGATTTCTCTATAAGACAGCAATTTTTTGATTGAACCGCCACAGTTGGTTTTATCCCACGCACACCTTTCCCGCCGCCTAGCTTCGGGTGAAGCGTGTGCCCGGCGCCGGCGGGTTTTCGGGCGGTCCGGCAAAACACTGAGCGATCGACATCCATTGGCTGGCGGTGTCGCCGACCACAGTGAGGTCCGTGTCCTTGATGTTGCGCACCTGCGTGACGACGCGGCAGAAATCGACCGCTTTGCCCTCCACCTTGTTGGCTTCATTGGGGTCGTTCCATTCCCAAGTGTCGCCTGACGGTGCCGTCAACCGCACATAAGGCACGTCGGACGGCACGTCCATCTGACGGTTGACGAAAGTCCAGCCAAAGGTGTTCATGCCGATGACGGCAACATTTTTAATCCGATCCGCCTCTTGCCGTTCGACGCCTAAATGGTCGAACACTTCCTGTCCATGGGCCCAAGTTTCCATCAATCGGGCGGTGATGCTTGACCGGACGCTCATGTCGGGGCCGGCCCATTTCAAGCGTTTCTTCGGATCGGCTTCTTTGAAACGGTCTGCCATTTCCGTGTAGAAATTGCGCCATGTGTTCAGCATGGCGTGGCCTTTTTCGTTCTTGCACCATTTGGCTTCGAACGGGCGCATTCCGCCGGTACCGCCGCTGTTCATGACGTCGTTCAGCATGTCCACAAAGGCCGGTTCGTTCACCAGCGATAAGTCGGCGGCGTAGTTCCACATATGCAGATGGTGCAGCACCTCATTGGGGGTCCAGTCTTTGAACTGGGTCTTTTCGTCGAACCGGCTTTCATCGGTTTCCGACAGCAATTGGTAGAGCGCGTCGCTCTCTTCGCGAAAATCAATGGCCTGCTGCAACATCTGTCGTCTCCTCTTCTGAGTCCGCCGCCTATAGCGTTTCCAGGTGAAGTGGAATCCGGTTCACCGTCCGGAAACGCGCAAAACAAAAAGTCTGGAGCCGTTTTGTGTTTCAATTAAAACCAAAACGGCTCTAGTCGCTGATGCTTTGGGTCAGGCGCTCATAGGCGCGGACAAAGTCTTCCTTGAATTCCTGTACCACGGCGCCGGCCGACATGCTCTGATTCATCAGCCCGACGCCTTGGCCCACCCAATAGGTCGCCAATTTCTTCGCCCCTTCATGACCGCCTTGGGAGAGTTTGTCCACCTTACCCAATGCCGGTTCGCTGACGAGCGATTGGAGCGGCATGGGCAGCGGTACGGGACCTTCTTTTTCCCACGCATCGGTCCAAGGCGAACGCAACTGACGGGAATGTTTGCCCGTGCGGCTGCGCGAGCGCACCGTGTCGCGCGAGCTTGCCGCCAGCATCTTTTCTTTCACGATCGGATTGGTCTCCGCTTCCGCGGTGGTGAGCCAGACGGAACCGGTCCATGCGCCCGACGCGCCCATGGCCATGCACGCCGCCATTTGGCCGCCGGTCACAATGCCGCCCGCCGCCAGGATGGGCACATTCTTGATGGGCTGAATGGCCTGATAGATTTCAGGCACCAGCACCATGGTGGAGACGTCCCCGCAATGGCCACCCGCTTCGCCGCCGGCCACGACTAAGATATCGACCCCGGCATTGACCTGGGCAATGGCGTGCTCCTTGGCACCCACCAACGCGGCCACGGCGACACCGTGTTTCTTACCCATGTCCAGCATGATTTGGGGCGGTACGCCCAGCGCGTTGGCCACCAGCTTGATGGGGAACTCAAACGCGGCCTCCAGTGATTTGGTTGCGTTTTCCACTTGCAGGTTGTTGCCGAAGTTCAGACTTTTCTTGCGGGTGGCATTTAGGTCATCTGTATCGATGTCATGGCTCTGCAGGATGCCATTGGCGAATTCGATGTGCTCCTGCGGAACGGATGACACCACCTTGTCACCGTCTTGCTTTTCGCCTTTGCCCTCGAATTTGTTGGGTACAATGAGGTCGACGCCATAGGGCTTGCCGTTTACGTGGTCGTCGATCCAAGACAGTTCTTCCCGCAAACGGTCCGGACCCAGATTAACCGCGCCCAGCACGCCGATGCCGCCCGCATTGGATACGGCGGCCACTACATCCCGGCAATGACTGAACGCCACCAGGGGAAACTCAATTCCCAACATGTCGCAAATCGGTGAATGCATCGTCCTTTGTCCTTTCTTTTCCCGCCGCGCTTTCTTTCCAACTTCCCCAGAATGCCGTTTGGGCCGTTAGGATGGGGAAGCGTGCGGTCTAATCCTTACTCCTCAGACACGTCGATCTCGATCAGCAGATCGTCCGCCGCGATCTGCTTGCCGGCTTCAGCTGCCACATGGGACACCACGCCGTCCACTTCGGCAACAATATCGTGTTGCATTTTCATGGCTTCCAGCACGGCGAGGCGCGTGCCTTTGGTCACCGAATCGCCTTCCTTAACCAGCACCTCCAGCAAAGCGCCATGCATCGGCGCAACAATGCGTCCGCCACCGGCGCCTTCCTCGTCGGCGGCCCCGGCAAAGGCGATTTTGTTCCTGAAGAGCAGGCTGCGGCCGTCAACTCCCAGGTAAAGCAGGCCTGGGGAAGGCTGGAAATAATGCACGGTGGTGCGCTTGCCATTCAGGCTGAGCCGTGCTTCGGCATCGCTCATATCCAGAAGCTCGATGTCGGTGGACGTATCGCCCCATGCAACCCGATAGGTGGCGTCTCCCTGAGGGGCGACGGTAAGGTCGAACTCGTCCTCGCCGAACGCGTATTGATAGCGGGTCACCAGCGATCGGGTGCTGGACCAATCGATCAGTTCCGGAGACACGGCGACACTTTTGGCGAAAGCCGCCTCGCTTTCCAAAGTGAACTGCATAACCGCTGCCAATGCGGCATCGTCACCGCTCGGGGTGGCGGCAACCAGATCGGCTTCGGAGAACTCGGCCCCGATGAAGGCCGTTGTGGCCTGGCCCGCGGCAAAGGATTCCTTGCCCAGCACATCGATCAGAAAGGTTTTGTTGGTGGTGGACCCGAACAGCACCGTGTCTTTAAGGGCGCCGATCAAGCGGTGCCGCGCTGTTTCGCGGGTTTCGCCCCAGGCGATGACCTTGGCGACCATCGGGTCGTAAAAGGGCGAGATTTCTTGGCCCGTCGCGATCCCCGCATCGATACGCACGCCGGGCCCGTCTGCAGGTGCCCAAAGATCGACCTTGCCCGTGACCGGCAAAAAATCTTGAGACGGATCTTCTGCATAAAGCCGCACCTCGATGGCATGGCCGTTGAGCGTTATGTCTTCCTGCGACAAGCCCAAGGGACGGCCTTCGGCGACCTGGATCTGCAGCGCGACCAAATCCAGCCCGGTGATCATCTCGGTGACCGGGTGTTCCACCTGCAACCGGGTATTCATCTCCAGGAAGTAGAAGTCGCCGCTCTCGTCCAGCAGGAACTCGACGGTGCCCGCGCCCCGATAGTTGATGCTCTTGGCGGCATCTACCGCCGCAGCGCCCATGCGGGCGCGCAAATTGTCGGTCATGATGGGGCAGGGGGCCTCTTCAACGACCTTTTGATGGCGGCGCTGAACCGAACAATCCCGTTCGCCCAGATGAATGGTATGGCCATGTGTATCGGCGAACACTTGAACTTCCACGTGCCGCGGACGGATGATGGCCTTCTCCAAAATCAGCTCGCCTGAGCCGAAGGCGTTTTCCGCCTCCGAGCGGGCGGCGGCGATGGCGTTGGGCAGATCGTCCGCAGAGTCGACCAAGCGCATGCCGCGTCCGCCCCCGCCGGCGGCGGCCTTTACCATCAGTGGAAAGCCGATATCGTTGGCGGCAGAGATCAGCGTATCGTCGGCTTGGTCTTGGCCTTCATAGCCGGGCACACAAGGCACATTGGCTTCGATCATGCGGCGTTTGGCGGCGGCTTTATTGCCCATCAGGTCGATGGCTTCTGCCGTCGGGCCGATGAAGACCAAGCCCGCCTTGTCGCAGGCCTTGGCGAAGTCGGCGTTCTCCGACAAGAAGCCGTATCCGGGATGGATGGCTTCTGCGCCGGTTTCTCTGGCCGCCGCCAGAATGCGGTCCATATCCAGGTAGGATTCTCCAACGGGCGCGGGGCCGATCAAGGCGGCTTCGTCCGTGAGCTGAACATGCGGCGCGTCGGCATCGGCCTCGGAATAGACGGCAATGGTGCGGTAGCCCAAGCTTTGTGCCGTTCGGATCACCCGGACGGCGATTTCACCCCGGTTGGCGATCAAGATGCTGCGAAAAGAACTCATGCCTATTGTGCCCAGTTCGGTTTGCGTTTTTCCAGAAAGGCGGCGACGCCTTCTTTGCCTTCGTCGCCCAGCATGCAGGTGGCGAAGCCTTTTGCGGCCATGTCGAGCATAGCGTCCCGCTCCAGTTTCGGCGCGGCGAGGACGATTTCTTTCGTGACCGCGTTGGCGCCGGGCGCGCATTTCATCACTTGCTTGCGGATGTCGCCTTCAATCCGCTCCATGTCGGCGACATCCTTCGCGACGAAATCGGCCAGCCCCAGATCACCGGCTTCCGCGCCGGTAAAGCGGGCAGCGGTCAGCATCAGGCGGCGCGCAACGGTCATGCCCAAGCGTTGCACCACGAACGGCGCAATCTGGGCCGGCGGAATGCCCAACGTGGTTTCCGTGAGCGCGAATTTGGCATCTTCGGTCACGACCACCACGTCGCCTGTGCACACGATGCCAAGGCCGCCCGCCATGGCCGCCCCTTCCACCAACATGACGACCGGTTGCGGCATGGTGTTGATCAGGCCGAACAGCTCACCGCCCTGGCGGCTGGAAGCGGCCACATCGTCGACCGTCTGCACACCGCCCTGATAGTTCGATTTGAAGCCCTTCAAATCGCCACCGGCGCAGAACACGCCGCCCTTGCCGCGCAAGGTGATGCCCCGCACCGTACGGTCGTCGCGCACGGCGTCGAGAACCGCCCGCAGATCGTCCGTAAGCTCTCCGGAGAGCGCATTTCGTGCCTCGGGCCGATTGAACCAGATGGTCAACCATCCGGCGTCGAACTCTGTCAGTACATATTCCGTAGGCGGTAGGTTTGGCATTTTCCTGTCCTCAGGTCGTTTGAGGTGTGACGGTTATGCGCGCGCAACACCGAAGGCATTGGGTTGAACATCGCGATGTTTGGCTTCCCAACAGGTTTCCAAGCAAAACCCGATGACCTTACGCGTGTCGCGCGGGTCGATGACGCCTTGGTCCAGCATGCGGCCCGAGGTGTAGAAAGCATCGGCCTGGGAATCGAAGATGTCGATGATCTGCTTTTCTTGGTCGGCAAACGCGCTTTCATCGATATCCTGACCGCGCCTTTGGGCCGCCAACGTCATCACCTGTGTCATGGTTTTTGCCGCTTGTTCGCCGCCCATCACGCCGGTGGTGGCATTGGGCCAGGTGAATAGAAAATCCGGCTCGTAGGAAAAACCGCACATGCCATAATTGCCCGCGCCGAAGCTTGCGCCGATATAGAGGCTTATTTTCGGTACACGGAGGTTCGAAACGGCTTGGATCATTTTCGACCCATGTTTAATCATGCCGCCTTGTTCGTACTCTTTCCCCACCAGATAGCCGGTGGTGTTGTTGAGGAAGATGATCGGTGTGTTGGACTGATCGCACAATTGAAAGAAGTGAGTGGCTTTATTCGCGCCGGCCGGGTCGATGGGACCGTTATTGCCGATAATGCCTACGGCGTGTCCGAATATCTCAGCCTGCACACAGACCGTGGCGGGCCCGAAACGTGGCTTAAAATCGACAAAGTTGGAGCCGTCCACGATTCGCGCAATCACTTCCCGTACGTCATAGGGCTTGCGGTAATCCACCGGCACGACGCCCGCCAGTTCTTCTGAATTGTAGATTGGCGGTTCGTAATCAAGTTGTTTTTCAGGGTGATGGCAGTGGGCATTCCAATCGAGCCGGCGCACAACGTCGCGCGCCATCACCAGGCCTTGCGTGTCGTCTTACGCCAAATACTCGACCAGACCGGTGGTGCTGGCATGCATTTCGGCGCCGCCCAGTTCTTCATCGGTCGACACTTCGCCGGTGGCGGCCCGTACCAGGGCCGCACCGCCCAGTGCCGCACTGCCGCGCCCCTTGATGCCGATCACATAATCGCTCATGCCGGGCATGTAAGCCCCGCCGGCGGTGGACGGGCCATGTAGCACGACAATGGTCGGTATGCCGGCCGCACTCAGTTTGGCGAGCTTATAAAAACATTCGCCGCCATAGGCCCAATGCTCAACTTCATATTTGACCAGATTGGCCCCGGCGCTTTCCACCAGGTGCACAAAGGGCAGCTTCTTGTCGAGGGCAATGTCTTGGCAGCCAATTGTCTTCACGAAGGTTTTAGGGGTGGCAGCGCCGGCGTTGATGCCACTATCGTCCACGACGATCATGCAACGCACGCCGTCGATAAAACCGATCCCGGCAATCGAACTTGCGCCGGGCAGACTCGTTTCGCGGTTTTTATCTTCCACGCAGTAATTGGCGAGATTGTAGAGTTCCAGGAACGGCATGCCCGGGTCGAGAATGCGGCGCAGTCGCTCGCGCGGCGTGAGTTGTCCGCGTTCTTCAAAGCGCGCGCGGCGTTTTTCCGAGGCCTTTTCGGCCCGCGAGCTGAGCTTTTTCAACTCATCCAACAGGGCCAGCATGTCCTGCCGGTTGGCGTCGAAAGCGTCGGAGTTTGTATCGATCTTGCTTTGATAAACTGCCATGCGGAATAGGGCCCTTACATTCGTGCAACGCCAAAACTGTTGGGACTGACCGTGCGGTGGCGTGCTTCCCATAACGTATCCAAGAGAAAACCGAGCGTTCGCCGCGTGTCGCGCGGGTCGATCATGCCGTCATCCATCATGAAGCCCGAGGTGTAAAAGCCACCGGCCTGCCGGTCATAATGGTTGGTCAAGAATTCTTCTTGTTTCTCGAGCGCCTCGCGGTCGACGGGCTTGCCCGTGCGCTCGGCAGCACCTTCCGCAACGATAGACATGACCCGGGCCGCTTGTTCGCCGCCCATCACGCCGGTGGCGGAATTGGGCCATGTAAAAATAAAATCCGGATTGTAGCCTTGTCCGCACATGCCGTAATTGCCGGCGCCGAAGCTCGCGCCGATCATGAAGGTGAGGCGCGGCACCTCGATATTCGTGACGGCTTGAATCATTTTTGAGCCATGCTTGATCATGCCCGCCCGCTCATATTGGGCGCCGACGATGTACCCCGTGGTGTTCTGCAAGAAGACCACGGGCGTTCCCGCCTGGTCGCAGAGCTGCAGGAATTGGGTGGCCTTGGTGGCTCCGTCCGGGTCGATCGGTCCGTTATTGCCGATAATGCCGCAGCGGTGACCGAATATTTCCGCCTGCAAACACACGGTGGGCACACCGTAGCGCGGTTTGAAGTCGGAAAAGTCCGAGCCGTCGACCACACGCGCGACCACCTCGCGCACGTCGTAAGGCCTGCGATAGTCGATCGGCACCACACCGGCAATTTCGTCCGGGTCGTAAATGGGGGGCGCGTAGTCGCGGACGGGCGGTGCTGTGCAGCGCGAATTCCAGTCCAGCCGTTCGATAATTTCGCGCGCCAGCAGAACGCCTTCGCCATCGTCTTCCGCCAGATATTCGGCGAGGCCGGAGACGGTGGCGTGCATCTCCGCGCCACCCAATTCTTCTTCCGTGGCGATTTCCCCGGTGGCGGCTTTGAGCAGAGGCGGCCCCGCTAAGAATGCTTTGCCGCCGCCGCGTACCGCGACCACATAGTCGCTCATGCCCGGCATATAGGCGCCGCCTGCGGTGGACGATCCATGCAGAATGGAGATGACGGGCACGCCGGCTTTGCTCATGCGGGCTTGATTGGCGAACATGGTGCCGCCGCGGGTAAAACCTTCGACCCGATAGTTCATCAGGTCGCCGCCCGCACTTTCCACCAAATGCACAAACGGCAGTTTCTGTTCACGGGCTATTTCCAGTGTACGGATGATCTTATGCCCGGTCGATCCCATCATGGCGCCCGCGCGAATGCCGCT
>JANQMY010000266.1 GCA_028279895.1 Alphaproteobacteria bacterium
ATAACCCTCCTTCCTTCCTCTCCCTCATCAGGCCGGCCCAATCAACAATGTGGGCACGCCGTGGGTGTCACTTTTGACCGTGGCCACTTTGGTGCCTTCCTTGCGGCCGACGCGCACCTCCGACACCTCGACACCCGACGCCTCAAGGCGTTCATGGGCGGCGTCAATATCATCGACCTTGTAGGCGATGCCCCAAAAGCTGTGGGTGGGCTTGTCGTGCACTTCACCGGAGGTGGGTTTGCCCACCACTTCGACCGTCAGGCCGCCCACCCGGAAAAACAGCATGCGGCCGCCCCATTTCTCGACCGTTTGATCGAGTGCCAGGCGGAGGCCCAACCCTTCTTCTCCGTACAAAGACTTTGCGGCTTCCGGATCTTGGGTTTGGATCACCACGTGATCGACCGCATGGACCGCGCCGCCCCCCGTATCGTGCGGTGCTACCAAGGGCAGCGTGTCCGGCGGGCTTTCATGTTCGATCGCAAACATGAACAGACCTCCCACCCGGTGGCCCGGCAGCATCACGTTACGCCATTGGCGGGTGGCGCCGCTGCGCCGGTCGACGCCCGTGCCCGGCGTGGGCGTTTGCGGGTGCAGCCCCGCCGCTTCCAACACTTCGACCGTTTGATCCGCGTTCTTGGTGCCGAAGGCCAGCCCCATAGGCCCTTCGCCGCCTTCGTCGATCTTCTTGCGCAGCAGATTGGCAAAATCGCTATCGCCGTCGGGTGCCAGCAGTTCCAAATAGGTGTTGTCCAGGCGGAACAATACGTTCCGAGTGCCGTAATCCGGGTGGCCGCCTTCCCACGACGCGGTACGCCCCAACAGCGCCTCATAGGCCTTTTCGGCAGCCACCACGTCTTTGACGGCAATGATGATGTGGTCAAGCGCTTCGATCATGCGGCTGCTCCTAAGGTTTCGTTTCCGTCCGGCACGCTGCTGACATTGAAGTCATAGATCTCGGCCTGCGCCATCATTCCCGTCCTTCCTTGCGTCCCTTATCCGCTCATTCCTGCGAAGGCAGGAATCTGGAGTTCGTGCTCCATAGATCCCGGTTCGCCCTATTGGGCCGACCGGTATGAGCGGTCCTTTTCTGTGCTCCGTTAACCTTTCACGCCCACCCAAAAAGATGGGCGCATGGGGTAGATCCAACTCTTGCGCCCACCTCCCCTCATTGGGGAAGGGGCACGCAAAATTCGCCTTATATGGCGGGGCATATTGTATGCTTTTTGGGATGGGAGGGACAGGTTGTGAATTAAGGTGACATCCGGCCGGCCGGTGCGCAACATCTTTTAAGGGGGTGTGCTTCAGTCGAACATCGCTTCTTTTGACCCGTGTTCGTAAGCAGCATACGCTGACAATCGTTGATTATAAAACCGCGATAGGACACGCATCGATGCGACTGGCGACGCTATTCGGTCTTTTTCTGCTGCCGAACTGGCTTCAAGGGATCAGCGTTGCCATTTGGCTCGCAGCAATTGGTGGAACCCTATACGCAGGACAGTTTTGGATTGCCGCATTGATGGCAATCGGTTTCATCGTCATCGGTTATGCCCGATATCAATACGGTCGTGGGCGAAGCTTCCTCGGCCGCGTTTATCATCAGAGCGGCGCGCTTGCTGAACAGCTAGTTCAAAACAGCCGCGGTGTCCTTAACCGCCGCCGAAAAAAAAGCAAAGCTGATTGATGCGGTATTAGGGTAATGAATAAGCGACCAAACAGAATAGCTGTCCGTAAGCAGACTATTAGAATTGGCATAAGCGGAAGATGGGGAACATTTTTCTGGCCAATTTTTCGATTAGCTCTTATCGCCGGACTGATATCTCTAACAGCGGTTTCGCTATTCACCCTCTACCTCTTTGAGTTTTAAAATTACGGTGACAGTGCATTTAACTAGGTAGCCAAATGGTATTAAGTGGACTGTCATCGTAACTCTGCGATGACCTGAGGGCGCCATGGATAGCCCCCCGTTCGATACTTACGTCAAGACACAGCTCGCCCCACAGCTCAGGCGCAGCGATGTAGTGATCCTTGACAATCTCAATATCCACAAAAGTCCGCCGGCGGCACAAGCTCTGGCCGAGCGCGGGGCCTGATTCCTGTTCCTGCCGAAATACTCACCCGATCTCAATCCGATCGAGATGGCCTTCGCCAAGCTCAAGGCTCTACTCAGAACGGCCAAAGCCCGAACCTATGAGGCTCTGTGGCACGCCGTCGGCGACATCTGCAGCCTCTTCGAACCCAAAGAATGCTGGAACTATAGCATCGGGCGATTTATCCAAATCGTTCGATGCTCTAATGACGATTGGTGGCGCCAGTCTTTGATGCCGGTCAGACATGTCAGTGCGGCGTCTCAATGTTTCGGAAATTTTGAAATGGGTTTGACCGCAATCAACATTAAGGGGTCCTTAATCGGGCATTATTGTTTTTTTCAACCAATAAGAACAGAAACAAGGGACTATTGGATGCGCATCGCTCAGGTTGCGCCGTTGGTCGAGAGTGTGCCCCCCAAATTGTATGGGGGCACAGAGCGCGTCGTCTCCTATTTGTCGGACAGTTTAGTCGACATTGGCCACGATGTGGTTCTTTTCGCAAGCGGCGATTCCAAAACCAAAGCCAAACTTGTTCCCTGCGTCCCCGAAGCCATAAGGCTGAGCCGGTATCTATCTGATCCGCTGGTTCATCATCTGTTGATGATCGACACAGTCAGCCGGTGTGCCGATGAGTTCGATATCATTCATTTCCACATCGATCACCTCCAGTTCCCGCTTTTCAAGGATCGTCCTAACTTGACCGTTACGACCCTTCATGGACGGCAGGACCTGGATGATCATATAGAGCTCTATAGGGTGTTTTCGAACATGCCGCTAGTCTCCATCTCCCACGATCAGCGGCGCCCCCTGCCTCCGGTCAGGTGGGTCGGCAATGTATATCATGGTCTGCCTACGGATCTTCTGTCGCCAAACTATGAAATCTCCGATGGTTATCTGGCATTCTTGGGCCGATTGTGTCCGGAAAAACGGCCTGACCGGGCAATCGAGATTGCCAAACGCTCGGGCATTCCCCTGAAGATTGCAGCGAAGGTCGATAGTGTAGATGTCGATTACTTCGACACGAATATCCGGCCATTACTCGACAATCCGCTCATCGAGTTTGTCGGAGAGATCAACGATGAAGAAAAGAACGATTTTCTTGGAAACTCACTGGCCTTGCTCTTTCCGATCGACTGGCCTGAGCCATTCGGATTGGCCATGATTGAAGCGATGGCGTGCGGAACCCCGGTGATCGCTTGGCGGGAAGGTTCGGTGCCGGAGGTTGTCGACGAGGGCCTAACGGGATTAGTCGTTGATTCCTTGGACGACGCGGTGAGCGTCATCGACAAGGCCATCGCCATGGACCGGCGCACAATCCGCGTGCAATTCGAAGAGAGGTTTTCTGTCAATCGGATGGCTGAAGACTACAGCTCGGTCTATCGTAAGCTCTCTCGCTTACAAGCCGAGAGGAAACCTGATCGTCATCTTTCCGTTGGAGTTACAAGTACCGCCGCAAAGTCACAGTCCGCAGCTTGACAGCCGGGGCAATCCTCACACCGCTTTCAATTCAGAGGTGCGCCATTGAACAAGAAACAAAAGTCTCAAGAACCGAACCAAACTTGGTCGCCGCAGTTTTACATTCCTGCCACGTCCTCTTTGTACGAGCGACGACCACGGACCCTGCAGCATGAAGATGTTTTTGGCCTGTTTGACCACTACGGCGATGTTGTTTCAGGCATCGGAAGTCCGGAGGGAATCTTTTTTGAGGATACCCGATACGTCTCGCGATACGAGCTGTTGGTTAATGACAAACGCCCCTTGTTGTTGAGTTCTGTCGTTCAAGACAACAATCTTCTGTTTGCGGTTGACCTGACCAATCCCGATTGTTTTTCAGGCGAAGATCTCGTCCTGCCACGAGAAGCGCTTCATATTGTCCGTACTAAGTTCATGCGCGAAGCAAAGTGTTTTGAGCGGGTTCATGTACACAACTTTTCCCTCGAGCCTCAGAACGTGAACATCGGTTTCGTTTTTTCGGCTGATTTCTCGGATATTTTCGAAGTTCGGGGTCATAAACGGACGGTGAAGGGTGTTGTGCGGACCCCATGCGTGTCCTATAGCGACGTCACGTTGAGCTATGTAGGGGTTGACACCGTGCTGCGCCAAACCAAGTTCGAATTCACACCGGCGCCGGACCGCCTCGACGGAGAGTCTGCGTCATTCGACATCGCGCTGGGTCCAAGAGAGCGCACATCGGTATTCGTGTGCATGTCGTGCGATCAGAGTGAAACGGAAAGCGACGCGCCAGCAGGTGGCTATTTTAGAGCGTTACGCAGAGCCCATCGAGAACGGGCAATCCACACGCGGTCGAGCACCGAGATTGAAACCTCAAACCCTGTGTTCAACGAGTTGGTGAGCCGGTGCCGGGCGGATATTCGGATGCTCTCGAAGCACACCGGCCATGGTCTCTTCCCGTATGCAGGAACCCCGTGGTTTAACACAGTGTTCGGACGCGACAGCCTGATCACAGCGATACAGCTGCTCTGGCTGGAACCCCAATTCGCGCGGGGGGTGCTCATGCATCTCGCGACACTTCAGGCGATGGAAACGAACCCTGCCACCGACGCACAGCCGGGCAAAATACTACACGAAAAGCGCCAGGGCGAAATGTCTCGCGTAGGTGAGGTGCCATTTGGCCTTTACTATGGATCAGTCGACAGCACCCCTCTATTTGTCATTCTGGCTGGGATGTACCTGGAGCGCACCGGCGACGTCGAAACGATCACCGAAATCTGGCACAATATTGAGGCAGCTGTGCGCTGGCTCGACCAATATGCGGACTTAGACGGCGACGGATTCGTCGAATACCTCCGCGCGGCCGAAACAGGCCTTGCCAATCAGGGATGGAAAGATTCCGACGACTCGATTTTTCACGCCGATGGCACATTGGCCAAAGGGCCCATCGCCCTATGTGAAGCGCAAGCATTTGCCTACGCGGCCCGCTCGAGCTACGCTAACATGGCGAAGACGCTTACTTTTTCCAAGGTTGCTTCCACGGAGGCCTACCGGGCAAACGATATCCGCCAACAGTTCGAAGAGCATTTTTGGAACGACGACATTGGCACTTATGGCATTGCCTTAGACGGTGGCAAGAATCTGTGCGCAGTCAGGTCATCGAACGCAGGCTATGCTCTATTCGCCGGGATTGCGCGCCCCGAAAAAGCCCGATTGGTTGCCGACAATCTGATGAGCCAGAAATTCTTCTCCGGCTGGGGCATACGCACAATTGCCAACACGGAAGCGCGCTATAATCCGATGTCCTATCACAACGGATCTATTTGGCCGCACGACAATGCGCTGATCGCTTTGGGTATGTCGCGCTATCAATTGACGGACCATGTGACACGGCTCTTCTCCGGTTTGTTCGATGCCGCAGGATACATGTTCCTGAAGCGGCTGCCGGAATTGTTCTGTGGTTTCAAACGCTTTGCGGATCGCGGACCGACTTTTTATCCTGTTGCATGTTCGCCTCAAGCTTGGGCTGCCGCGGCGCCAATCGCCATGCTTCAGGCGTGCCTTGGGATGACTTTTTTGCCGTCCGAACAACAGGTTCGGTTGGAGCGGCCGCGCTTGCCAGCATTCTTGGACCGGGTCGTCGTAAAATCGCTGAAATGCGGCGAGACAAGCTTAGATCTGGCGATTAAAAGAGAAGCCAACGGCGTTTCCGTCAACGTCTTGCGTAAAGAGGGTGAGGGCAACGTGTGTGTCATTGCGTAGGACATACCGCTTTCTTCACATCGCGGCCGTCCATGCGCGGAGGCGCTGAATAAGCGCCGGGTACGTATAAGAACGCCAGATCGGTGGTGGACTGCACCGAACAGGTAGGCCTTGCGCGAAGGGTTGCAACATGCGAACCGCTTACTGGCATCACAAGCTGACATGCTCACGTGGAGGGATCAGCTCTCTGTACCCTCCGCAAGTCGGAGGAGTTGTTTCCGAAGGCCATCGGTGATTCGTTCCGCGTCTGTTGCACCGGAACCGGAAGCGCGCAAAGCATTCACCGATATCGGAACGCCGAAGAAAACACGGATCGGCGCCAGGCGCGGCCATCTTTGCCCCGCCGGCCAGGCATCGAACGTACCATCGATGAAAACCGGCACCACACTGCTCTGCGAACCCTCCAAGAGTTGACCGATCCCTTCACGAAAGGTCCCGATTTTTCCGTCGGGTGATCTTCGCCCCTCAGGAAACCACGTTAGAACTCGGCCTTTTTGGAGTGCGGCTCTGCCAAGCGCCAGGGCGTTTGCTGGACGCCGGTTGGGATCGATCGGTAAAATGCCCGCAGCACGGCTGAAAAGCCGCCGGAATGGTCCGGAAAAGAGCAGACCAGTCCACCCCGCCCAAGACACGCGACGCAAATGTCCCCAGGATAAAACAGCCGCCAAAGCGAAGGCGTCCAGGTAACTGGAATGATTAGGCGCGAGCACGACTCCACGGTCCCAGGGCACATTCTTGGCACCTGACTGGCGAATGGAGACAAGCGTGTGAAAAACGCACCAATTCATCATCCAAAGAATCAAGCCAAGGACTCCGAATATCGGTCCGCGTGGGCGTAGCCAGACGTCATCTTCGGGCGAAACACCAGCGGCAACCGGCCCATTCTTCACTACGCACTGATCCAGATTCACCGCTGCAGCGGCTTCATTAAGTAAGTCGGCAATCGTAACAATGCGCGCCAATACTTCCTCCGTAATCAGAACATCAAAATGCTCCTGCAGCTCAAGCGTAAGTGACGTCCAATCCAGAGAATCGATTCCCAGATCAAGTTGCGGGCTTGTCTTAAGGCTTAGGGGGGTTTCGGGAAACCTTTGCTGCAACCACGCAAATATCTCCTTCTCCAGATCCGACTGAATACCCGCCGCGCCGGCGGCAGTCGCGTCGGATGCTCGTGCGGACGGCTGCACAGCCGATACCATCAATTCCGGAAGCAGAAAGCGTTTCAACTTGCCAAGTCGCGTCCGGGGCAAAGCATCGTGGACCAGCCTGTATCCGCTGATCCTTTGAAAGGATGGAAGACGGGCATTACGCAACGCGACCTCTTCCCGAACCAACGTATCCGCACGCGCTGCGCCATAATTGCGGATTTCTTCATAATCGGGGCGGATAAGAAGGATGAGCTTGCCTTCCTTTTCAAAAACCGCTGACTCTGCGATGAATGGACTTCGGTCGAAGTGCTTTTCGACACTTTCAAGGGAGACGTTTTCGCCCCCGGGAAGCACCAGAATGTCTTTTGCGCGCCCCACAATATGGAGATATCCGCGCCTATCTAGGCTTCCCAAGTCCCCGGTTTTAAACCAACCTGACGGCGTGAACGCCGCATCGTTTGCATCCGGATTGTTCCGGTAACCACAAAACACATTCGGCCCGCGAACAAGAATTTCTCCGCACCCTTCCTGATCAGGGTGATCAATCTTAACCTCCACACCGGGAATGGGCCGCCCGGCCGATCCAATACGGCTATGATGCCGAAGGTTGTAGGTCAGGATCGGTGCCGTTTCGGTCAAACCGTATCCCGTCAAAACTTGCCATCCCATTGCTTCCAAGTGCCAGGCAAGGTTGGGGTCAAGCTTCGCGCCGCCGGACGCGACCGTCCTGAGCCGCGGTGCCATTTGCCGATGTAAGCGGGCAAACAGGATGCGCCCCAATCGAAGCCCGAACGCCCGCCGCACGGCCAAGGAAAACCCGAGAACGACGCGGAAAAATCGTTGGGTTGTATGGCCGCGATTCTCAAGGCGACGCGTTATACCGTCAATGAGTGCTTCGTACAGACGCGGCACGCCGATAAGAATTGTGACCTGCCCACGCTTCAGCGCGCCAACAATTTCAGGCCCACTCGCACCGGAAGGCAGAACCAGCGTTGCTCCGACTGCCAGGCTTGCCAAAAGCCCAACAGTGAAGGCGTAGGCATGGTGTAATGGTAGCGGGAGCAAAACCCGGTCCGAGGGCCGCGCCAACGAAACCTCGGTCAGTGCCCGTAGATTGCTCATAAAGTTTCGATGCGTCAGCGGTACGGCCTTTGGGCGGCCGGTGGTGCCGGACGTGTATAGAATCGAGGCAACATCGTTGTCGCTCTGCTTTGGCAGCGTTATTGGCTGATTATCGAGCAGTGATTTCCAATGCAAGCCGTCTCCCGCCCTCGCCGACGGTGAGTCTATGAGGATAATTGTCATCGGCCCGGCCTTTGAAAGATCAGCAAGGCACTTCGCTGTCGATTGCGTAGCGAAGGCGAATTGACAATCGGTTTCGTCCACGATCTGCGCCACCATTTCGTCGCTCGACTGGTGATCGATTGGCACCACTGACGCTCCAAGGCAGGCCGCTGAAAAATAGGCAACGATCCATTCAGGACTGTTGGGTGCGCAGAGCAAAACAGGTGTGTTTTTGTCGACACCTATTCGCCGGAGGCCGCCAGCCAAGCGCAAGATCGAATCGGAGAGTTCTGCAAATGACCATTCATCGCAACGGTCATCTTGAAACGCCAAAACTGCAATGTCGTCACCGCGCTGCTGAAGACTGTTTGCAAGGTCTGAAATGGTTTGAAGGCATGCGGAGCTCATCATCCGCCCATTTCAAGATAGTCAATGGCGCTTCGCTTTGCGCGAAATCAACTTGACGGCGATCAAAGCAAAGCCTGCGTCGTGGTGCTTTATTGCAGCAGGAGTTTTTGGGCACTAGCGTGCAACCGGTGGAAACATGAGCAAGGAAAGCCCGAGTTCGAAAAGACTGCGGTCGCTTCGGGAAATCGAATGCACTGTCACGTGCGCAACGCTTGCCATGTCGGGCACGGGCGCACTTGTTGCCGGATTGGTTTTAGCACTGTTCGCCTGGATGAGCGTTTTGCACACGCGCCTATTCTGGATCGGCCTGTTGATGATGATCTTCGGCACAGCCCTTCTTTGGGCGTGGAAGCGCTTTTTCTGGGACCCCTTTCTGCATCAACTCGAAGATCTCAGCTAAACACAAGGAAAACTCTTATGCGCATGAGTGTTCACTGTGGTTCAAATCTCGCTGGGAATCATGCCGTCTTTCATGGCGACGAGATTGGCGATATTGTACTTAAGACGAAGAAACATCTGGAGCTGGCGCGTGAAAGCGAGCACCTCAACAAAGGACTTGTTGAGGAAATCAAAGCCCGAATCATGAGAACCGAAAGCAGGGGTGCCGGCCCCTCTCTCTGATCAAGCCCCGGATCCGTTGCGACGTGCAATCATTAGAGAGCGCCTGAGCACCCTATTCAATTTCCGTCCTGGTCACATAGTGCCCCCCTGGCGAGTAGTCGATCTGAAAATGCGTACCCCGCAATCGAAACTCATCAGGTAGCTTGTTTAGTGCGTGCGGATTTGGCGCCAGCTGGAAATCCGCCCCCATCTTCTCTTCCCGATCAACCGCATCGACACGCGAGCACAACAGGCCGCTGAGGATGACGTAATCCGGATTCAGAAACATACCGGTATGAACAGACGCCCCCGACTTTTTCTGAATAGAGTCGCGAAACGTGTAGCCCAGCTCCAGAACTTCCCTAGTATCTTTATCAATAACGATATTCGGATTTCCGAGCGTCAGTGCCACCTGTAATATTCGCGGCGGATCAGAATCAGCGAGTTCGTTTCTTAATTGTCTAGGATTGACAGCTATCACAAAGCAATCGTCTTCCGAGACAGTGCCGCTCTTCAGCCATGATGGGTATTGGGTCTTACATTTGCCAGAAACGCCACTCAAATACCTCAAAAGCATAAGCTCATTGGGTACCCGTCGAAGCACTCCATTTTCCATTTCAGGCACCTGGTCAGGGGCGCCTTCTGCACCTCTGGTCAGCGACGTTGCCTCAAACCAGATCCGTTTTCCGCCAAATCGAATGCCGACATCCGGTCCGGGTTTGGGGCAAACAACATCCTCATACCCTTCTTCCAAAAGGAAAACTGTTAAGTACATTTCCCAATACCTGGCATCAAAATTATTTCGGATTTCAGTCAGGAAATGGTCGTCAGCATACGGTTCATAGATTTCCCACAAATACTCACACTTTGTCCGCGCCGCCACTAAGGGGCCTTTAATCGCATCCCTTATGCTCACATAACAATTGTCGCCGGCCGGACCAGCCGTGAACAGTTTTCTTCGAACCACTCGCAATCTCAACGTGTCGTCAACAAATGTCGATGTCGTCCCCCCTAGCCGTCAAGTGGCTTAGCAGCATCGAATTATTGAATCATGAATGCCAACCCCGAATTACGCTGACAGTGCATTTAACTAAATTGCCAACTGGTTGGCACCCGAGACCTATTAAGTGCACTGTCACCGTAATTCAAGTGCACTGTCACCGTAATTTAGAACTGCCGCGGAGCTTAGAGAATAGAAAACGGCATGGTCAGCAGCAGTCTCACCAGATCTGATTGGGTATGGGTATCGGTCTTCGCGAAAATGGAGCGCAGTTGCGTTCGGACCGTGTGAATACTGGTGCCATATCGCCGGGCAGTCGAAGATATGGTGCCGCCTTCGGCCAAGCTTCTGGCCACCTTCACTTCGGTCGGTGTGAGATCGTAAAGCTGTGCGCATAGACTGGCCTGCCGATCCACCTTTGGATGGTTTGACGATACCAGAATCAGAACGCGCGGCGTCGCCGTGCCGGTCAGCCGTACCACCTCCAAATCGTGTCGACGAACAGAGACGACCAATACGGAGTACCGGGTATCCGTGGCAACGTCATCGTAGAACAAAATCTTTGTGTGGCCGGCCGAGCACGACGGGGTCGTCGCCTGTGCGTTCCGAATGGCGTGCTGGAGAGCGTCGTCTGCAGGATGGTCAGCAAGATGCACCTTCGACGAATTTATCGTCAGTGCACTGTCGTCATTGACGCGCTCTTCAAACTGCCTGTTGTGAAAGACAACACGGCTTCTCTCGTCCAAAACGGCCAAGCCATAAGGCATATGCTCGAGCCAGCTTGACTGAACACCAAACATGTCATGCGCCGCCGAGAGCTGCGCCCGCACGTAAAGCGCTTTTTCCAGGTGAGGTTGAAGACGCGCCATCAAAGCGGCATCGCGATCGTCAAAATCGCTTTGGCGCCAGTCGCTGTAGACACACAGCAGTCCGAGCGGATAGCCGGGCAATTGAAGCGTACATGCCAGCACATCCCGCCAGTTCCACCCGGCCGCCCGCGCGTAATCGTTATGAAACGTACTGTCACGATAGGCGAGAGCCGACAGCGACTTCGACCCAACGATAACGGACCCTTGCGCTAAGGCCCCCGCCGCCTTCCACGGATCGTGCTGCGGCCAATCCGAAAATGCCGGCTTCTTCAGCCATTCGGTGGGATTGAACCCGGCAGCGCCGAGAGAGTCATAGTCGTTGGACACATAGTCGACGAACTGCAGCTCGGCTGTCGCCCGACCGAAAAGACTGGCAACATCGCCGACCAGGTCATTCCAGTCCGCGATTTCCGTGGCCGCGCCGTATATCTTGTCGATGACGTCTATGAGGTCTTTCTCCGACATCTCCCCTTCTCTGCCGGTTGAAACCATTAAGTGACGAAAAGTGATTTAACGCTGCTGAGCGCGAACACGCTCATCGCGACGCCCCTATTTTGCCGCGTTTGGAAAAAAGAGCGCACATATACCTTAAATGGATGATGCGCCAACCGTCAATTATGACGAGAATGTTTTCGATTGGTATTTGGTGAGCGTAGGCCGATCGTACGGGCCGCGACATGACCGTCGCAATAATTGTGCGTTGCGTTGATCTGCATAACGTTTTGCGTGCATATTGAGGAGGGTCTACTCCTTACCCAAATCAATCCACCACTAACGCTTGCAGTCCGTTTCCCAACGCCCGTGCACGGCGATCGTCGTTCCACAGTTGCGCAAGAAAACATCTTGTTGGGGGGCTACATGGACATTGGCGCACGCCGCAATTGGCGCCTCGGTTTCATCACAATAATCGCCGTCTTCCTGATCGCGGGATGCGATCTCTGTAAAGCGGA
Source organism: Alphaproteobacteria bacterium (assembly GCA_028279895.1). Taxonomy (GTDB): domain Bacteria; phylum Pseudomonadota; class Alphaproteobacteria; order JANQMY01; family JANQMY01; genus JANQMY01. Next base: position 12,061 of record JANQMY010000266.1, read on the forward strand.
AAGCAAATGCCCATCGGAATGCCCCAAGCAGTGCTGTTGTGCGCCCCCCCCCTAACGCAACCGAACGTCCACCAACCTCCGAAAATCCATCGGCGCGGAATTGCTGCTGTTGTTGTTGCTGCTGCTCTGAAAAGCAAGGGTCAACGGTGTTGCTGGAACAAGCACCGCACAAGAAAACCGAAGGCAAAACCTCGGACCGCGGTGGTGCAAAGCAGAAACATAGAACACACAATCAATGCTGTTGCTGCTGCACCGACCACTCGGGCGGCGAAAACGGCCCGGCCCAATGCCGCCGGGACTTGGCCGCCTGTAAAGATGAGTTGATCGGATGCAGATGGCAATTGGATACATGCAAAAGAGAAAAAGAAGATCTGCACCGGCGGTTGCAGAATTGCCTTTCGAACCAGCCTGGAAATGGGCACGGCAATCACACAGCACACAAAGAATGCTTGAAAAAGGTCCGCGAGTTAGAGGATAAAAACGACGCCCTGCAGCAGCGGATCGACTATCTGACCGAAGAGCTCAAATGGTGTGAGAACGAACTGGACCAATGTCACGGCGGTCATGGCGGTGCCTTTATTCCTCGGTGCCGGCACCTGGATAATCTACCTCCCCGCGCAACGGCTCAGCAACGCCGTAATGCGCAAGCCATTTGCGAATGGAGCGATTATCAGTTGGCCAAAGGGTTCCATGCCCGCGGCGAACGCAACATGGCCATCCGCATCGCCACACGTCTTAAAAAGAGTGTCGCCACAAACGGTGCGCCCATCAATGCAAGCGGTGGCCCGACCATTACCAGTGTAAATGCCTTTTTTAACTGGGTGACGGTGATCGGTCATTATCACGGCAATTGGCGCCAAACATTCGTTCAGCCGGCCGCCCAAGACCGCGACGTCTATTGGCCGAGCTACAATGCGGTAATGTCGATCGAAATCGTCCATCGGCAACAAGCGCTTGCCGCCATGGGTTTTTACGGACCGCAAAAGCCCGACAACAAATCCGGCCCGAAGACCAAGGAAGCCATTCGCGCCTTTCAGTCGGCGGTGGGTCTTATCCCCGATGGAACGCTACTGGAAGAACAATTGGTGCGTCTCATCGCGGTCGCCGCCGAGGCCTATAATGATGCGAATTCCCAAGTTGTTTTGGGGACCATGTATTTGATCGGACTGGGTGTCGAAAAAGACGGCGATCTCGCAAAGAAATGGTACGAAGCCGCGTTTAACAGAACCAATCCGCACCCTGATGCCGCGTACAATTTGGGGCTTTACCACGAGCAGCTGTCAAAGAACGCCGACCGCTCCATTACCAAGCTGATCGACGATTTAGAAGAAAGCCTCACCTACTACAAAGCGGCCAAGACGGCGGGGCATCCGGGCGCGACACAAGCCATAAACCGGGTTCAAAGACGCCTTACCCAAGCCAAGAAGCTCAATCCGTAGGCGGAGGGGAAGATGATATCACTCCGGCGATCTTTCGCACTTGCATTGGCGCTCACAGGCTTCGCAACGCACGCCATTGCAAACACGACCTATCCGGACCCCTTCGATTACAATGCCGCCAATTTAAAGAAATGGATGCCGCGCACCCCGGCGGTTTCCCACACATCTTGCCGGACCACATATCGGGAAACGTGGGTAAGAAGCGGACCGACATCAGGGCCTAGATGGTTTTCGTCGATCGCGGCAGCCGCGCGCTGTACGTCAACCGGCGGCCGCATCAACGTGTTGCGCCGGCAAAAGCCGCTATCTGCTGGTTTCGTGATCGACCGGGACCTCACCATCGCCGCCTATGGACGTGCCGGGGCAACAAGCCAAAAAGCCGTGGTCACATGCCGTGCGAACGTACCGTGTTTTCGTGTGGCCCGAGGGGCCACATTTAGACTGAAGAACATAGAGTTGCGGCAAGCTGCGTCAGCCACGGCGCCCGTGGTGTATATTGACTCCGGCACCGTTCATCTCAGCAACAGCAAGTTCGTTCAGGGCGCCCGTTACCCCAACATCGTTCTCGAAAACGGTCGACTGCGAACGTCCCAAAACGAGTTCCTTGGCGGCTCGCAGATCATCCTTGTCCCCCACCCTTCGGCCGGGCCGGCGCGCACATTAACGATGAGGGAAGATAAGCTGCGCGGCGGCGTGGATGGCATTGTGATTGGCGAAAATGCCTCGGCCACAATCATCTCCTCTGCGATCGAACGGCAATTGAGACATGGAATTGTCGTGGGCGGGGGAACTCTCAACGCAACCGATAATGAAATCACACGCAACGGGACGGACGGTTCAGGTTTCGGCCTGTTGATGACAAAACCTTCATCGATTTCCGTCTCCGGCAATAAACTGTTCGGAAACCGAGGGGGCGGCCTTTCGCTGAAGACGCCGCCGGTACAAGCCAGGTTCACGCGCAATCACGTCAAATGCAGCCCGGTTGTCGCCTACCTACAGGGCCGTCGCGCGAAACGCCTGAGCGGCTTCAAGAAGCGGTGCGTTCCCTGGTCCTTCGTCAGCGAGAAGAAAAAACGGTACCGAAAGACGTGCCGGCAGTTCTTTTAGCGACCGCCGGCGGCAGCTAAGCGGACAAATCATTCGAACGTTTGTTGTCGGCAGTACGTCATCCCTATGGCATGGTCGAAGCCCGCATGTATTTTCATGCAACAAAGCAGGCATTGCCCCTTGACCCTCACGCGGCGTGAGGGCGCAGAAGACCGGTCATGAAGAAGCGCAGCACATACACGGTGAAAGACGTGGCGCGGATTGCCAAGATTTCCGTGCGCGCCCTGCACCACTACGACGACATCGGCCTGCTGGTGCCGGACCGGTCCGCCAATGGCTACCGCACCTACACGGACGGCGATCTGTTGCGGTTGCAGCAGATCTTGATCTCCCGGTCCTTCGGCATAGCGTTGGAAGACATTAAGCGGTCGCTGGACGACCCGGGCTTCGATATGGCCGCCAGCCTTCGCGACCAACGCGCCAAATTGGTGGCCCGTCTGACTGAAACGCACCGGGCGATCGCGTCGATCGATACTGCGCTTGAAACCTTGACCTCAAAGGAGAAAGCGATGAGCACCGATATGAGCAAAATCTTTGACGGGTTCGACCCGGCCGATCACGAAGCCGAAGCCAAAGAACGGTGGGGCGACACGCCGGCCTATAAAGAAAGCCGCCAGCGCACCCAACGCTATGGCGAAAAGGAGTGGGCGGCCATCAAAGCCGAATTGTCCGCGATTTGGTCCGATGGTGCCGCCGCCATGCAAGCCGGCCACGGGCCCGACGGTGCGGACGGCCGCGCCATCGCCGAACGGCACCGCCAGCACATCGAGCGATGGTTCTATGCGCTCACACCGGACATGCATGCCGGCCTGGCCGATATGTGGGAAGCGGACCCGCGTTTTGCCAAGAACATTGACAAGCACGGGGAAGGCCTCACCCAATGGGTAGCAGCCGCCGTGCGCCATGCCGCAGGCAATTGACGGTGTGCCCATTCAGCCCCCCCCGGTTACCTCCAGGGCAATCGCATATGGAACTCATTTCTTTTGCGCTCATCCCGGTCGCGTATGCGCGAACCGGGATCTCCCCTTAGAGGTGCGAGATGCCTGCATTCG
>JANQMY010000560.1 GCA_028279895.1 Alphaproteobacteria bacterium
CGGGTCAACGCGGACGCGCCACTTATCGACCCCCAACTGATCGATCTTCTGGTTGAAACCATAGACGCCACCGGTGCGGGGACGGTCTTTGCGGCGCCCGGTGTGCCCTGCGCCCATGACGGCGTGGACCCGGTTAGCCGCGACGCGTTCAACAAGCTTGTGACAGAGGCCGGGGCGGACCCGGTGGCGCAGGAACACGTGACCGGTTATTTCAAGAAACACGAAGACTTCGTGCCCATCGCCCAGGTCGACATAGAGCCGGCCCTGCAAATTGGCGGCATGCGGTTCAGCGTCGACTCCGAGCGCGATATGGCCTTTATCGAAGAGCTTTACCGCCGATCCGGGGTGCAGGCCGGCGATCTGAATATCCGAGACGCTATCCGATTGTGCCAAAGCGATCCGTCGCTCATGGACATCAGCAACATGGTGCGGCAAAAGCCGCTCGATCATCGTGGCGGCACGGTGTTGATACGGTGCGACGGCGGACACGATATCGGTTTCGGCCATGTGACGCGCTGCTTGGCGCTTGCCCGCGCGCTTCGGGATCGGAATGGCTACGGCGTCGTTCTGGCCATGACGCCCGATCCGGTTGCGAACGAACGCGTGCGTGCGGAAGGTTTCGCTGTGCACACCTGGCCTGGCGGGATGTCTGAGCAACTGTGGTTGCAGCAACTGATCACCGACCACAAGCCCAAGGCGGTTGTCTACGACATCCGGACGGGGCTCAGCCGGTATGCAATCGAAGAGCTGAAGCAAGACGGGCACTTGGTGGTTGCGATTGACGATGGCAGCGCCCGCCGATGGGCGAGCGATATTGTCGCTTACCCGCCGGTTGAGCAGGTTCAGGACTTGGATTGGATCGGCTATCGCGGCACGAAACTGGTGGGTTGGGAATGGACGATTTTCCCCGACGCGCGGCGCGCTCCGGCGAGGTCGCTCCATACGGAAGGGGCTGCAAAGAAGCTCTTGATTTCGCTCGGCGGGTCCGACCCGCTGAACCTGACATGGGAAATTGCCTGTCTTCTCACCCGTCTGAGGGGCCGGATCGAGCCGCACTTTGTGATCGGGCCTGGATTTGCGCAGGGAAAACTGTTGGAGAAGCGCCTCAAGGCACTGTGGCCGACCGCGCAAATCGCCGTGCAGCCCACGTCTTTGGCGGACATCTTCGCCGATGTGGATGCCGCATTGACCATGTACGGCGTTACCGCACAGGAGCTTGCCGCCGCCGGGGTGCCGGCGCTCTATATTTGTCTTGACCAGGATCATGCCTATTCGGCGCGTTCGCTTGCGGAGCGGGGTGTCGGCGTCGATCTGGGCCTGGCGGACGAAATCGACTGGCCACAGGCCTTAACAGTGATCGACCAGCTTTTGCAAAATGACGATGAGCTGTCCTTGATGCGTAAGAGAGGGCCGCGTTTGATAGACGGTCAGGGTGCGAACCGTTTGGCCGAGCTGATTGCCGAAACCGTCAAGCTTCGCGCGGCAGCCTAACAGGCTGCTGAAAAAGTCATGGTCTTGGGAATCCATGGTTCGAGACGGCGCTATCGCGCCTCCTCACCATGAGGTTTTTGTTTGTTTTCCTCATC
>JANQMY010000295.1 GCA_028279895.1 Alphaproteobacteria bacterium
GGAAAAGAGGATAGCGGGCAAGCGCAGCTTGACCTATCGTGACCGAAGGTCACGCGCGAAGCGGTGATACCACGGGGCTTGCCCCGTGGAGCTTCACAGCCACTGTTCCAAAATTGCGAAACTCGGTGGTTATGGGCGCCAACCTGAGTTTATGCTCGTGCTGGCCAAAGGCCAGACACGGGCGCTGGGGCGACATCCAATCTCAAACTGAGATGGGAAGTGCGCTGCTCATGCGCACGAAACAACTATTTATCCACCCATTTGGGCGTGCGTTTTTCGATAAAGGCGCCGATGCCTTCCTCCGCGTCTTGGGTCAGCATGTTGTGGATCATCACTTCGCCGGCATAGGCATAGGCGTCGGCCATCGGCATTTCGATCTGGTCGTAAAAGGCTTGCTTGCCGATCGCGAGCGTCTTGGATGATTTCGACGCGATCTTCGCGGCAAGATCATAAACTTCTTTGTCTAACTGGTCCTCGGCTACCGCGCGGTTGATCAGCCCGAAACGCGCCGCGGTTTCGGCATCCATCATTTCGCCGGTGAGCAGCATCTCCATCGCATGCTTGCGCGACACGTTGCGCGACAGTGCGACCATGGGGGTCGAGCAGAACAGTCCGATGTTAACGCCCGGCGTCGCGAAATGGGCCGTGTCCACGGCAATGGCCAGATCGCAACTGGCCACCAGCTGGCATCCGGCCGCCGTCGCCACCCCATGAACGCGTGCAATGATGGGTTTCGGATGATTGACGATCGTCTGCATCATCTTGGCGCACTGCGCCATGATCTCCGCATAGAAAGCGCGGCCGCGGTCCTCATTGGCGCGCTGGCCGGTCAATTCTTTCAAATCGTGGCCCGAGGAAAAGACCGGTCCGGCCGCCGCCAGTACGATCACGCGTACCGCCGGGTTTTCCGCCGCCTCGTCCAGGGAGAACTGAAGCGCCGACATCAGACCTGTCGACAGGCTGTTGCGCTGCTTGGGGCGGTTCAAGGTCAAGGTTGCGACGCCGTCCTTGACCTCCGTGAGCAGGAGGGGGTCTTGGGCGGCGGTGTCGGCAGGCTGGTCGGCGGGTTTCATGGGCATCTCCTCGTTTTGCCGATCATGTTAATGCGTGGGTGTACACACGCACGCGGTTTTCGCACTCATTTTGGGGTAAAATGATACCTCATTTCTAGCCGATTGTTTTTATTGGGTTAATTCAAACAGGTGCTGGTTGACAGGGGCAGGGTGCTGCTCTAAAACCGCCCGCCAATGAAAGGTGCGCGGACCCGCACTTGAAGGCAGGATAGTGCTTACGATGAAAACCTTTTCGGCAAAACCGGCAGATATCGACAAGAAGTGGATCTTGATCGATGCGGACGGCTTGGTGGTGGGGCGTCTGGCCTCGCTGATCGCGGCGCGGTTGCGCGGCAAACACAAGCCCAGCTTCACGCCCCACATGGATTGCGGCGACAATGTTGTGGTGATCAATGCGGACAAGGTGGTGCTGACCGGCAAGAAGCGCACCGACAAGAAATATTACTGGCACACCGGCTATCCGGGCGGCATTAAAGAACGCACGGCGGACAAAATCTTGGACGGTAAGTTTCCCGAGCGGGTGCTGATGAAAGCCGTTCAGCGCATGATGCCAGGCGGGCCTTTGTCGCGCCGGCAGCTCACCCATTTGCGGATTTACACGGGCGCGGAACATCCGCATGAGGCGCAGGCGCCTGCGCCTCTCGACGTGAAGTCCATGAACAGCAAGAATTTCAAGGGGATCTAAGAGATGGCCGAAGAAACGCAAACCCTTGAGGATCTTGGCCAGCTCACCGGCCAGACACCGGCAACGCCCGCGGAACCCGAAGCAGCCCCTGCTGAACCGAAGATCGATGAGTTTGGCCGTTCCTATGCGACGGGCAAACGGAAAGATGCCGTCGCCCGAGTTTGGATCAAGCGGGGCACGGGCAAGATCACGGTCAATGGCCGCGATGTGGAAACCTATTTCGCGCGGCCTGTGCTGCGCATGATCCTTAACCAGCCCCTGGCTACGGCCCAGCGGCAGGGCGAGTTCGACATTACTTGCACGGTGAAGGGCGGCGGTCTGTCCGGTCAGGCGGGCGCGGTGCGTCACGGTCTGTCCAAGGCGCTGACCTATTACGAACCGTCCTTGCGTCCGGTGCTTAAGAGTGCCGGCTTCCTTACCCGCGACAGCCGCGTGGTGGAACGTAAGAAATACGGCAAGCGGAAAGCCCGACGAAGCTTCCAGTTCTCCAAGCGTTAAGGCGCTTGCAGCGGCGGCCGGGCGTAGAACTCCCGGTCTCTTGCTTTTATTCCAGAGACAAATTCGCATAAATTAGTGTGTGGCGGCAGCGCGTGCCCCCTTGGGGCGCCCGCGCGGGGCGTCACCATGGGCATCGGGTGATCGAAATGGACAAGATCAAAGTCGGAATTTTAGGGGCCAGCGGCTATACCGGGGCGGAATTGGTCCGCCTGCTGAGCTGTCACCCCAATGTGGAGATCGCGGCGCTGGCGGGCGACCGGTCGGCGGGGCAAACCTTAGAAACGGTACTGCCTCATTTGAGGATGGTGGACGTGCCCATGCTCGTCAAAATTGACGAGGTGGATTACAGCGGGATCGACGCTGTGTTTTGCGGTCTGCCCCATGCCACCACGCAAGAGGTGGTGTTGAAGATCCCGCCTCATGTAAAGGTGTTCGACATCTCCGCGGATTTTCGCTTGGACAATCTGGACACTTATGCCGAATGGTATGGCGGTGCGCATAAAGCGGTCGATTTGCAAAAAGAGGCGGTGTACGGACTAACGGAATTCTATCGCGAACAAATAAAGTCATCGCGCATCATCGCCTGTCCGGGCTGCTATCCCACCACCTCGCTGTTGCCGTTGGTGCCGCTGCTGCAGGAAGGCGCCATTGACAGCAACCGCATCATCATCGATGCCAAATCCGGGGTTAGCGGGGCAGGGCGCGCCGAAAAGCAGGCCAATCTGTTCAGCGAAGTGTCCGAAGGCGTGCATGCCTATGGCGTCGGGCGGCACCGTCACATGCCCGAGATCGAGCAGGAATTGTCCAAAGCGGCGGGGCGCGACGTGACGATCAGCTTCACGCCCCATCTCATCCCGATGAACCGGGGCATTTTGGCGACGATCTATGCAACGCTCGCCGATGGCTGGACGCCGCAGCGGCTCCACGGGCTTCTCAGTGGCCGTTTTTTTAATGAACCTTTCATAAGCGTCCTGCCCTTCGGCGACGTTCCGGCAACCCGCCATGTGCGTGGTTCCAACTTCGCCATGATCGGCGTGGCGCAAGATCGCCCAACCGGCCATGTGATTCTGGTGTCGGTGACCGACAATTTGGTCAAGGGCGCGTCGGGCCAGGCGATCCAGAACTTCAATCTGGTGTTCGGTTTGCCGGAACAGACGGGTCTTGAACAAAAACCGCTGTTTCCCTAAAAGCCGGGCGCCGACACGGAAGTGTTACAGTCCTATGTCACGTTCCCCCAACGACAGGCTGTTTAAAGGGTAACCGAGCCGGGAATCGCGCTCCGCCGGACCGCGGGATGCCCGCGAGCTGGTGCCCGACGGTGGGGAGAAGCTTCATGGGTTGCATTCACGTCACGCGCGCGGCGCTGAGCGGCGCGATGGTGCTTGGGTCGATCGCCGTTGCCCAGGCGGATGACGAGATCTTTGTGGTGGGGTCGTCCACCGTTTTTCCTTTCACCGCCCGTATCATCGAAGACTTTTCGGCGCGCAGCGACACCCGCGTGATCGGCAAGGCAACCGGCACGACCGGGGGTATGGCCGAGTTTTGCAGCGGTGCAGCGCCCGATTCGCCCAGCATTACCGGCGCGTCGCGTCCCATTCGGGATGCCGAGCGGGACACATGCCGGGAAAACGGCGTAGCCGACATTCTGGAGATTTTGATCGGGCGAGACGGTATCGCGTTAATCAGCTCCTCGAAGCTGTCTGGCGCCAATTTCACCCGGGAAGCGCTTTATCGCGGGCTGGCGGCCGATGTGCCCGTGAACGGCACGTTGCGACCCAACCCGTTCGGGAGCTGGCGCGACATTGACCTGGACCTGCCTGCCTATCCGATTACCTTTTTCGGGCCGCCCAATACGTCCGGTACCCGCGAGATCTTCGAGGAGTTGGGCATGCTCCAAGGCGCCTTGCAAGTGCCGGAATTCCGCGAGTTGCCGCCCGCCGACCGAAAGCGTGCCGGCACCACCATCCGCCGCGACGGCCACTACATCGAAATGGGCGAAGATGACATCGAAATCATCAACAAGGTGCGCGAAGAGGAAGGGGCATTTGGCATTGTCGGCTTCTCTTATGCCTATGACCATGATGGCGATGTGCGATTGCATCAGGTGGACGGAGTCGAGGTGTCGTTCGAAACGATCGAGACCGGCCAATACCCGCTGTCGCGGGATCTGTTCCTCTATGTCAAGGAACAGCATTTCGGTTTGATTCCGGAACTCTCCACATTTCTGGAGATCTATTTGTTGGATTCTTCTCTGGCGCGGGATGGGGTGCTGGAATATCTGGGCCTGGTGCCTTTGTCCGAGGCGGATCGCAAAGCCGAACAGCAGAAGCTGACGACTTCGGTCAATAAATGGTCCGGTAACTGACCCATCGCTCCCGATTGAGGTAAAGTCGCTGAGTCGAACATCTTCAACGCGGAGCGGACAGCGGCATGATCGATCATGTTTCTATTGGCGTGCGCAACTTGGCGGCAGCCAAGGCCTTTTACCAAAGCGTCTTGGCGGAGATTGGCTATCGCTTGATCGATGATCGCGCGGAAACAGCAGGCTTTGGTAAGAAATATTCCGATTTTTGGCTCAATGCGCGGCCCGGCCTGCCGACAGGAGACGATACGGGCGTTCATGTGTGCCTCCGTACACGCACGAAAGCGCAGGTGGACGGCTTCTACCGGGTGGCGCTCAACGCCGGTGCTGAGGATGCGGGTGCCCCTGGTATGCGCCCGCATTATGGCGACAATTACTATGCGGCTTTCGTTAAAGACGGCGACGGCAATGTGATCGAAGTGGTCACCTTCCTTGAGGAGAGCTAGTACATATTGTTCCTGTAGTCGTCTTCGATGGCGGCGTCGATCAACTCTTCCATCGGTTTGTCGATTTCCATCAGGTCGGTCATCATTTCGCGTAAGGTGGGGACGGAGCCTTTTTCCGGCCGGTAATCGTGCTCCCACAGTTTGGAACGCCGATAGGCTTTAGCGCAGTGGGCAAGCGCTTCCTTTATCTCTATGCAAATGACGGATCTCGGCAGTTTGCCGCCGACCGGAAATTCCGCCAGCAATGCGGGGTCCACACTAATGGCGGCACGGCCGTTCACGCGCACCGTATCCAGCACGCCTGGAATCATGAACAGCAAGGAAACGTCCGGACACGCCATAATATTGCGGATGCTGTCGAGGCGGTTGTTGCCCGGCCTGTCGGGCAGCAGCAGGGTGTGCTCGTCCGCGACTTTCACAAACCCCGGCGCATCGCCCCGGGGCGAGATATCCGTGCGTCCCTTACCGTCTTGGGTGCTAAGGCAGGCGAAGGGCGACAGCTCTATGTAGCGCCGAATGGATGGTGTGAGATGCGGCACGCCCTTATCGGCCACCATGGGGTGGGGCTGATCGTAATGCGCGCGCAATTGCTCGTCGGTCTTGATCACAAAGTCGGTGTTCAGCTCCACAATGGTTCCCCTTTTGTCGCTTCGTTTCTCGGTCATGGCGGAATGGCCGGTCCCGGCCGCGAACTCTACCGCCGGCCTACCGATGGGGAAAGACCCGCTGTGCCCGCAAGGCTTCGGGCGCGGTCGAACAATGGGCTTGCCGTAAGGCGGGCAGCGGATTTTTAACTCAATCCTGGCCCCCCGGGTCAAGCCGGATGATCCAGGACTGAGTCACCAAACGGAACTCAGTTTCTATCTCGGAACAGTCAAAGGCTAGCGATTGCTTCAAAGGGCTGGCCAGAGCAATCGCCGCGACTATGCCTAAATACCTAAACCTCCATGATGCGGACATAGGAGCCCGGCGCGTCCTCGATCACCTCAAGGTCACCGTCGCCCGGTGTGCGGGCCGCTACTTTGCTGCCCGACTTGGCGGATAGCCATTTGTCCCAATCCGGCCACCAGGACCCCGGATGTTCGGTTGCGCCGTCCCACCATTCGTCGATGGTGTTGGTCTTTTTGGTATTCGTCCAATACTGATATTTTTTTAGCGCGGGCGGATTGATGACCCCGGCAATGTGCCCGGACCCCGCCACCATGAATTTGGTGGGTCCCCCGAACAAATAGGTTCCTTTGTATACGGAGCGTGCCGGCGCAATGTGGTCTTCCCGGCTCGATTGCAGGTAGACCGGGATCTTGACCTTTTTGAGATCCAACAATTGGTTGCCCAACACCATGCGGCCCTCGGCCAGATTGTTCTGCTGATAGCATTCACGCAGATAGAAAAGATGCATGGCGGACGGCATGCGCGTGGCGTCGGCGTTCCAGAACAGCAGGTCGAAGGCGGGGGGCGTACGCCCCAGCAGGTAATTGTTGACCACGTTGGACCAGATCAGATCGTTGGAGCGCAACATGTTGAACGTGGTCGCCATGCGGCTGCCTTCCAGCACACCGCCCGTTTCTTCCATCTCTTTTTCGATGTTTTCAAGCTGGCCGTCGTCAATAAAGACCTTCAGGTCGCCCGCTTCGGTGAAGTCGGCTTGGGCAGCGAAGAAGGTGGCCGACCGGATGCGGTCATCGTCATTGGCGGCCATATAGGCCAGGGCCGCCGCCAGCAACGTGCCGCCGATGCAATATCCCACCGTGTTGACTTGCGCGGCGCCGGTCGCGGCTTCCACCGCTTTCAGCCCTTCGAAGATGCCCTCGCGCATATAGTCCTCGAAGGTTTTCTTGGCGAGCTCCGCGTTCGGGTT
>JANQMY010000306.1 GCA_028279895.1 Alphaproteobacteria bacterium
GAATAGGCTGGGCCAGCTCAGCATCGCTTTTGTGTTTGCCCTTGCCGCCTGCGGAGATCCCAGCGACACGCTTGCGGACGCTGACAGCGGTGCGGCGAATGCCGATGCGGTGGCGACGCTCTCCAAATCCGATATCGAGAAAATCGTTCACGAATACATCGTGTCGAATCCGGAAGTCATCGTCGAAGCCTTTGACGAGCTGGAAAGGCGCGAAATCGCAAAACAGGAACAGCAGTTCGAAGACAATCTGGTGAAGTCCAAAGACGATCTGTGGAACGATGGCTTCTCATACGTTGCGGGCAATCCGGACGCCGATGTCACCATCGTCGAATTCTTCGATTACAATTGCGGGTATTGCCGGCGCGCGCTGCCAACACTGCTACGGCTGATGGAGCAAGACCCCGATGTACGCGTGGTCTTCAAAGAGTGGCCGATTCAAGGACCTGATTCCGTGGTTGCGGCCCGAGCGTCGATGGCGGCGATCGAACAAGACAAATTCATGGCGTTCCACGAAGCACTCATGAATTACGAAGGGCGCCTGACCGAAGACTCCATAATGGAGACCGCGGGGCAAGTAGGCCTCGACACTGGGCAACTCAAGAAAGACATGGATTCGCCGGAACTGGACGAGATGCTGAGCCGCAATCGTCAGCTTGCACAAAGCCTCGGCTTGACCGGAACGCCGGCTTTTATCGTGGGTGATCAGCTCATCCCCGGCGCCGCACCTTTGGAGCAGTTTAAGTCGGTGATCGAAGAAGTCCGGACGGATTGCAAGGTCTGCTAGACCCTCAGATCAATCCGCCTAAGGGTGACGACGGATCGGCGTAGAGTTTTCGCTTCATGCGCCCGGCCCGATAGGCCATGCGGCCGGCGATGATGGCGTGTTTCATGGCACGCGCCATCAGGATGGGGTCCTGCGCTTCGGCAATAGCGGTGTTCATCAGCACGCCATCACACCCGAGTTCCATCGCCTCTGCAGCGTCCGATGCTGTGCCCACACCGGCATCTACCAGCACCGGGACGGACGCCTGCTCGACGATAAGGCGGATATTGACGGCATTTTGAATGCCCAGCCCCGACCCGATAGGCGCTGCCAACGGCATGATCGCACAACACCCGAGCTCCTCAAGCCGCTTGGCCATAATGGGATCGTCGCTGCAATAGACCATCACTTCGAACCCGTCCTTGATCAGGATGTCGGCCGCCCGCAAGGTTTCGGTCATATCCGGATAGAGGGTCTTTTGATCGCCCAGCACTTCAAGTTTGACCAACGACCAACCGCCGGCCTCTCGTGCCAGACGCAAGGTCCGAATGGCGTCTTCCGCCGTGTAACACCCGGCCGTGTTAGGCAGATAGGTCACTTGGTTCGGATCGATGAAATCAACCAAATTCGGTTCATCAGGATTGGTAACATTCACCCGGCGGATGGCCACGGTGACGATTTCAGCACCTGCCGCCGACATGGCGGCCGCATTGACAGAAAAATCCTTATATTTGCCCGTTCCGATAATGAG
>JANQMY010000308.1 GCA_028279895.1 Alphaproteobacteria bacterium
TGCGGCACATGGCGTCCCACACATCCATGAACGAAATCGGGCCGGAGGCATCCGCCCCGACCCCACGCACCAAAGCCCCTTTTGGCCGCAAGGTCGAAAAGTCGTAGCCGATGCCGCCGCCCTGCTGCAGGGTCAGCGCCGCTTCTTTCAGGCTTTCGAAAATTCCGCCCATATCGTCCGGGATCTCGCCCATGACGAAGCAGTTGAACAGGGTCACGTCCCGGTCGGTGCCGGCCCCTGCCAAAATGCGGCCCGCGGGCAAAAACCGGAAATCCTGCAGCGCTTGGAAAAAGCCGTCTTCCCAAAACAGCCGTGCCGAGGGTTTTTCGGCCGCCGCCAGCGCCCTGGCCACCCGGCGCCAGGTGTCGTCGATGGCGTGCTCCACCGGAACGCCGCTCTCATCCTTGAGGCGGTATTTCATGTCCCAAATGTGGTGGGACAGGCCGGTCAGATCCGTCATGGCTGCGGGTTCTCGCTCCTTGTGCGCGCGGTCGAGCGTATCGCGTCGAGTTTACCGCATTGTTGCGCCTAATCCAAGGATATGTTCTTGATTTGTTCCAGGACGTTAAACGTTCGTTAACGTTCTTTTTGCTGCGCCTCCGCCACCAGCCGGTTGGTGGCGGTTTCAATGGTTTCTTGCATCGTGGCCAAGAATTCCGTGCGTTTGAGGCCCGGCGCGATGGGCGGCAGGAACTCGATAATCACCTTACCCGGTTTCCAGGTATAGCCGCGGCGGGGCCAATAAAGGCCCGAATTGTGGGCCACGGGGATGCACGGCACGTCGAGTTGACCATAGAGCCCGTAAATGCCGCTTCTGTATTCGGGGTCTGCGCCGACGGGGCGCCGCGTGCCTTCCGGAAAAACAACGATCTGGCGATCTTGCGCGATGCATTCCTGACCGCGCCGGATCATGCGCCGCATCGCCGTGGCCTGGGTCGACCGGTCGATCAAGATCATGCCGGCCTTCATGGCATACCAGCCATAAAAGGGCACATAGGTGAGTTCGCGTTTGAAGATGATCGCGGGGTCCGGGTTGAGCTGAAACAACGCAATCGTCTCCCACATGGTTTGATGTTTGGACGCGATCAGCGCGCCCCCCGTGGGGATATGCTCGCGCCCGCGCACTTCCAGATCCAGGCCGACAATGTTGCGCAAGCCCCACAATGACAGATTGCCCCACATCTTGATTTGGTGGATGGTCCATTTGCGCGGCGCCAGAAACAGCGGGATGTGGCTGATGGTCATGACCGCGGACATGCCCCACCAATAGGCTTGAAAAAGAAGGGACCGCAAAAGAAGCATTTCGGGGAAAGCGTGTTGTTTTGATTAGGAAGACACGGTCAAACGCACGCGTGTCAATAGGTACTTCGTATACTCAAAACTCAGTTTACGGATGGTGGCGGGACGCTTCCACCAACCGTCAAGATGCTCACTGGTGGATACCACCGGATACGGAATAAGTTCAACCCCCGGCATGGCGTCCCGCAATTCCAGCATGCTGCGTGGCATGTGAAATGCGGCCGTCACGATGATCAATCTTTTGTATCCGTTCTTTCGTGCCCATTCGGCGGTTTCCTGGGCATTGCCGATGGTGTTGCGCGCAACGCGGCCGACATCGACACAACAATCGAACTTGGCCATCGAGCGGCCGATATACGGCTTCAAGTCCTCGCGGCTGGTGTTTTGAAAAACGCCCGAGATTAGTAATCGGGGTGCGGCGCCCTGATTGAGCAGCGCCATTCCGGTGCGAATGCGGTCGGGTCCGCCGGTCAAGGTCACGATGCCGTCTGCAGCCCCGGGGCTCAGGGGCAACGGTTTCGGCAGGCTTTGCACGAAGCTCACCAATCCCCACACCCAAGCAATGCTGATCGCCAGCAAAAAGGGTAAAAATGCGCGTCTGACGAATCGATTCAGACTCAGCGACATCGGGCGACGGTTCCTCCTAACTCGGCGGGAGCCTAGCAAAGGCTTCTTAAGCCAAGGTTTTTATCAAACCGGGGTGTGCGCCGTATCCCCTAACAGTGCGTCTACCGCGGCGCCCAAATCATTATACACGGAAACCGGCAATACGTCCGCCGGGAGACCTTGAGCTTGCGTTTTGGCGCCGTTCCCCGTGCGGACGAGCGCCCGGTTGCAGCCCGCTTTGGCCGCCGCTTGAAGATCGCGCAAGCTGTCGCCGATCATCAAACACGCGCCGGGCGTCATACGGAAGCGCCTCATGGCTTGGCGCAGCATACCCGGTTCGGGCTTGCGGTTGGGGCCGGCTGCCCAGGGCGGATCAGGACAAAAAAAGATGGCATCAAAATGTCCGCCATGGCGGGCCACTTCATTGCGCAGCTTTTCATGGATGCGATCCAGCATGGCCTCGTCAAACAAACCGCGGGCCAGTCCCGATTGATTGGTCACGATGGCGATTTTGATGCCGGCTGCCGTCAACCGTCCCACGGCCTCGGCGCTGCCGGGCAGCGGCACGCACTCTCCGGGGTTTTTGACAAAATCCTCGCGCTCTTCGTTGAGCACGCCATCGCGGTCGAGCATGACAAGCTGGGGACGCATCGGCCGGCCTAGGGCATTTTTCCGATGACGCTTAAAGCCGTGAGGCGTGCGGTTACCATGGACACCAGCGAAGCCACAATGGGAATGGCCAGCAGCGAAATGACCTCGGTCGTATTTGGGGTCAGGTTTGGCGTCAGCAAGCTGGTCGATTGATCCGTAAGCGATGCAAACCCGAGAAAGGTCAACGCCGCCGCAATAAGGCCGATGAACCCCGCAATCAACCCCAAAGACCAAAAGTGGTTTTGAAATTCTCCGGCAATGAAGTGATCTTGGGCGCCCACCATATGCAACACCTCGATCGTTTCCCTGTTCGCCAGCAAGCCGGCACGGGTTGCATAGATCACGGTGGCGATCGTGGCAATCGCGGTAAGAGCGAGAACGGCAAAGCCCACACTGGAAAGGCCCACGGCAAAGCTTTCCAATTGCGCGTTCCAGCGGGAATGGTCGTCCAACTGTGCGCCCGGCGCTGCTTCCGCCAAGCGGGATTGAAGTGTCGAAAAATCCGGTGGGCTCTCTGGATTAATCTGTACAAAGATTAATTGCGGCACGGGGAGCCGGTCGATGGAGACGCCGCTGCCAAGATAGGGCGTTAGCATGTCTTTGATTTCGCTGTCATTGGCCGCGCGGGCCCGCAAGACGCCGGGGGTGCTTTCGAGCACGGCCAGGGCACCGTCCTCCTGCTGTTTGAGGGTGATGCCGCTTTCCCCCTTGATCGTGACGGTCACTTGGCCTGCAAGATCTGTGGTCCAGGTGTCCGACAGGCGATTAACGGCCAGTGCGCTCCCCAGCGACAGGGACGCCAGGTAGCACATGATGGCCATGACGGTTTGGAGGGGACGGCCGATGGTCCCGCCGCGTGGCAGAATTTTGCCTGGTTTGTCCAAATTGTGTCTCGTCACGCCCTGCTGCGTTTCCGGTTTAGAGGATGGCGTTCCCGCATTTTTTGCGCTTGCGCCGTGGTCATGTAGGTCAGAAGGCCATCCCGCAGCCGCATTTCCGGCGCGGGATAGCGGTCCAATATCGCGAAATCGTGGGTGGCGATGATAACCGAGGTGCCGAGCTTGTTAAGTTCCATAAAAAGTCGCAGCAATCGGTCGCCCATTTCGGGGTCCACATTGCCGGTGGGTTCGTCGGCAAGCAAAAGGTCCGGTTTGGCCACAACAGCCCTGGCAAACGCCACCCGCTGTTTCTCTCCCCCCGATAAAGTAGGCGGACGGGCGTGAATTCGGTCGCCTAATCCGACCCAAGTCAACAGTTCGATGATATTTTCGCGGTAGTCTGCCT
>JANQMY010000328.1 GCA_028279895.1 Alphaproteobacteria bacterium
ATGAAATGGAACCATTCTGCCGAGGTCGTTTTGCGTCAGGACCAAGCTGTTCGGCGCAGGCCATACCGCGCGTATGGTCAAGCCGGACGGGGGCGGTCATGGCGCAAAACGGCCCGGCCCTTTGGGTTTGCGTCCGGCGGTCGCCCGCTGCGTCGAACGGCTCGACCGGTGCCCCACATCGCCCTTCGCCGTTCTCCTGGCGGATCGGACCGACGGACCGCAAACAGAATTGATTCTATTTCATCGTCCGCCGCTCTGGCGGTTAAAACGCCCGTGTCATGCCGTTGACCGCTTCCAGGCCGGCGGCGTCCGGCGTGCCGCGAAATGCGGCGTCGATGGCGGCGCCCCGCGCCCGCAGCACCTCCCGGAATTCCGGGTGGGTGCAGATAAAGAATTCACCATCCTGGATGGATTGAAGCACATGGCGGCCAAGGTCGATCGGATCGGTGCCCATTTCGATGCTCTCCGCGCTGGCATCGGCACTGTTGTCCGTACCGGCATCTTTCAAACGATCCGGCCGATTGCGCGCGCTTAGGGCCAGGTTCGACCGGACGACGCCCGGACACAACACCGACACGCCGACACCCACCTCCAGCAGTTCGGCGCGGAGCGCTTCGGTGAAACCGACCACGGCGAATTTACTGGCGTTGTAAATGGTCAAGTTAGGCATGCCGATAAGACCGCCGACCGACGCGGTATTGACGATGTGGGCGTCGGCGCCATGCCTGGTCAGTTCCGGCAGAAAGGCGCGGCAGCCATTCACGACACCGTTGAGATTGACGCCCATCACCCAATCCCAGTCTTTCTCCGTAAGCTGATTGAACGGGCCCATCACGTTAACGCCGGCATTGTTGCACAGTAAATGGACCGCACCGAAGGCCTTGATGGACGCTTCTGCCGCCTGGGCCATCAGTTCGGAATCTGTCACGTCGACCGTAAAGGGTTCTGCCTTGGCGCCCTTCGCCCGTAGCGTGTCCGCGGCTTCGGCAAGAGGTTCCGGCTCGATATCGAGCAACACCAAGTTCATACCGGCTTGTGCAAACACTTGCGCCATACCGAAACCGATCCCGCTGGCACCGCCCGTGATCACCGCTGTTTTTCCGGAAACGTTTTTCATCCTGCGCGCCCTTTCCCGTGTTTGTTTTTTCGCACGATAGCGCGCCTGGGGGCCGGCTTGGAAGCCTTCCCCCAAACTCTCTTACAGAAGGGCTGTGTGTTGCAGAGTTAGCCTATTCGACCTGGTTGACCCGGGCATCGCTTTTGCGCAACAGGCCCACCAGCGCATTGATGTCCCTCCGGCCGCCGGCGGTCCCCAGCTCTTCCGGTGACGGTACGCTGCCGTCGGCCCAGTCAGTCGAAGGATCGGGCCGGAGACCCACAGCCGGTTCCTGGTCTTGACTCGGGTCTAGTATCGGCGCTTCGGACATTTCAATCGAAAAGGCGGTGAAGAACTCTTCCGCGTAGATTCGAAAGCTTAAGATCGCTTGACGTAAATGGGCGCGGGTAAAGCCGGTTTCTTCAAAATCGTAGCGCCTCAAAAAGAAACTGTCGGTGCCGTCTAGGCCCACATAGCCGAAGACGAAATCATTGTTGAACCGGGTGACGATGGCCGGCGACAGCGTCCGTCCGTTGAAAATCGACAGCATCTGAAGGTCGGTGCATTGAATGGCGTTTTCGCTGCCGCAGGTGTCCGGAACAAAGATGATTTGCAGGCCATAGACATTGGCCACAACGACTTGAGTGTCCTGGTCGATTTGCTCGACGATCCACTGAAAGCCGAGCTCCGACAGCATGCGGCCGATGGAGGTAAGATCGTAGCTTTCGATAAGCCCTTGCGGATTGCTGATGGTGGGCAGCGTTCCGGTACGTTCTTCCTCACTTGTCAGGGGTTGCGCTTGCCCCAAACTTAGTCCCGCCCACACCACGACAATTGCGACCAACGCGCTTTGAAAAACTCGCACGACACCCCCCGATGCAAACAAAATGTCACAAAACCAAGATCTTTCCGATCATAGGAACAGGCAGGCGAGGCAAAGTCAAATAGCGGCATTCGGGCCGCCTGAGAGCCATTCTGACCGGCCGATATGCCGCCTAGGGCATGATCACTTTTTACGGAAACATGATCATGCCCCAAAACGCTATGGGGATTCACCGTTGGTCGCGCGATCGGACGGTTAACCGGATTCCGCTTAACCTGATCGCGCGCTAGAAAAGACGCCCGGCCCGATAGTATCCTCGCCGCAAAACTAAACCCTTCAGGAGGACCGCCATGACCGACTTCCCCACATACAAAAACGTCACCATTGAAGCCGGTGAGCGGACGGCCATTGTGCGCTTCGACCGTCGCGGCAGTTTGAATGCCTTCAATCAAGAAACCATCCTTGAGCTGACGGATGTGGCACGGCGGTTTCAAGAAGACACCAAAACGCAAGCCGTCGTGCTGACCGGCGCACCCAATGCGTTTTCGGCCGGCATTGACCTGAAAGATGCGGACACATGGGCGGAGCTTGACGACGACGTTGCCCTGCGCAACCGGTTTTACCGCGGTGTGCGGTTGTGCCAGGCATGGGAAGACATGCCTCAAATTACGATCGCGGCCATGGAGCGATTGTCCGTGGGGGCAGGCTGCGCCATTGCCCTGGCCTGCGATTGGCGAGTGCTTGGGCGCACCGCCTATCTCTATGTGCCCGAGGTCAAGATCGGGCTGAATTTGCAGTGGGGCGCCCTGCCCCGCTTAATCACCTTGGTGGGGCCTGCACGGGCCAAACGCATCACCCTGTTGTGCGAAAAAATGGGCGCCGATCAAGCGCTCGACTGGGGGCTGATCGATGAAATCGCGGATGACGGCAAGACCGTCGACAAGGCATTGGACCTTGCGGAACAAGCCGCCGCCATGCCTGCTGCCACCACGCGTCTCGTGAAAGAAGCCGTGAACGCCACCGCCAATGCCCTTCACAAAACAGCGGCCTATGCCGATGCCGACCAAAGTGCGCTGACCCGCACGTTTAACGAAGGGATTGCCGCGCGGGAGCAGTTCCTGACAAAAGGGTGATCGCCGCAAGCCAATAACGGTTTTCCGACAAGCGCCACAAAGTCTGACACTTTGATTTAAGCGTGTGTTGAGTTATAATACGCGTATTAGTGTTGTCGATTGAATGCGTATCAAAGATTGCAAACCTGAACATTCGATGGGGAGGTGCAACGGATGAGCGACAACCTATCTGACTTGCAAATCAAAGTTGCTGAACTTTCAACCGAACTCAAATACCTAAAAGTTATGTTGCCGGCGGCAGTCGGGCTTGTATCACTTCTATTTCTGATATTCTGGGGTGTGGAGCACGACAATATTGGAACAAAGGTCAGTGAAGCGCTTCAAGAAAAAGGGGTAACGACGGTCGTTATCGAAACGAAGAAAAAGAAGGAGCAGGCAACAAAAGCGACAAAGGAAATAGTCGATCTTCACAGACGTCTAATCAGCCCAGGGATTAAAGTTCTAAGCGTCAACCACAGCAGCGAGCCGGAGGGCAAATTCTTCAACTTCAACGCGTCGGAGGTCGATGCTGTTCTGGACAACAATGGGTGGGATCACAGGCTTTTCCTGATTGTGAATTCCCGTACCAAAGAATCGAACGTTGCCCGTCTGTTTCGACATAATCAAGGCGGGGCACAAGGAAATGCGCATGGACGTTGGGAAATTGGAAGCGGGCGCGGCCAGTGGAAGGTCGGAGACTCGTTTACTTTTGTACAGGCTTCGGTCAAACAGGCCGAGATGGTCGAAACGTCACCAACTCAAGTGCAATTGCGGACTGACGAACCAGGCGCCATCCCAGTGACATCTTCTTCACGAAACGAGCTAGCCAGTGAGTAGAGAGCAAACGATTCTCGAATCGAATCGGACAAAATGCCGCTTTAATCCTGCCACGGATTGATCACGTCAACGCCCATGGCCTCGTAATCCCGCAGGCTGCGGGCGGCAATTTGCGCTTCTTGTGCGCGGGCGATGGCAGCAATCATGAGCTTAGCGATGTTCCGTGGCAGACCGGCCTCTTGCCGTCCTTGGGCACATACCGGATAGATCCGCGCGGCGGCATCGTCGAAAGGCAGCACCGGCAGCGACAATTGAGAAGACAGCAATTGCACCAAGCGGCCACGGAACTCATTACGCCGCTCCCCTTCCGGCAGGCGATACACATGGTGCTCCAACTCGGCCCGAGTCACCGCGGTGGTCGCAAGCTTCACATGTTCCAGCCCCGCCAGCCAATTGGTGACTTGAAAGGCCGGTTTCGGACGAATGAGTTCGGACAGCACACTGGTGTCGATGACGATCATGACACGTCCAGGCCAGTTTACGACAAAAGCGCGCCCCCGCAGCGCCTCTCCAACCCTACCAAGCCCGGCGTTAACAATCCGACAACATGGGTTAACCACCCCGGCAAGATGCTGATTTCTCGCCTGGATTACCGGCTTACTTCGCAGGACGCTGAAGCGTTTCCACATAATCCACGATGGCGGCCAGTGTCGCCTCCGCTTCCGGATCGCCCGCCTGCGACCCCCATAGCGGCATCGCCCGGGTGTCGTGAGACAAGATCTCGATGCGCCCGTCGATCACGTAAGTGACATAGTCCCGCGGATACTGGCCATTGTTTTCGATGGTCAGCCGCGTGATATCCGGCGAGCCGATCTGTTCGGAGCCCGGCGCGGGTTCGATGCCCCGGCCGTCCATGCCGTGGCAGGAAGCGCAATTTACACCATAGGCTTCTTCGCCAATGGCCAGAACCTCCGCCTTTTCGGCATCGGCGGCGTCATCGGTAAAAGCAGAGCAGGATGTGAGGACCAGTATCAGTCCGAAAGCGGCAACACGCATGGGGCATTCCTTATGGTCGGATCGGAGTATCTCTATCTCCGATCGCTCCCCAACGTTCGGCTCACCCGGAATGTTAGTGTGAAAGCCCCATCATTGCCAAGCGCAAACGTTACGCCGCCTTCTGCGCCTGTTCGGCCAATTCCACCAGATCCTTCAGCAGCTTTTGGGTGCCGGCCAGCCGGTCGTCGGGGGTGGGCCAGTCGCGGCTGTAGAACACGGTCTGGTCCGGCCGCAACTTGACCGTCTTCTGGTGGGTACTGATGAACTCGAGCAGGCCTGCCGGATTGGCAAAATCGTTGTTGCGGAAACCGACCACCACGCCTTTCGGCCCGGCCTCCACCTTTTCCACATTGGCGTCGCGGCACAGCTTCTTGATGGTGACGATTTTGAGCAAGTGTTCCACTTCTTCCGGCAGCGCGCCGAAGCGGTCGATCAGTTCCGCC
>JANQMY010000342.1 GCA_028279895.1 Alphaproteobacteria bacterium
GTCTCGAAGGATGAAAATGACTTTTTCAGCAGGCTGCTAGGTCGTTCCGCGTTGCTCCCATTTTCCGTTCGATGCCTGTTGCCAATAGGTCACCGTATGCCCCGCCGCTTTTGCCGCCTTCCAGTCTTCGCGTGCGGCCGACACGGCCGCATCGAGGTTTCCGTCGAAAATGAAAATACAGCGATCCCGATCGGCCAGATCCGATGCCGTCCAATCCGTCGGACGCGCGCCATCCACGAAGAACACCAAATTAGCATTGTTCTGGAGGGAAAAGTCCGTCCCGATCAAAACCGGCTGCTCGGGCGCCGACGGCTCCCCGGCACGGCCATGGGGCAGGAAAGACTCGTCCCGATAGGTCCAGAGCAAAGAATCGAGCGCCTCGCCGCGTTCGTCCGACCCTGCCACCACCAGCGCGCGCCAGCCCCGCTCCAACGTTTTTTCCAACAGGCCGGGCAGCACGCCTTCCAACGACGCCCGCTCCAAATGGTAGAACCAAACGTCGGTCATAATGGTTTCCGCCCGCGCTCCCTATGCGCTCATCTGCCTTCGTAGTGATCGGCCACGAGGCGGTCGAGCAGGCGCACCCCAAAGCCGGACGCCCCTTTCGGACAAAGCGGTTTGTCCGCCTTCGTCCAAGCCGTCCCCGCAATATCCAGATGGGCCCATGGCACATTATTGGTGAAGCGCTGCAAGAATTGCGCGGCCGTAATGGACCCCGCCCCACGCCCATCGCTAATATTCTGCATATCGGCGATCTGCGAATTAATCGTGCGGTCGTAAGTGTCTTCCAATGGCAGCCGCCACACGGTTTCGTCCACATTATTGCCCGCCTCGAAAATTCTTTCCGCAAGCTGATCATTACTGGAAAAGAGGCCGGCTTTGTGGGTACCGAGCGAAATGATGATGGCGCCGGTCAGCGTCGCCAGATCGATCATGAATTTCGGCTTGAAGCGCTTTTGGCAGTACCATAATGCATCCGCAAGCACGAGGCGCCCTTCCGCATCGGTGTTCAACACTTCGATGGTTTGACCGGACATCGATGTCACCACATCGCCGGGCCGTTGTGCCGTGCCGTCGGGCATGTTTTCGACCAAACCGATAATGCCGATCACATTCGCCTTGGCCTTGCGGGCTGCCAGAGCATGCATTAACCCCGTAACCGTGCCGGCGCCGCCCATGTCGTACTTCATCTCGCCCATCCCGGCCGACGGCTTCAAAGAAATGCCGCCGGTATCGAAGGTGACGCCCTTCCCGATGAATGCGATAGGTTGCTTTTTCTTATCAGCAGCGCCGAGCCATTGCATGACCACCAACTGGCTGTCGTGCTGACTGCCGCGCCCGACACCCAACAATGCCCCCATGCCGAGCTTTTCCATCTGCCGTTCGCTCAACACTTCGACTTTGACACCCAGCGCCGTCAGTTTCTTGGCACGGGCGGCAAACTCAACAGGGTGCAGAACATTAGGCGGCTCGGAAACCAGATCACGCGTAAGAAACACGCCATCGGCAACCGCTGCCAGCTTTTTCCAACGCGCCCTCGCCTTAGTCAGCGCACCCGTAAGCACGGTTAATTTCGTGGGTGCGTCTTTTTTGCCTTTGGGCGTTTTCGTACGATAGGTATCGAAACTATAGCTCCTAAGCCGTGCCCCTTCGGCGATCCGGGCAGCGAATTCATCCGCCCCCATATCAACTTTCGGCGGCAGATCGGCCGCAACGGCTGCCGTTTTGACACCGGCAGACCAAAGCTTAGCGATCATGCGGCCGCCCAACCCCCCGGCCTCTTTTTCCGCCGGCCGCATTTTGCTCATGGGTATGGGGGAGCCGTCCAAGGTCACGG
>JANQMY010000357.1 GCA_028279895.1 Alphaproteobacteria bacterium
TCAAACAGGTCGAAGACCAAATCTGGCTCGTCAGTTTTATGCAATACGATCTAGGATATTTTGATGATCAGACCGGAAGGCTCGAACCATTGGCTAACCTATTCGGTCCGAAGGTGTTACCCATGTCTCCCGTATCAAATGTAAACCATGTGACAAGAATGGACCCCGCTAAAGATGGCGCGCCCGGAGGGGGAAACTTCGAACCAGGTTTGGGATGAATTGGAGGTATGGCAGCGCTATATGGATATTAATGGGTGACTTTATGGGTATTTTTAGGTATATTTATGGGTATGAGCATAAATGTAGACACCCTAGAAATAACGGCCGAGATATTGGCGCTGATCTCCGAAATAGATGAATTCAAAGGTGCTTGGAAGGCGCTTGGAACAATGGCACCTGAACGCTTATCTGCGTTGCGCCATATTGCTACCATTGAAAGTATAGGCTCTTCGACGCGAATTGAGGGCTCTAAATTATCGGACACTGAGGTCGAGCACCTACTCAACAATATCTCGGTACAGACTTTCGACTCCAGAGATGAACAAGAAGTTGCAGGTTATGCCGATGTAATGCGGCTGGTCTTTGAAAATGCCCATGAGATTCCAATATCGGTGAATCACTTCAAACAACTCCATCGCGATCTTCTAAAATACAGCAGCAAAGATGAACACCATCGAGGGGAATATAAAACCCTGCCCAATCATGTAAGTGCCTTTGACGCGGATGGAAAAGAGATCGGGATTGTTTTTGAAACCACATCTCCGTTTGACACACCGCGATTGATGAATGAGCTTATCATTTGGGTCGTCGATACTCTGAGCGAGCAAAAGCTTCACCCGCTCCTGGTAATCTCCATCTTCATTGTCGTTTTCCTCGAAATCCATCCGTTTCAGGATGGCAATGGGCGGCTCTCACGTATTCTGACCACATTGCTTATGCTTAAAAGCGGGTACGCCTATGTCCCCTACAGTTCGATGGAAAGCGTCATTGAGCAAAATAAGGAAAACTACTACATCGCCCTTCGAAAAACCCAAGGCACGATCCGCTCAACTTCTCCTGATTGGCAGCCCTGGGTTTTGTTTTTTCTGCGCACGCTGCAAAAGCAGAAAAAGGCGCTGGAGATAAAGTTAGAGCGTGAGCGCATTGTTGTGAACAAACTTCCCGCGCTTTCCGTTCAAATCCTGGAGCTTGCCAAAGCACACGGCAAAATTACGAATGCCATCATCTTGGATGCAACGGGAGCAAACCGCAATACAATCAAAGTGCATCTACGCAGGTTAGTAGAAGGCAATCACCTAACACAACACGGCACCGGCAAGGGGACTTGGTACTCAAGGAAGTAGGTAAAATATCTGTATACGAAGGATATCCTGTAGCACCGCCAAAATGTGTGCTCTTTTAGATTTTTCCCTCACATATCCCACACAAGATTCGAACCAAAAAGTACGTCTTTAAAATCAATGACTTAGAGGACAGCAGGCTTCTTCAGAATAATGCGCCAGAAAATTTATTGTGGAAAATCAATGGCTTATAATTGGCGCGCCTGGATGACAAAACTTTGAACCGGTGTTGGGAGGAATTGGAAAACTGGGACCAACAGTTGTGCCCATTTGATTGACAATGTCAAAATTCGATCAGAGTAGGTGATCTATCTCCCCATTCCCAAATCGGCAAACACACCAGCGTCTATTCTCCCACGTCATCATGCCTCAAGTCTTGGCGCCCCAATCTTGCGATTTTCTTCACCTTAACAAAATTTCGGAATCCGACTATCTGGACCTAAGCCTCAAATATTCTTTCCACATGAAACCAAAAGAGAGCAACAATCCAAACTGACCTGTATCTGTTCCTGTCAGTGGTAATAGCGGCACCAGGTGAGGAACAGATTCTTGGATCACTGTCAGCGGAAATCCGCACGCCACGAGAAAAGAGATAAGAGGATCATTTCCATCCTCTAAAGTAACTAAGACAATTGTTTCATGCTGGATGGTTGGTTGCTATTCGAACAAAAGCACATCTGTATCATTACGTCATCCGCATACCGACTTTTAGGATGTACCAAGTTCAGAATTGAATTTAAGCATAGAGAACACTCACAGAAAGCAAAATGTACCCCGACGCGGCCCCCAACATGCTCGCCCGAAGCCACACAAATTTTTTTGCGCAAATCCCACAGTGGTTGTGAAGGTGCCTGATCCGATGTTCGCGATATTCGTCTTCTGTGACTGAAACGAGCTCTTCCAGATATCGGTCCTGAGTGAACTGAGAAACCGATCCAAATGCCACCAAACTCAATTTCGGCCCTTTAGTTCTAGGAAAAATAGCCATAAAGGATGCCCCCGCAGCTAGTGAGAAGACGATTAAAGCGCCAAGCGAGAGCATCCCGACAAACGTCTCTTTCTGATCGAAGAGCGCGTTGGAAATGGAACCGTTTGAAAGGATGAAGCCCAATCCAGCAGCCGCTGCTGCCAGAACCACTCCGGATTTTGTGTCCGCAAGGCTAATAGTCTCCCTTACTGTCCCCTCAAGAAAATCAGCAAATGCAACCTGGTCTTCGTTTCTCACCACGCCCCCTTAGGTCCAAACCCTATTCGAAACTACTTTTTTAAGTTAATCTAGCCCATATATACAACTTTAAGATTCACCACAAAACTGAAATGCAATGCCCGGATTTACCGATCAGGTCCTAAATCACTTTCCAGCAAAGACCCGACAAGAGCTTTTGGAATTCAACAAACACGTGGCAAGCCTGGATGCGGATTATCTAATCTTCATGGCCAGAAAAGCCCTTAGGATTCATGACCTGCTTGTTTTTGCCAGAGGGGAAGAACCACCGATACCAGTATATAGTGATCAGGTGCTCGAACAGTCTTTGGACAGATTTGAGGGCAAAACGGTTGCCCTCATAGATGACACTTTATTTTTGGGCACCACGCTGGGAAAAGCCAAATTTAATCTCGAGAATGTCGGCGCAACAAAAGTGTCGACCCACATCTTTGGCTTGAACACAAAGTATTGGGTGAAAGACCTTGTAGATCCGGACTACGTTCGAATTGAGATGTCGCAACAGGAAATGCTGACATTTTGCGCTCAAGAGGTTAGAGCTCTCGCTCAAAACGGATTCCCCTATCTTACAGATTTTCCAATTTTCCGACCAATAAAATTCCCGCCTGAGAAAATTGAACTACTGGAGGGAATCAAAGATTGGCGCATCATTGAGGTCACAAATCAATGGCTTCATGGTCAAGATGCACGAGTGTTCACTTTTCTACCAACATCTGAGTTCATGCGTGATTTTGCAGTGTCTCTAAACTGCAAAGCTGAAAACCTTATAGATATCCTGAAAGTACGGTTATTTACTCAAACACGAAATTCACCTTACTGGTCGCGTATCGTCCCCATAGCGACTATTCGCCCGATGGCTGACTTTGATGCACCACGACTTTTGAAGCACCTTTCTAAGAATATTTTCGTCACAGGCCAAGACGATCATCTAACCGTCATTCTCCATCACATAAACACCCCAAAGGCTCAGGCGCACTTATGCCAATACATTTTAAGCGCCTTACTCGGGCGACATTTTGCAAAAGAGTTTGCCACAGTATTTTCAACGCAGGGCCAGCCAAGTTTTAACCTAAACGAGGCAATAAGACACTTTGGTTCCTGGTTAAAGCCCACATTGAACGCGATCCATCAATCTTCTACATCAATCGACGACTCGCATAATGATGCATACACGAAACCCCTTTCCCAACAGTCGCCATTCAAACTAAAAGCAGCGGAACAGGTGAAGTCTAAAGTTCTGGAATTAGCCCATTCGATTCCAAATAAGCCAATTTCTCAGGATGAGCGCAATTCAGCATGGGATGCAGACGAAGCAAAAAAAATGTGGGAACTAAGTGACTCGTTTCTCCACATGTACAAAGAAGTTGAACTCCCATATCGTATTGAAGTTCAAAAGGCTGGACGCAGAATATTCGAGGATAAAGAAAGCTACTCGGCTGGAGCGGATCGGCTAGGAATCGGTTATCCCTGGTCGTGGCTGTCTGAAAAGCTAATACCACAGAATCTTTCCAGGTCGGAGGGCCGTCTGAATGTAGCAAGCTTATATATGGACTGCTTGATTGACCAAGGTGTTGCAGTGCCGATTCTGTGCTATCGCGATGGCTTATTGTTTAGAGGATATCGACACGGCGAAGATGTCACAATAACCGAACGCGAAAATTCTTTGATATATGGGATGATCGACCGGTTTTTGCGCCAAGCAAAACGTGATTAC
The DNA here is from genome assembly GCA_028279895.1 of Alphaproteobacteria bacterium. GTDB lineage: Bacteria > Pseudomonadota > Alphaproteobacteria > JANQMY01 > JANQMY01 > JANQMY01. The sequence goes on from JANQMY010000357.1 coordinate 4,280, forward strand.
ATACCCAGGCTGGCTTTAGAAAAACTGTTGTCCGTATTTATACGGGGTGGTTGGAATTTGAAGATTCTTTACGCCAACAATGAAACACGTCATGACGGTGATACTGTTCGTGTCGGATACTACATACACGGCGTGAGGCCATTCTTTTCAGAATCTGATGCGCACTTTGCCAACCGAGATGACGCGCTCCTCAGCACAAGACTGATGGAAATCGGTGTGTTGAAAAGCGAAAGTGCGAACTCGCAAATTACATTGGGAGAAATGCGAGAGGCACCTGAGATAGATGAAACCGCAGCTCTACTTACACACCATCTTGGTTGGTTAATTGGAACTCTCTACTCAGCCAAGGATCAAAATGGAAAGCGAATTCTCGACGATGATGCCTTCAGCATGTTTGCGTCTTGTACCACTGTATTTGATGTCTGTGGTGCTTTGCTAGCGGAAATCAAGATCATCGACAATCAGCTTCGAACCAACTTGCGCAGAGTTGTAAACCAAGTGCGGCTTAACAATGACGAAAGCCTGATCAATGGCATCGATCAAATCAGAAAAAGCACCGCAAGGACCGCATTAAACTCCGGACTACGCAAACTAAAGTCTCATCACACCAGTGAACCAGGAAAAATCTTTAAGCAGTGCAAGGAATACCTCCAAAACATGGAGAATGGAGAGTTCCTCGTGGAAAGCTGGGAAAGGTGGTGGTCTTCGATTAGCGACCCCAAAAATATTGGAAAGGCAGACCAGTTCGAAGATGTCATAGAAGAGCTTACTTCTGACCTTTTCGATCTTTCCCTGACTTTTGCGGAGATTGAATTTGATTTGGAGGCTTCCCTCCTCCGAAATAATCCAAAGACCAAAAGAAAATTGTTTGCATCATTAGAGTTTGTAGAACGGATTGGCACCTATGTAAGACCACATACCAAAGACCAAGAACTAAAACTAGATCAACTTAGAGGGCTTGCAAGCGGTGAGATAGCATGGCCTGAACCCCTGCGCAGAGCTCAGTCGGCACTGAAATTTTTTCATGATGATATACGCCCCCATTTAGTTAATCGATACGAAGCGATCGACAAGATGATGGAAGAGTATGGTCAGAATAGACAGCGCACATCATATAATATCGTGGCTTGGTATGACATTATAGATTCGACAGGAAAAAAAGCTGGTCTACGGGGTGAAGAATACAAAGAGTACGAGTGGCGCGTGGATTCGTTTAAACGCACAATTAACAATTTTGCACACAAGCAACTTCTACAAGCCAGAGATAGCGGCGATGGTCAAGTAAAGATTCCGGTCACAGACGACTCACGAGATGACGAAAAACACATCTTTTATGCAGGGAAGCATCAAGATAAACGACTGCGGAAAATTCTCACTCAGCTACTGGCGACCGCAAAAAAAAGCGGTATAGCCATCCGGTTAGCAGCAATGAGAACCAGTAATTTTAGCCCGAGGCCTCATAGTTTGCGGAGCAATGACACTGTTATTAGCAACGAGTTCTGGCACCATTTCAAAGAAGTAAAAAGGGAGTTGCGGGCACTTGAAAACGATGCGAGTTACAATAGCCGAGGAAACCCTCAATTGTTCAGCCATGTGTGGATTGTGGGGCGTGAACTAGCTGACAATCTAAAGCTCGACCGCCACCTAAAACCAGAAGAAAGCAAAAGAGCACTCTTTGAATTCACTACACAAACTGGCGAAAGCCAATTCGATCATCAAGTGGTTGGGCATATTCAGCAAACGGGCCGACGACAAGCCCTATAAACCTAAAGCAGTACGTCGCTCACCAAAAGGAAAGACGGCAGAGCTACAGGGGACTACGGCCTGCTATCATTCAGGCGGAAAGCGCGGGCCCAGAAATGCGGTCTAGTAATGTGAGACAAAAACAAACCCCGCCACGCTTGTTATCGCCTTGGCAGGGTTGGCCCCATATTCAGGGGTCTTGCAAGCCCGATGCTATCGCAGTGCGGGTACTTTTCTAGTATGGCGCTTTCACCTCAAAAAATCAAGAAATCCCAAGGTAAATGCTCAGCCCGCTGCGCACATCTTTCAAAAACCCGGGCGAAGCTTTGTAGACTTTGTACAGACGCTTCCCATCTTTGGAACCGCTACGGACCCGGTCACAGCGCGCCAAACCTACGGTCTGAATCATATCGCATTTTGCCCACATAGAGTCTCTTGCAAGCGGATAATCATGTATCGGTACTTCAACATGATAGGCCTCCATTTGGATGGGTTTTGCAGAACTCAAAGGAACGACCGTGACAAGTTCCGAACGTCGGCGCCGAGGGGAAACAATGAGAACGGGTCTAGATTTCACCATCTCCGGCGGCTGGAAGCCGGTTGCAAAATCGCAGATACAAATTGTGCCGGGACCTGGGTGAAACGATAATGCCAATATTCACTCCCCAGCATTGCCATTATTAAGTTTGTTCTCTGCTATCTCACTAACATCAGAACCTGCATTTAAAACCTCTTCGTCAGTGGTCATATAGTTGAGCGTGTCCACATAACGCGCGACAATCTCATAAGCCCGCCGAAAATCCTCAAACCCGTTTTGCCTTATGTACTGCGCCTTCTCATGCGTCATGCTGACGAATGGCTTGCGAACAAAACCGTTTTGGCAAACCCATTTCCATACAAGGTCTCGGTCTATTTTTGTTTTCCTATCTTTTTTGAGGAACCAGCTATAGATGATCGCCGCTTGCCAGTATTCATATTCAATATGGAACTGCTCACTCCAAGCAGGCTCATGCGCATTGAACCAGCCGCATTCGACGTGCTGAACGTAGTAAAAGGCATAAAGTGAAAACTCGCAGGGCGCGTCAAAACGCAAGTCATTCACACGGACCAGGCTGTTCGTTGCTTCATCAAAAAACGCAAGCTCCCGTTCTTTGGATACAGATCCATCCATGCCCTCTAACATCGAGGGCACTAGTTTGTTACTATCTAATGCTGTCATCTTGTTAAGTTTCGTTTTTGATATTTGGTTTTCTTGCGTCGTCGCATGTAGGGGTATTTCGGCTCAGGTTGCTTTTGGCGAATGATCGCCCACTTTCTGCGCTGCTCTAAACGCTTGCGTTCTGTCGCGCTCATAAAGAACTGAGATGACCCAAGAACATAGAGTCCAGTCGCCTTGATAAGCTCCAGCGCAATAACAAAGCGGCGCATATATTCTTCGGGAATAACTGTACGGGCTGTATCATTTGCGCCAACGGATAGCTCAATACGTTGCTGGCGAAGCGCATCTATTTGCGTCTTTAGTTCATCATAACGCTGACGATCTCCAATCTCGAGATCGCGATTACGCATGTTGATGGGATTATCATCGGGATCTAGGTTCCCATAGGCTGTATCGAGCGTTTCAGCGTCTCTTGGCACCTGCCCATCATACCGCGCCAGGATACTCTCAACCTCTCTTTGCAAATCACTGATTTGCGCATTGATTTCGGATAAGGTTGCCGCGCTCGTCTCAATCGTGTTCACAAGCGTATCAACCTGGAAATGCAAGAAATTCTCTGTTGCGTAGATATTGATGACAACGGCGACCCCGGCCACAGTGAGCGCTAATAGTCCCTTCCCATAGGATCGCCGCTGTATCATGAAGCCCGCATAGGGCAGGGAGAAGAGCGCAATCAGTTCCATACCGCCAGAAAGGGTGGCGTTTGCCACGGCCTGCTGCGCTGTTGCGGCGAGAGAAACCCAACCGCTGACATTCATAAAGGCGGATGAAAGTGTAATTGCCGCAATACCGGCAAAGAGTCCCCATCGCACCCAGTTGAATTCTTGTTTTAGTTTTTTGTTCCTTTTCTTCTTCGTCATCAGTTTAGGTTTGTTTTTCTTTTGTTTCTGTTTTGTTCTGTTTGAGACAATAACAAATCGTCCGCACACAAAGCAAACTTTTTTTGAAAAAATTTTTGGAAGCAACAAAACTTAGAAAGAGCATTCCTTTGGAAGACCCGCCGGAGGCAAGGCTGACATTCCTTCGGAGCCGACAATTCACCAAACATCATTGTACGGATATAAGGTCAAGGCCAGAGAGCAAGGCGGCATCGCCGCAGCGTGCCTTGACGGATGACGGACAATGATAGAATCTAACTAAGAAGGAAACGGAGACAAAGAACGGAGAAACCCACGCATCTTGTCAAATCGCGTAGGTGGTTTTTCTCCGTAGAGCGTCCACATCGTTTCAGGGTGGTACTTTCTTACAAGTCCCTTCAGTTGGTCCTCATAAACTAGCGGCAGTCGATCACAAAAATATCGGCCTGTCTTATCTTTCATGAGCAGGTTACATTTTCCTGTGGCCAACAGCCGCTCAATCATTTCAAAATCACAAGCTAATACAGCTAGAAACAAAGGTGATTGCAGTGACCAGGGAGCTTGGAAATTCACATCGGCGCCTTCGGCAATAAGTTGCTCCATATTCTGCAGTTCACATCTGTCAACTGCCATATATAGCTGCTCATCCAGGCCTAGTGGTTCTGGGAATTTGTGAAACTCAATTTTCATTACATCATTGTACGGATTATTATCGAAAATTGCAAACTTTTCGCATTCCGTATGTTCAAAAAGCCGATTGCCCCCAGCGTTACCACCACTTAATGTTGAACTACGCCTAGGGATTAGAATGCCACCTTCAATACGTCCGTAAAAGCTGTCAAAAGCCAAGCCTCGATCAGCCTGGAGCGCTAGACAAACTTCTTTCGTACCATAATCTGATACTATACCTACACCAGTCGCCCTGAACTTTGCTGCATCATTACACTCTAGTTCCATTACGACATCAAAGCCCTCAACACTTTCGATGTTTTTAAAACGTTCAGAGTCTTTGAATACTGGTAGAACAAAACAAGGACGCGGTGTAAATGAAATCTTGCCATCATATTTTTGGGCGTTTGAAGACAGCACAAAGGTCTTCATAAAATCTCCGAACGTAGGCAAAGCCTCATCCAACCGATCAAGATCCGAACGCCGAAGATCGTGTAAAGCGTTTAAAGAGTACATCAAATTATTAAGTGTATGTTTGAGCGTATCGAACTCTTGGATTGACATCAGTCCCTGACGTAAACAAAAAATGTAAACGGCGAATAACGTCTTTGGATATGCCTTGTGCTTTTCCATGGAGAAGTTGTTGATGGTTTTGGCAGTAACGACATTGACGCCGCCGAAATATTTTTCATTTATCTGTTTAGCTATCCAATCGTCACCCTTTTGTTTGGATTTATTTGAGGGATCATCAAGGAAAGCCTTTAGCCGTTCCCTAAGTAGTACGATTTGTCTGTCTGAAAAATCTACTCGGTACACCTAGCCCCCCAAGAAAACTTGAAAATTGCCCCCACAATCTCAAGTTTATATTGATACCATATACCATCTGCCACTGTGAAGGACATCCGTCGGCAGCTGCGGAAAAGTTAGTGCTAACTTTTCGGGAAAAGTAGACGTTCGTTTTTCGTGTCGAGTAAGTCCGCCTCCGATGACATAGCCAATCTTGGCCATATATTGAAATCCACAGGCGACAGAAACTGAGAGCGCGCAGACACAAATTGCCAGCAGAGGTTGGCAATGCGGCTAGAGCCACATGGCGCAAATCATCATTCGCCAAAGTAAGCGCAGCAAGCGCATTCGGGGCGCAGTCAGCGCAGGCACTTATGCCGGTGATGGCCGCTTGTTTCTATTGGAGGATTTATCGCATGAGCGCAGAAAATCACAAAACCGAATTGAATTTCGTTGCCGACAGCTTTGTTCAAGGGGCTATAGATGGTGGAATCGACAACAAACTGGCCAAGAGAATTCATCGGCTGATTTCAAAGAGACTTCGCAGAACCCCTAAGCTTGCGAAAAAAGATAAAGAGTTGGCCGATTTGCAACAGCAGTTGATGCATAAAGATCTCTTGACCGAGCAAGTGCTTCGTGAACGGAACGAACTCCGGGAGAAATTCAATCGAAAGGTTTGGGAATCCGCTCGAAGTCTCGTCCTCGAAATCGGCACCCAAAATAGGCGAAAGATCGAGCGAGCTTTCAAGCGATTGATCGACGAAATCAAAAAAGAATATATCGTCGAGATGATTATGGATTTTCTTAGGCAGCTTTGGGACCGGTTCCTGGAAATTTTGCAAAGCTTCACAGAAATTCCGACTCACGCTTAGGGGCTGAATGGGGGACACCAAATCCCGGCTGGCATTTTCGGGGTAAAGAGAATGCCAGCTAACCATAAGGACTATTTTGGAACGCGAGATTTCGCTCAGTCCAAGACAAAAAGAAGTCTTAAATAGCCTCTCACGAGGTTCACGCGTGCAAGAAATTGCTTTCGAGCTAGATATCAAGCCGGAAACTGTGAATTTACACGCAGCACGCACACGCAATAAGTTGAATGCTAAAACGAACTGCCATGCCATCCGCTTAGCGTTCCAGCTAGGTCTGCTAGAGTTGGATTAAGTTAGTCGCATTGCACGAGTTTCGGATTTTTGAAGACCCTTTAGCTCAGCAACAAGAGCTAAAGGGTCTTTTTTTATGTGGAGTTGCGCTGCCAGTTTTCTGATTGATCTGGCTTCGCGTTTTCTCTGCTGCTCGAAACGCTGCGCCTTTCTCTCCAAGCGCTTCTGATCCAGGTCGTGATAAACACTCTGCCTGTTTCGCTCATCTGCAAACCTCAGTTCCCGCTTCTTATCTTCCTGGCTATCTAACCAGTTCAGGATCTTGGAAACACCGATCTTATCGCAAACGGTTTTCAAGAACCCTTTGGGCTTTTTTTGATATCGACTCTTCAATTCTCTTACGGTCTTGGCGCGTTGCTTTCTGGTCTGCTCTTTTTGTTCTGATTCATGCCGCTCGTGTAGATCACGCGTCAGTTTTTGAATCTGGCGCTGCCTTTGCTGCATGAGTCCATCAGCGCGGCGGGCAAAACGGCGCAGTTTTTGATAAAGCCGCTGCTCACGCGATAGATCAGACCGCTTTGCTGTTTCCTTTTCTTCTGCATAGAGAAGGGCCTTCTGCTTCGCTTTTGCCCCTTCTACGCTCGGATAGGTGCTTGCGTCGCCAAGGCGTTCTTTCACCTCTTTTGTTTTGACGCCGTGAATTTGGCGGGGAAGAGAATGGATCTCTCCACTACGATCCACCACGACGAAGGCGCGCCTTTCCCCGCGCGCTACTATGTAACCGTCGGCCTCTGCCGCTTCGCAAAACGCTTCGGACGTATCATGTTCGACCCACAATCTGCTTAGAGTTTCTTTGCGCTGACGCAAGGTCTCCACGTCTCTGTTTTTTCCATGGGATTTCGCGTGGTCAAAATTCGTCTCAGACTTTTTCTCCGGCGTGGTCAAGCCAGGCGGTAAATCAAGCTTGAGATCTTTGGCGATTTCCAAAGCGGCGCTTTTGAGCTTGTAGTAATCGTGACCGAGATGGATGGCTTTGAGTTGATCACCATCGCGCCGGATGCGGGACCATACGACATGGCAATGTTTTCGGAGATTTCCATCCTCTCCGGTCTTCTCATGGAAAATAACGGCGTGTGGCTGATCCGTGAGGCCCAACCTCTCCTCAATGACACGTATGGCGTTCTTCCAATCAGCCTCGCTTAGGTCTCGTTGCGTCGGATCGGGATTGATTGAAAGCGAATAGAACGCTTTTTCCGCATTTGTTTGGGCAGCAATTAAGGCCCATTCCTGGAATCCTTCATAGAGATCATCTGCAACCATGCCCCTCATCTCTGCAATCGTAACCGCCTCGTTTTCAAGAGCGTTTGAGACATGCAGAGCGAGATCAAGAGCACCCCCACGGGCACTTCCTTTCAAAATCATGGCTTACGGCCCAGATGGATGAAACATTGATCGCGCAGGAAAATTGCCTCACGCTGGATCTTCTCGGCGCGGGTCTTATGTGCAGGATCATCTTCGATCTTGCGTACCTCATTCATCAATGTCCCAAGAGAAGAGAGGGCAAGCGCCAGAAGGTAAGCTTGATCTTTGGGCATGTGTTTGCCGCGCGGCATCGGCTTTGAGAGCGCGGCCATACGAAGGAACGATCCTACGGACAATCCATGATGATTGGCACGCGCTTTAATCGCTCGTTTTTCGTCTTGTGTGAGGCGCGTCGATACGGAATACGGACGCGCACGCTTTTCGCTGCCCGATACGCTCATTCAAATTGTCCTGAAAATTTCATTCCCGCAAACGCAACGCTTGCGACTTGCTTAGCCCGCTAGCGGGCCTGGGGGTCAACGGGGGCAAAGCCCCCTTGCAAGGGCGCGGGAGTCCCGCGCATACCTTGCGCATAGTCTTTACACTAACAAAAATGCGCAGGGGTGCCAACAAAGTTAGGCTGGCCCCTGCACTATCCGGACTCTTAGAACCGATGCAAAAGCGACGCGCTATCGGGCCATGCAGTCAAGATCTAACTTATAAAGGACTCAACATAAGGTAGAAAATATGTTTGATTCACTTTGAATCATTTACTGTTTTTCTGATTGAAGGATCGCAGATGAAAATCCAGTCGATTGAGTTGAAGGATCTACTCGTAAATCGGGCCAACGACCGGCATGGAGAAGTAGTCGACGAAAGTGCAGCTATTGAATGGCTGCTAACTCATAGAAGCAATCACATGCGAAACCTAGCAAAAGACGTTGTCGCATCGGGCGAGATTTTTGAACCGCCGTTAGTAAGGAAGGAGAACGAGCACTACGTTGTTTACGACGGGAACCGCCGCACGACAGTCTTAAAGCTGCTTGCTAATCCTCAACTTTCACCATCTCAAGACTGGGCCAAGTTTTTTACGGATCTAAGAGCGAATTGGGAAGGAGATTTTCCCAGTAAGATCCAATGCCAGATCGAACAGGATCGAGAACGTCTTGATGAAATTCTATACCGCCGCCATACGGGCCAGCAAAGCGGGGTCGGTCAAAGCCAGTGGGACGCACCCGCAAAAACAAACTTTGAAAGACGTACGGGAAAAAATACCAGGCTTGATATCGCAGAAGTCGTCGAAGATATGCTGATTAAATCAGGCCGTCTTCGGGACGGAGAACGTATACCTCGATCAAACATGAAACGGCTGTTCTCTGCCGAACATCTTCGAAATCGTGCTGGAATAACAGTTGAAAAGAACAAACTCAGACTCACTCATAAAGAGGACAAAGTTCTTTCAGCGCTCGAACGTATTGCAAGAGACCTAATTTCGAAGAAGAAAACGCTTGATGACCTCTGGGATAATGACGCCAAAAGGAAGTATCTAGATGAATTGGACAGAGAGCGTATTCTGCCCACTGTAGAAGATGCCCTAAAGGAAAAGAAACCAATAGATGCTCCCAAACCGGCACAACCAGAGAACGGCAAAGGCACACCACAGCCAAGGGCCCCGCAACCCGAAAAGAGAAAGACGCTAATTCGGGATATTGATTACGGAATTCAGCAGACGCATGTAAACAAGCGGGCATTGGATATTTTCTATGAGCTTCAGCACAAACTGAAATTTGACGACCACGATAATGCAATTGCGGTTTTGTTTCGCGTGCTTCTTGAGATTGGAATAGAGCAATACATTGAACAGAAAAAGGTGGGAGACGTTCATAAGGGCGACAAGCTCTCGAACAAGTTCAGGAAAGTGCTCGCTCACATGTTTGATAACGGCCTTATCGAAGATAAGTATCAAGCAGCCCTAAGAAAATTTGAAAAAAGTGAAATTCTGTTTTCGACGAGCACGCTTCATTCCTATGTGCACAGCGCCGACTTCTTTCCATCAGATCAGCATTTGAAAAGTATGTGGGATACGCTCGACAAGTTTGTTGTGATTTGTCTAAAAAGCTGAGGAAGGAGCAGCAGCAACAAATGTCTGTGCGCAAAACACCAAAGGAGGGGCATAGAGGAAAACAAGAACGCCATATGATCGACTCTGATGGTCACAATTTCGTTGGTCGATTGGGCAGTCTCGGAATTGTTGTTTACAGTTTCGATTCTTATGAGGAACTCGCAAGATACCCGGATTGCAAGTACGCCTATGACGTAAATGATTGGATGGCGACACTGGTTCGTAGGATCGAGTCATTGAACATGATTGGGGACATGCTCTGGCTTGATCAGAAAATCATTGATAAGTTTGACTTTCCAGTTTCCCGCCATGATTGGTTGAATGTCGTAACAGATGTGTTTCTGATGCGGGTCTCATCAATTATTGATTGTTCGTTGATCCTCGCAAGCGAAGTATATGAACTGGGCTTGAGCCCAAAAGACTGTGTATGGCCCAAAGTAAAGAAGGCCAATCTACCGGCGGATGTTCTTGAATCTCTGAGTAAAATATCTCGCATACGCGACGATTTCCGAGACGAACGCAATGAGAGGTTTCATTGGGGGTATGAGCGGGAATTCAGCTCCGACGATGTAACTTTCAAGACCGTGGCAATGTTTGAAAAATGGGGCCAGAAGATGGGCGGCACAGACAAATATGACAGGGAGATTGACGTTAGGCAGTATTTTGTTGAAGGTCTTGAGCAACTGCAGATCGACTTCAACCAATCAACACGCTCGCTAATGAAAGCTTTAGATAATTTCTATGATGTTTTGGCGGTAGAATTTGAAGCGCGCTTTAGTCCGAGGTTCAACGACCCAAAAACTGGCTTTGGGGCACTGCAGAGAAGACAACTTGAAAAATCGAGTAGTTGATTTCAACTTTCCTCTCTTCCTACGCTCGCCTCCTGCATAAGGAACTTTCTTTTACTCAGGTCCTGCTTACTAATTTCAGCAAGGAACTCAGACATACCACTGCCGTTCATCCAATAGATGAAATCTACTGAGTTTCGATTGATATCAGTATCTGAAAAAGCAATGAAATCATCGACAAGAATCTGCCGGTACCCTTCATCAACTTCGTCATACCACTCACCTTTATACCAACAGCTGGCCATACCAATGTGAATGCATCGTTCCGCGTCGCATGCATTCCAGAAGGGCTTCACGCCAATGACGTTCATATCGGGAAGCCAGGTTTTTGCCTCTCTTAACCTAGAGTCTCGGCTTTTAGACCTTCCAATCTTGAACCGCTTTTGGTGTTCGATAATGTAAACGAATCCTGGATTCTCGGCCACGACGCCAAAATTCTTGATCCAGGGCTCGGCTCTCCATTCGATGGCTTTCTGCATGATTCGATCATAACATAGAACAGTATTTTGATCGTTGTTCCATCGCCGAATTAAAAGCGCCGCCCTGGATAAGAGCGGCGCTTTTGTTTTGACGTTGATTAGGAGCGCTCTTCGGTTGGGCCATCAACGGGCAGAACGAAGAGGACACCTTGGTGCTGGGCGAGTTCTGCCGGAAAATGATCAAGCTTTAAGATGCCGCCTTTTTTGCCGTTCTTTCGCGGCCACACGGCGCCGATTTCTCTCGCAGGGCCGAGAACGTCATTGCCTTCCTCGTCTTGTCCGATGATGCGGGCAAAGGTGATGCGCTGTGATGGTCTGGCTTTTTTGGATTGCCCAGCCAGCGGACGTTTAGATGTATAGGACATGATGTCTCCTTTCGGGTTGCTCAGTCGATTCATTCCGGCTGATGGAGCCGCCCCAAACGGATCGTTAAGAGAGAAGATCAATGGCTAACACGGGCCTTTGCTAAGGCGGTTTGCCGCAAGCAAAGGTTTGGCGCGGGCCGCCATTGATCTTTGAGCGAGGTCCGTCATGCTCCATCCATAGCTGCCGGACTGAATTGGCCGGGGCAAGCTGGAGAGCTCAGCGGACCTATCAATTCTAATAGTATCGATACTGATAATATCAAAATTGCCAGCTATCGCTGCAAATGGCGCTGGGCTAGCCTCGCTTCCATCATCCGCACAGAAGAAGTTCTGATGCTTTTCGGCCCGCTGCCCGCAAAACGCGCTGTTCCCAGCCCGCCAGTCTTTCAAAAAAGGGTAGCTCTTATGGTCAGCCGTTTCTTTCCGGCCAAATTTCCACGATCAAGTTTTCAGATTGGCGCCAAAGATCTGTTTTTGAACAGCCGCGCCTTTCTGCTGCTTAGCCTGGTCACAGTGCCGCTTTTCGCTGTTGTGGTTTCCACATTAGCGCTTTCTGCGCTCGTCCAATTTGGCGGGTTCACTATGTCGGCGATTGGCTATTTGCTCTACGCCGTTCTTTTCTTTGTCGCCGCCCAGGTCTTTTTCCTCAGCGCCACAGGCCATTGGGGTGATTATCTCGCCTGGCTGCTCACGCGATGGGCGGCATTCAAAGATCGCTTCAAAAGCATCACAACAGATGTGCATCTGGCTGCGCAGCGCATTGGCACCTCAAGCTGCAATGGGTTCTTCCTCACCATGCAACCAGCCTCAATCATCACGAAGTTCAAGCCGCGCCGGATCAGCTTTCAGGATGACCGGCATGTCACCATGATCGCCGGGAGCCGCGCCGGTAAGGGCAGAGACTTCCTTATGCCTAATTTGGCTCACAGATCAGGTTCGGTGATTGCCTATGACCCAAGCGGCGAGCTCGTAAAGGAAACAGCGGAGTACCGCGAAAAGGTTTTGGGCCAGAAAGTCATCGTTCTTGATCCCTTTGGCGTCACTGACCGCCAGAGCGATACCTGGAACCCTATGGCAGAGATAGATTTCGATAATGATCCTTTCGCGTTTGATAAATGTCATCTCCTTGCCGAAAGCCTCCATTTTGAAAAGACACCCGATCCATTCTGGATGCATGCGCCGCGCAAGATGCTTGCAAGTCTGATCGGATATGTCGGCACCTGCTCGATCCGCGAGAACTGCCATTTGGGGATGGTACGCGACCTTCTCATGAGCTCTGAGCCTGCGGCTCTTTGGACGGCGCTTTCGCAAAATGAAGCGTTGGGCGGCGTTCTAAAGCGCTTCGGAGAAGCCAATGAACACAGACATAAAGATGAACTGAACTCGACCATGGAACTCGCGCGCACAGCGATGAAATGGCTGGATTCTCCCTTGATGTCAGAATTTACAAGCGCCAGCACCTTCTCCATGAAGGAACTTAAAGAGGATAAGGTCACGATCTATATCGTCATGCCCGCCGCTATGGGGCAAACCTATGCGGCCTGGCTGCGTATGCTCTTCAATGCCGCGTTCGACACGATGCAGGACACGAGCATTCCTAAGCCCCAACAAGACGTTCTATTCGCCATCGACGAATTCCCGATTTTGGGCCACATGGAACGGATCAAGCGCGCCGCCGGTGAAGCCGCAAAATTTGGCGTCAAGCTGTTCTTATGCGCGCAAGATATCAGTCAGCTTAAAGAGCATTACGGCAATGCATGGGAGACCTTTATCGCCAATTCCGGTCTCCTCATCATGTTTGCCAATAATGATTTGGAAACTCAGCAATACCTCTCCAGCCGTCTTGGTAAAGAGTATTACAAGAAAATCTCGACGAGTACTGGCTCCAACTCGAGCATGACCAGCAGCGGTAGTTCGAAATCAAGCTCCAGTAGTTATGAGCTCCGCGATATCGCGCGGCCAGAACAAACCGCCTGGCAAGCAAGTAGGCAATCGGGTGATGCATTCTTTTTCATTCCCGGCATGAAGCCGATGCGCCTGCCGCGCGCCAGCTACGATCAATGGAACATGCTGGACATGGAAAAGAACTAGGAGGATACAGCAATTAAGAAGCCATTCAATGCGACGAGCCAGCAAACCTATGCCGAGCGGAAAGAGGATCTGGAAGCGCATGCGAAGAAAATCGAAGAATTCTTACGCAAGCCGCCCAAGCCTGGGCAGTTCTTCCAGCCGAGCGGCACAATCAGGCCACAAAGCCATTCCTTTGTTCACGACGTGCTTATCCAGAAACGCTTCGACATCAAGGAAGAACTCAAGCAGATCCGTGAGCAGATGGAGAAAAGGCAGTCGCAAGAACGAGTTAAGGCAAAAACGCTATAGCTTACAAAGACAATACTTGCTGAGGTTCAACCCGACAGCGAAAACTGTCAAAGATCGACCACTAGCTAAGCGTCGCTTGTCTACCTGCAGCTTTGCAAGAATGTTTATATCTGATTTCAAGCTCATGACCATACAAAGTATCAATCCGCGCACCATCAGATGTGTGAACTCCATCCGGCGAATCGAACTCTCGAACTTTCTGCTTCATCGCTGACGTTAGATCAATTGCTGCCTTTCTCAAAATCCCAGCAGCTTCCCGGTCAATTGTTTTCTGTGCTTTTGACACCATTATAGACTCCTTTGTTTTTACCATATTAACACAGAGAACGAGTGATAGTCAATTTATTTCGTATACTGACAAATTTGACCATGACAACTTACCATGGACGTCTGCGTCGTATCTTTCTGGCTCCTTGTTTGGCTCTTGAACGTAGAATACCAAGCCGCCGTGATTTAGATTTGCAATAGAGTTAGGAATTTTCAACGTCTTGTTTTTACCAATCACATACTTGTCGGCGTTTGGTATATGTAATTTTATGAACTCTCTATGTGATAGCGCCAAGATACTAGATACATCTGGACCAGCATACTTCGTAAACGTCTCAGCCACATCAGATCGTTGAGGAAATAGTCTTTTGAAGAGCTTAAGCACGCGCTCTCGATCAGGAAAAATCTGAAAGATGGTTATAAGCAAAGCGGCACCAACATTGACTATCAAATACCGTTCGCCTTCGGATTTTTTCTGATTATTGAACTTATAGATTCGGTACTCCATAGCTAAGCCAACCAGATCTGCTGAATTAAACGGGTCTGGTAAATACTGGAAACTTCTCAGTATGGAAACATAGGATATCTTCTCCGACATTGCTCTTAACTGCCACGCAAGTTCTAACAGGTCACGACAAACAAAGGCATATTGAGAAAAATCTTCGTTGTTGATGAGATCATCTCTCGTATCTGGGGCAAGCAATGGAATTATGTTCTTCTCCGCATTTGGTCCAAACATCTCCTCTTTGAGTATCGCATGTGAAAATGGATGTTCTGCCAGTTGCTCAAGGGCCCGAGCAGATTGTTCCAATAGCTCCCCCATTTCCAATAGAGTTTTGTTTACTTCGGGCAACTCTTCTTTGAGACGCCGCTCAATGTAGCCAGCAATATCATCTTCATCGCGAGCATCTTTAATCACCGAAGCGATAAGATCTGGATTTCCTAAAATTTGTTCAAGCAAGTATCTTTCCGTAAAGATTTTGCGCATAGCAGAACCAAACATTCGAAATCTTCTTGTCAGATACATGAAGTTCTTTTCAGAGAACGTTAGGATTGCAACTTCGCCTTGCCGGTCGATGTATTTTTGAGCGAGCCAGGCAGCTAGTAATCCGATTACGGCGACAATTGCAGAAGTGAGTAGACCAAGTTTAAAGGAAAGATAAGATCCGACATCTGATGGAGATTTGAATTCGAAAGACTCGCCTCTCGGCTGAGTCTCAATCAGTTCGACGTGACTGATAGCTAAGTATAGAAGGCCGATCACCACCCAAGCAAAGAAAACGGCAAGCGCAATCGGGTGATTGTTTTGTTGGTCCTTTTTGAGAAACCACTTGTTGACGAAAAAACTCGCGAGCGTCGCGGCTACTAACAGGCAAGCACCAACGAGTAGCCAAAAGGCAAGAAGCTCACTTGATGCATTCCCAATTGTTGAATTGACCAAGTCAATTGTAAGTTCACCAACTGACCTGGCCACACCTTCTTCCGTATCGTTCATGAAGCCCCCCTTCCAAACGATGTTTGCTATGTCGTGGATTAATTCTTCTCAGCAGCTGTTGCGAGTCTAGCCACAATTTTTGATGGCCCTCGAATCCGTTTATTTATTCCAGGTTGTTGCCAAAATGTTGCAGTTTGGGGCTGTTTTTTGACGTTTCGATGACACCGCTCTGCCTAAGAATTGAGCACGAAATACCGCCCGACATTAAGCTATCAGTTTTGATATCTAGGCTTGGGTTGAAGGCCGGGATAAAAAGAAAGGCGCTGTGAAAGCGCCTTTAAGTCATGCCGTAATTGACCTGGACAGGTCGAAAATGTAGTCGGCGCGTTATTCACCGACTCCTGTGATCATAAGCAGAATTCCAAGAACAACAATGATACGCAGCGGGAGCCACAACAGAAAACGATTGGTGATCTCGCCCGATCCGGTAAAGAGCCAGTACCCAAGGCGCATAGGCAGGTAGTAGATGACCCCGGCGCCCGCTAAAGAGAAAAATAAAACAGCGATCATGCGGACATCGGCATGGATGACCGTTGCAGCGGCGTAAACCAAAAACAAAGCCACAAGGGTCAGACGTTCCCAGACATTTTGCGTGCGCTCTCTCGCTCTAAGGATGGAGTCATCACTCTCAACAACATACTTCATGATTTTTTTTAATCCTCGAACTTTTGGATAGCGTGGGCTATGCGGAAGCTTTTGCTCTGCTATTCATCCGCACCAGCCCAACAATAAACATGAGACCGCCAATGGATATTCCGGCGATGGAGACGATCCGCATGATCATGATGGCATTCATCATATCTTCTAGTTCCTTTTGGGCTTGCCCGCCGGTTAACGCTGCCATTGGACCAAGCACCATCATTTGAGAATTAAGCGCGTCCGCGCGCGGCTGGACGACACCAAAGAGGAAGACAATCGAAAGCACAGCCAAGAGACCGCCGACAATCATGAGAACACGCATATGAGAAATTCCTATCGCTCGAATGTGACCCGCGCGAGCCGGCGAAACTTACCCCCTGGAAAAAGGTTCCCTTACAAAGCAATTTCTGGCGCTTCTCAAAATAGACGCGAATACTGGATTTTTTGGTGATCGGTAAGCGTAGCGAAAAAAGGAACCCTTTCTGCGTGTCAATCACTTCGTAAACACTTGATAAGGAGTAGCGTGTGCTTGTCGGGTATGCCCGCGTCTCAACAACAGATCAGAATCTGGATCTGCAACTGGATGCTTTGCAGGCGGCTGGATGCGCGCAGATTTTTCATGATGAAGGAATATCGGGCGCAACGCGGAGGCGCCCAGGATTGGACCGCGCGCTTGGCACGCTCAAACAAGGCGATGTGCTTGTTGTTTGGAAGTTAGATCGCCTGGGCCGCTCAATGCGTCATTTGATTTCGATTACCTCAACACTGGAAGAACAGGGGATTGGCTTTTGTTCGGTGTCCGACGCTATCGACACATCTACGCCCGGCGGTAAGCTCTACTTTCATCTGATGGGCGCTTTTGCAGAGTTTGAGCGTAACCTCATCAGTGAGCGCACCAAGGCCGGGATGGCCGCAGCAAAAGCGCGCGGTGTCAAACTCGGAAGGCCAAAAAAGACGGTATCAGCCAAACCAAGGGCCCGCCTCGCTTTTGAGAAAGTAAGATCAATAGAGCGCTAACGCATGTAAGCCCCATTTCACTAGGTCTGATGCGATATATTTCCGTATACGGAACTATTTTCTTGCATTTTACCTCGTATATCCGTTACAAATGTTCTTGTTATGTTCTTTTTTGTCTTTGTAAAGATGATTTAAAAAGAGAACAAAAGAAATCCCTGAACACTTGACCGAAAGGAGGTTGCTGCATGTCTGCGCAACAAGAAGAGACGTTGCTTGAGTTATCACTGATAGATGGGCTTGAGCGCGTGACAAAACCGAATGAGCCGCCGCGCTACAGCTTTGATGTTGAAAAATATTTTGAGCAAGCCAAAGACTTTGACTTAACGGAAGAACAAAAGATTGAGTTGTTGACGATCCTTTGGGACATCATGATGCGCTTTGTCGAGCTTGGATTTGCCATCGATTCTGTCTCGCTTCTTGAGGATAAAACCCTTGAAGACTCTGGCGTAGAAGAGATCATTGTGGTAGAAGAATAGATATAATCAGTATAGTGAGTAAATGAGTATGCCATGCCCCTGATGTTAGAGAAAAGTGAAACCCACAAAGCAAGCCGCGCAGTGATTTATGCGCGTGTATCCTCCACCAAGCAAACCACACGCGGGGATGGCCTGAACTCACAAATTACGCGCTGCCGTGAATACGCCAAATACAAGGGCTATGAGATCGTAGAGGTCTTCCAGGATGATAGCTCCGGCTCCTTGACCGAGCGCCCTGGCATGCAGGCGCTTTTGAAGTTTCTTCGCTCTAAACGAAGCGATCCCCATGTCGTTATTATTGATGATATCAGCCGCCTCGCGCGCGGCATTGAAGCGCATCTTGCGTTGCGCTCTGCCATTAGCGGCGCGGGCGGCTTATTAGAAAGCCCCTCCATTGAGTTTGGAGAAGACTCCGACTCTCAGCTTGTCGAGAACCTGCTTGCCGCTGTCTCCCAGCATCAACGCCAGAAGAACGGTGAGCAGACAAAAAACCGCATGATCGCCCGCGCCTCAAACGGCTATTGGGTGTTTCATGCGCCTCTGGGCTACAAGTTCGAAAAAGTGGGCGGGCATTCAAAACTACTGGTGCGACATGAGCCAATGGCCTCAGCCATCCGGCAAGCCCTAGAGGGCTTCGCATCAGGCCGGTTTGAAACCCAGGCCGAGGTTCTAAGATTTTTTGAATCGCTGCCGCATTTTCCAAGAGACTCTCGCGGTATCATTCGGCATCAACGCATAAGAGACATTCTCACCAATCCGATCTATGCCGGTATGGTTGAAATACCCAATTGGAATATCCCGCGCCGCGAAGGGCATCATGAAGCACTGATCTCTTATCAGGACTTTCTCAAAATACAGGAGCGTCTCACCAACAAAGCGAAAGTGCCGGTGCGCAAGAATGTCGCTGAGGACTTTCCGCTCCGCGGCTTTGTCACCTGCGGTGATTGTGGAACCATTCTGACCTCCTGTTGGGCCAAGGGCCGCACACGTAAGTATCCCTATTATCATTGCCCCACCAAAGGCTGTGAGAGCTACGGCAAATCTATACGCCGGGACGTGCTAGAGGGTGAGTTTGAAGCGCTGCTGGGCCAGCTCAGCCCCTCCCGTAATCTCTATGAGATTGCCTACTCCATGTTCAAAGACGCTTGGGACCAACAGCTCACATTCCTCAAGGCGCAAATCCAGGAAATGGAGAAGAAAAGATCTGAGCTGGATGCTCAAATCACCCAGCTCCTCGACCGGATCGTTCAGGCGACCAGCAACGCTGTCATAAGCGCCTATGAGAGCCGTATCCAGCAACTGGAGGCTGATAAGCTATTGCTTGAAGAGAAAATCAAAAGTGCAGGCAAACCGCAAAAGCCCTTTGAAGAGTCTTTTAGAACCGCTATGCAGTTCCTCTCAAACCCAGCAAAACTCTGGCATTCAGGCAATCTAGGCCACAAGAAAACGGTCCTCAAACTGACCTTTGCCGACCGTCTTCCTTACACCCGCAATAAGGGATTTAGAACCGCCCGGCCAAGCCTGCCTTTCCAGGTAATTCAAGAGCTTAAGGAGAGTTTGGAAGGCGATTTTGCTTCCAAAGGTAATATGGCGCGCCGGGGAAGATTCGAACTCCCGACCCCCAGATTCGTAGTCTGGTGCTCTATCCAGCTGAGCTACCGGCGCTTGGTTTGCCGTCTCGGTCTATGACCCGAAAGGCGAGGCCGCCCGAGGGGCCGCCTTGAAAGCGCGCGACATTAACGAGAAGCTTTGCCGATGGCAAGCGCCCCAAGCAACATCCCCGCCCCCTTTGCGCGGATTCGACCAATTTGCGTCATCCCCCAAGGTCTGTAAGATTTGCTCGGGATTTCACACCGACATCGGTAAATTGAGGGGCTAAGAGGCGCCATGCGCAACAAATTCATCACTTTGGGCCTGGTTGCGGGCCTGTCGATAGCACTCGCGGCGTGTGGCGGCGTTTCCGACTTCCTTGACCGCAGCGATACGGGCGAATCGGCGCGCAGCATGTCCGGCAAGGGGGTATCCAAACAGGGCGTCGGCGGCATGCGCCCGCGCGAAACGGTCAAAGAACGCCCGAATTATCAGGCATCCAAAGCGACGCAGGCTCAAAGCCGCCAAAGCGAGACGCCTGGAGCCACGGCGCCCGCCCCGCAAGCCACCGCCGCTTTGGCACCGGTGCGCCCCAGTAACTCACCGGCCGGCCTCACCATCGCCAGCACCCAGGAAAATCTGGAAGCCGTGATCTCACGCGCCGCCATCAGCCAGCGCCAGTTTTCTCAGGTGCAGAACCGGCACCTGCGAAACATCGCGCAATTTGAGATCGCGCAGAATGCCCTGGTCGGCCAGTTGGGCGCCGGCGCCGTGGCCGGAGACCCGGTCTTGCTGAACCAGTGGAACACGACCCAATCGGCGCTTAACCAGGTAACGTCCGACCTCAACGGACTTAATGCCGCCGCAGCATCTTTGCGCAGCGAACAAACCAACCTAGCGGCGCTGAAGGAACAATTGCCGATCGACTCCACCCTGTCCTCGCAAGACGCTCAGCAACTCGGCATCTTAAGAGGCAACATCACGGAAACCGAAAACAGCATTCAGACCATGCTGTCGCGCATTGCGCCGCTGGTGGACGAAAAGGATCGATTTGTAAAAAAGGCGCAAGGCGATTTGCGTCAGCTCGAATCCCAGGTCCGCGGTAACTAGCGCGCGCCCCCGCCCCTCATGTTGTCGCGCTGGCCCATCGGCCTGATCGCCGGCCTTGCGGCCAGCTTGACCGTCTTGGTGATTCCGCCACCCGAGGGCCTGGCGCCCGAAGCTTGGGCCGCGCTCGCGGTGGCGCTTCTCATGGCGATCTGGTGGACCACCGAAGCCATTCCGATTTCCGCCACCGCCTTACTGCCGCTGGCGCTCTTTCCGCTGCTGGGGATCATGCCCATGCGTGACGCCGCAGCGCCTTACGCCAACCCGCTGGTCTATCTGTTTCTCGGCGGTTTCCTGATCGCCGCGGCCATGCAGCGTTGGGATTTGCATCGGCGCATCGCCCTTAACATCGCGGTGCGCACCGGCACCAGCCCCAGCCGCTTGGTGGCCGGATTTATGTTGGCCACCGCTTTTCTCAGTATGTGGATCAGCAACACGGCCACGGCCATGATGATGCTGCCGATTGCCCTGTCGGTGATCGCAGTGGTAACGGGCGAAAAAGAAGGCGCCGTGCCCGCACATACCGCGTTCGGCACCAGCCTGCTGCTGGGCATCGCCTATGCGGCCAGCATCGGCGGCATGGGCACCCTGGTGGGCACGCCGCCCAACGCCTTTCTGTCCGGGTTCTTTTCGGAGACCTACGGCATCGAAATCGGCTTTGCCCAGTGGATGCTGGTGGCCATGCCCGTGGTCTTCGTTTTATTGCCGCTGTGCTGGTTCGTGCTGACCAAGCTGGTCTACCGGGCACCGGCGCCGGCAGGTCAAGAAGACGGGCATGCGGTGCTGGCGGCTGCCCGCGACGCCCTAGGCAGCCCGACCTCCGCCGAATGGCGTATTGGAATCGTCTTTGCCGCAGTCGCTGTCCTGTGGATGTCGCGCCCCTTGCTAAGCTCCGTCCCCGGATTGTCGGGTCTGTCGGACCCGGGCATCGCCATCGCGGCGGGCATTCTTTTGTTCGTTATCCCGGCCGGTGCCGTGTCGCCGAAGCGGAACCTTCTGGTGTGGGACGACACGCGGAAAGTGCCGTGGGGCGTGCTTATCCTGTTCGGCGGCGGTTTGTCGCTGGCCAGCGCCATCAGCAAGACGGGCCTGGCGGCGTGGCTGGGCACGCAGCTTGGCGATGCATCTGTGCTTCCGCCGGTGCTTTTCATCCTGTTGATCGCCGCCGTCGTTATTCTGTTGACGGAGATCACCAGCAACCTGGCCACCACAGCGGCTTTTCTGCCGGTGATTGCTGCCGTGGCCGACGGGGCCGGACTCGCCCCGCTATCGCTGGCGGTGCCTGCCGCCATGGCCGCAAGCTGCGCCTTTATGCTGCCGGTGGCAACGCCACCCAATGCCATCGTCTTCGGATCGGAGCGCTTGACCATCCGCGATATGATGCGTGCGGGGATTTACATGAACCTGTTGGCGGTGCTGGCCATCGGCGCCGCGGCGACATTCCTGGTACCGATCATCTTCTAGGTGATCCCAAACATATCCCGGTAGCTGGTCATGCCGCCGACGGACTCGGCGGCGTACACGCCCCGGGCAATTGCGCGCGCCATGCAGTCTGCGGCAATGGAGCCGATGATAGAGACAGCAGCAGCTTTTGGTTCGTCGGGCGTCCGCGCCCCCGTCGAAACGGCGAAGACCACATCACCGTCCCCCATCGTATGGATCGGCCGGATCGCGCGGGCATAGCCGTCCTGCGCCATCATCGCCACACGCTTCAGCTCTGCCGGCGAAAGCGCCACATTGGTGGCAATAATGCCGATGGTCGTGTTGGCGCCGGCCGCATTCGCAGCCCCGGCTTTCGTATCGTCCGGCATGCCCGCAACAGCGGCCATTGACTGGGCATCCGGGCGGACACCGCCAAATTCCATTCCCTGTTCGAAGGGCCAGGCCCAAAATGCGCCACTGTCTGGCATCACCGGCGACCCGCCGGGGTTGACCGCCACCAGCGCGCCCACCTGGACACCGTCCGCGGCCACAACCGACGCACTGCCGAGACCGCCCTTATAGGCCCCTGCCTTCGCCCCCAAGCCAGCCCCCACATTCCCCAGGGCAAAGTCACCGCCCATATGCGCCAGGGCCGCACGCCCCAATCGATCATAGGGCGGTTCTTCCCCCCAACTCTTGTCACCGCCATTGGACAGATCGAACAAAATAGCCGCCGGCACGATGGGCGAGACATGGGGCGCGCCGGGAATTTGGTAGCCTTGCCCCCGCGCGCCCAGCACCGCCGCCACGCCGGAGGCTGCAGCCAGCCCATAGGCCGATCCGCCCGACAAAACGACCGCATCCACGGCATCCACCAGACAGGTCGCATCGAGCGCGTCGGTTCCGCGCGTGGCCGGTCCGCCGCCCCGCACGTCGACGGCCGCCGTAAGGCGACGGTCGGCGGTCAAAACACTTATCCCGGTGAGGATTTTTTCATCGACCGCATGGCCGACCTGTATCCCGTCCACATCGGTGATAAGGTTGCGGGGTCCCACGTCAAACATCGGCGCATTTAAGGCGGGGTGAGGGCACGGGTCAAATCGCACCAACAACGACACCTGACATCATCATGACTTACCGCTTGTTCCTTACTCGCTTTGCTGCTCTCGGCCTTGCCGCCCTTATCGTGACCGGGTGCGGCAATGGACCGACCCTGCCCGATTGGGCGCCGTTTTCGGGCGCGGCCGATTCGCCCAAAGTCGACGGGCCGCAAATGGTCAGTTCCGCCAACCCGTTGGCAAGCCAGGCGGGACTGGACGTGCTGAAAAAGGGCGGATCGGCCGTAGATGCGGCCATCGCGGTCCAAGCCGTGTTGACCCTGGTGGAGCCGCAATCGTCGGGCATCGGCGGTGGGGCGTTTTTGATGCATTGGTCGCCGAAAACCCAGAAAGTGATCGCCTATGATGGGCGGGAAAAGGCACCGGCCGCCGCAACACCTGAACTGTTCCTGGATGACACGGGCAAGCCCTTCGACTTTTTGACCGCCGTGCGCAGCGGCCGTTCCGTGGGCGTACCGGGCGCCATTGCTATGTTGGCGGAGGCTCATGAAGAACATGGGCGCCTGCCTTGGGCCGAGCTTTTCGAACCCGCCATCACCTTGTCGGAACAGGGGTTCGAGGTATCTCCACGGCTTAATCGCATGATGACGCTTGTCCCCGGGTTCGGCGAAACGCCGGCCGGCAAGGCGCTGTTCTTCGACGCCGACGGCACGCCATTTCCACCGGGGCATCTGCTCAAGAATCCCGACCTGGCGGACTCGCTGCGGACCATTGCCGCCGAAGGCCCCGAGGGCTTTTACACGGGCGCCATTGCCGAAAAAATCGTTGCCGCCGTGCAGAACGCGCCTGCCAATCCCGGCGCCATGACGCTCGAGGACCTTGCGTCCTACGAACCCAAAAAGCGCGAGGCGATCTGCAAACCCTACCGCACATGGACCGTTTGCGGCATGCCGCCCCCGTCTTCCGGCGGCGCCACGGTCATGCAAATTCTGTCGCTGATTGAAGGCTTCGACATGGCCGCGTTGGCGCCGTCGTCGGTGGAGGCCGTGCATCTGATCACGGAAGCATCGCGCCTGGCCTATGCCGACCGGGCACTTTACCTGGCCGACTCCGACTTTGTGGAGATCCCGCTGGACGCGCTGCTCGACAAGGGCTATCTGGCGGAGCGCGCCACCACAATCCGAACAGACCGGTCGTTAGGCATCGCCAAAGCGGGCACGCCGACCAAAAAAGATAGCCGCCTGAGTCCCCATACGACGCGGGAAGCCCCATCCACCAGCCATTTCAGCATTGTGGATGGGGACGGCAATGCGGTGTCCATGACCACGACGGTGGAGTTCGTGTTCGGCAGCAATCTGATCGCAGGCGGCTTCATTCTTAACAATCAGCTTACAGACTTTTCACTGGCCCCGGTGGTAAATGGCCGGCAGGTGGCGAACGCCCCCGATGGCGGCAAGCGGCCGCGCAGTTCCATGTCGCCCACCTTGATCTTCGACGAACAGGGCAACCTCTACGCGCTGGTCGGATCGCCCGGCGGCAGCCGCATCATCGCCTATGTGGCAAAAACCTTGGTTGGGCTCATGGATTGGGGGCTCGACATGCAAACAGCTGTTGCGTTACCTCATCATGTCAACCGCAATGGCTTGTTGGAGCTGGAGGAAGGCACGGCCATCGTCGATCTGGCGCCGGAACTGGAGAGGCTGGGACACGAAATCAAAATCCGCCCACTGAACAGTGGCCTGCATGGTATTCGCGTGCTGCCTGACGGCACGTTGGAAGGCGGCGCCGACCCGCGCCGGGAAGGCGTGGCGCTGAGCGACCGGAACGCCGCGCCATAGAGCGCCTCGGTTCTCGCGCCTGCAGACAAGGCTCAATCCCGTTGAGCGATCTGGAAGCGTTCGCTTTAGCTTCTGGCGATCGCCGCAAGCCCGCGAAGGGCGACGTCTTTTGCCGTGATCAAATAGGTGGGCATGGGTTCAAGATAGGTGTTGAACCGGCCCTTAAGTTCGAAGCGGCGCCGGAACAGGGCCGCATCGAAAAGATCCCCCCACTGAGGAATAATACCACCGGCAATGTAAACGCCGCCGGTGGCCCCGAAGGCCAACGCCAAATCTCCGGCCACCGCGCCGAGCCAGCCCGTAAAAAGCCGAACGGTTTCCGTAGCCACGGGGTCGGTGCCACGCCGCGCCGCCGACACGATATCGACGGCCGTGGGTTTCGCGTCGCGGGTTTGGCCGTCCAGCGCTGACAGCGCCGCATACAGCGTTTCAAGGCCGGGACCGGATACCACCCGTTCCGCCGACACATGGCCGAATTCCTGCAGCAGTTGGTAAATCACCGAGATTTCCCGGTTGTTGGCAGGCGCCAAATCCACATGGCCGCCTTCGCCGGTCACCGGCACCCAACCGCCGCACCCGTCAGGCACCAACCCCGCCACCCCTAAACCGGTCCCCGGCCCCACGGCCACTTTCGGACCGGCGCCCGGTACGGCGTCGTCACACCCAAGCGGTAACAGATCGTCTGCGCCCAAGCCCGGCAGCGCGACCGCAACGGCCCCGAAATCGTTGACCAGATGAACCTTGGACACGCCCAACACATCCGCGATTTCCCCACCGTTCACGGTCCACGGACAGTTGGTCATCTGTATGACATCGTCCTGCACAGGCCCCGCCGCACACACGGCCGCCGCGCCAATGGTGACCCCGTCATGGCGGTCCAGGAAATCGCGCAAGGCGCTGGGCAAGTCGGGATACATGGCGGTCAGCCAGACGGAGGGCTCCGACGGCATCCGGTCCGGTGCGGCCAGCGCAAAGCGCGCATGGGTCCCCCCGATATCGGCCACCAAAATGTGCGAAGACGACATAGGTGGAAATCAGGCGGCTTCGCGCCGCTCCACCGATTTCATGCCCTCTATGAAATTGTCGCGCCAGATATTCACATTATTGGCCAGCAAATCGGGCATCATGGTTTGGTGCCGGTCGCGCCGTTCTTGGAGCGTCATATTCAGCGCCTCGTGCACCGCATCCGCCACCGCCTTCACATCGTAGGGATTGACGATGAGCGCCGACCGCAATTGCGACGCAGCGCCGGCAAAGCGGGACAAGATCAGGACGCCCGGATCTTCAGGGTCTTGCGCCGCCACATATTCCTTGGCCACCAAATTCATGCCGTCGCGCAGCGGCGTGACCAGACCGATCCGGCTGGCGCGGTAAAGACCCGCCAATTGGTGGCGCGAAAAGCTGCGGTTAAGGTAACGCAAAGGCGTCCAATCGAATTCCGCGAAGCGTCCGTTGATGCGTCCGGACGCACCTTCCAGTTCGTGGCGGATGTCCACATATTCTTCCACTTCCGTGCGCGACACCGGCGCAATCTGCATGAAGCTAACCTTGCGGTGCACGTCGGAATGGTCTTCCAGGAGACGCTCGAAGGACTCGAAACGCTCCGGCAAGCCCTTCGTGTAGTCCAACCGATCGACCCCGATGATCTGGTGGCGCCCCTTCAGCATCTCGCGCATGCTGGTATACTGATTAATCGCTTCGGGAGAATCCGCGGACTGGACGAACGTCTCCGTGTCGATCCCGATGGGAAACGTGCGCACTTCGATGGTCCGCCCGAAAGCGCGGGCCTTGTTTTCCCACACCTCGCCGCCCAATTCACGCACCACATAGTCTTGAAACATGCGCCGGTCGCGGTCGGTTTGAAACCCGAGAACATCATATGCGAACAACGCTTCCACAAGCTTGTCGTGACGCGGCAAGGTAATGAAGACCTCGCGCGACGGGAACGGAATGTGCAAGAAAAAACCGATGGGCTGCGTGCACTTCAGCCGACGCAATTCCTGGCCAAAGGCGAGGAAGTGATAATCATGCACCCAAATGAGATCGTTCGGTTGGAGCAACGGCACCAGGCCTTCCGCGAACTGCGCGTTGACCTGCTGATAGGTTTCGTAATAGCGCCGGTCGAACGAAGTAAGGTCGATACGGTAGTGAAACAGCGGCCAAAGTGTCCGGTTGGCGAAACCGTTATAGTATTGCTCGTAATCCTGGTCGGTGAGGTCCAAGGTGGCCAGCGTAATATCGCCATCCTGCACCATACGCAGCCGGCCATCATTGGCTTCGGAGGTTTCGCCGCTCCAGCCGTACCAGAGGCCACCTGCCGCGCTCAGCGCCTCCACCAGGGCCACGGCCAGCCCCCCGGCACGGGCGGCGTCTTTCACGGTGCCCACTCTATTCGATACGACCACCAGGCGGTTCATACCCGCTCCTCCCACCGGGCGCTCAAGCCGCGCGCGGCATTTATAATGCCGACCAGCGAGTAGGTTTGAGGAAAATTGCCCCACAATTCGCCGGTCTGCGGATTTACGTCTTCAGACAAAAGCCCAAGATGATTACGACACGATAACATGGTTTCGAAAATCTCGCGGGCTTCTTGCATCCGCCCCGTGCGCACCAATGCATCAATGTACCAAAACGTGCAGATGTTGAAGGCATTTTCCGGCACGCCGAAATCATCGGCAATTTGATACCGGTAGAGGTGGTGGCCTTTTTTGAGGCCGCGTTCGATAGCTTTCACAGTGGATTGAAAGCGGGGATCCATCGGATCGATGAATCCCACTTCGGCCATGAGCAGCAGGCTCGCATCCAAACCGTCGCCGTCGAAGCTTTCGACAAAGGCGCCGATCTTGTCGTTCCAACTGCGTTTGAGAATGGTGTCCTTGATCGTGTCCGCGCGGTGCCGCCAGAAGATGGCCCGGTCCTTTTGCCGGATGTGGTGGGCGATCTTCGATAAACGGTCGCACGCAGCCCAACA
The DNA here is from genome assembly GCA_028279895.1 of Alphaproteobacteria bacterium. Lineage (GTDB taxonomy): Bacteria > Pseudomonadota > Alphaproteobacteria > JANQMY01 > JANQMY01 > JANQMY01. The sequence goes on from JANQMY010000357.1 coordinate 32,029, forward strand.
CATCAGGCTGGACGAGGTGTGGACGCGGGCGCGGGTGCGCAGTTCCCACATGCCGGCATCGGCTTGGTCATATAATCGGAATGCCTGTTCGCCGACGGTTTCCAGCCGCCAGAAATCGTCATAGGACGTCGATTTCAGAAGCCGGCTGTCGAAAAATGCCTGGGACTCGGCCAGAATCACATTGCCGTACACATCGTGCTGGTAGTGCTCGTAGGCCTGATTGCCTACACGCACCGGCCCCATGCCGCGATAACCCACAAAATTGTCGATGGTACGCTCGGTCAGTTCCGATTCCAGGCCAATGCCGTAGACGGGCTGCAAGTGCCCATCATCACGCGCCATGCCCACAATGTTGGTCATGTAGCGGTGGAAATCCTCCATGGTTTCGACTTCGGCCAGCGCATTCAGTGCCCGCACCACAAAAAAAGCGTCTCGCAGCCAGCAATATCGGTAATCCCAGTTGCGCTGGGAATCAGGCGCCTCGGGAATACTGGTGGTCATGGCGGCAATGATCGCGCCGGTTTCTTCAAAGGCGCAGAGCTTCAGGGTAATCGCCGCTCGAATAACGGCTTCCTGCCATTCGATGGGCAAGGCCAGACGCCGCACCCAAACACGCCAATATTCGGTGGTACGTTCCTCGAAGTCCCGGGCGGTGTCTTCGATGCCGTTTTGCAGCGTCTCATCGGGCCCCAGCACAAGATCGAGCGGCCGCTGCAACACAAAAGGCGTTTCCTGCAACACATAGGAAACCGGCGCATTGGTGGTCAGGCGCAGAGTCAGCCCACTGGACACATAGCGCACATGATTGCTGCCATGGGTGATTTGCGGACCGACGCTGCCATACTCGAAGCGGGGCCGCATGCGAATGCGAATACGTGGATTTCCGTGCAGCGGCCGAATCCGGCGCACCAATGTGTTCGGCCGGAACATGCGCCCCCGATTGTAGAAGCGTGGCGCGAAATCGATGATTTCGACGCTGCTGCCGTTATTGTCGTGCAGCACCGTCCGTAAGACCGCCGTGTTGCGCAGATACATTTGTTCGGACCGGGTATAGTTCTCCAGCGCAACATCGAAGAAGCCCGCTTGCGACCCATTCGAATTGACCAGCTCGTGGAAAACCGGATCACCGTCGAAACGCGGCATGCACGACCAGACGATCCGCGCCTTTTCATCTATCAGTGCGCTGAACGAACAGTTCCCGATGACACCCAAATTGAGTGTGGACATACGGCATTTTCCCCTTGGACGCTTTTGCCGGCGGCAATCGAGCGCCTCTAACCTTTAGGAATCCCCTGCGGCTAAGCTATCACGCATTTGCTTAAGCCAGATTAAGACATCGCCCACACCATCCAGGCGATGGCCGGCCCGCGTCGCGCCGGGCCCCACCTTTACGGTGATGCCCTGCAAATCGTTGACCAATTGGAAACCATCTTCATCGGTCACGTCATCGCCGACCATTACCGGCACACGCCCCCGAAACGGCGGGACAGCCATAAGCGCCTGAACGGCCACACCTTTGTTCATGTCGACCGGCCGTGCTTCCAGTACCATTTTGCCTTCCAACACTTCCAGAGCCGGAAACGGCAACACCGCCGACTGCACAGTTTTTCGGCAAAGCGATGCTTTGTCAGGCGCTTGGCGATAGTGGAGCGCCACGGTTAGCTGCTTGTCTTCGAGCAGTAACCGGTTATCTGTCGCGGCGAGCTGCGTCATCGCCTTCTTGACCGAGTCAAGATCAGTCCGATGGGTGTCGGTCTGTTCCATACGGCCATCAGGCAGACGGCGTTCCAAACCATGCAGACCCGCAACCGGCAGACGGGCGGGGGCCAGTAGCGTATCGATCTGGGCAATCGGCCGCCCGGAGACGATGGCCACGGCGCCCCCCAACCATGTCTCGAGTTGACCGAGCAGCGACGGCAGATCAGCGTCGATGCGTACCGCATCGGGCGACGCCGCAATCTCTGTCAACGTGCCGTCAAAATCGAGAAACAGCGCCCAAGCGTGCGGTGAAGGCGGAAGTGGCAGCATAAGCAGAGTGGCGTGTCTCGTTGGTTACGCAAATGATCGCCGACACGCGGCAACGTTCCAGCTATCGGATGCGTTTCAAAACTTCCTTGGCCAAATCTCGAATTTCCGTCGCCGCAAGGGAACTCGGCTCCGTTTCGGTAACCCCCTTGCCGGTCATCAGACTGGAGGCGTAGGCCGTCCGGTTCCCCAGCGTTGACCGTGCGATCGGCAGATCTTCATTTTCCAGACGGTCTTTAAGATCGGTTGCCAATCGCCCGCGTGCGGGCACCCGATTGAAGACCATCAAAACGGGCCGCCGCTCTTTCTTGATTAGGTCCATTGTGGCGCGCGTGGCCCAGATATCCATGGGGCTGAGCTGCAGCGGCACGACCACGATGTCGGCATGCCGGATGCCGATCCGCGTTGAGGTTTCCGAATGGGGTGGACTGTCGATAATGATGAGATCCGAATTCTTTTGGGCGGTCTGAATTTCGGCATTCACCTTCCAGCCCGCCCCTTTGCGCAAAACCAACGAGTCGTTATCGACACCCCGTTCTTCACGGGTTTCGTACCAGGTCGACAGGCTACCCTGAGGGTCCAAATCCACCAGCGTAATGGTCCGCTGTTTTGGGTCCTCACTAATGGCGCCGTTCTTCGGGATTCCCTTATTGTTCGACGCCCAATAGGCTGCCAAATGCGCGGCCAACGATGTTTTGCCCGCCCCCCCTTTTTGCTGGGCAATGGTAATCACCTTTGCCATGGGTACCGCCTCCTGCAGGTTGTTCGGTATCAATCGCCTCTTGTGATCTTGTCCTAGAGCCGTTTTGGTTTTAATTGAAACACAAAACGGCTCCAGACTCTTTGTTTTGCGCGTTTCCGCCAATAGACTTTGGGCGGTGAACCGGTTGCCACCCATCGGGTCAAGCCCGAGGGCATGCTTCACCTGGAAACGCTATAGATTTACGGCGAGTCGCCAATCGACTCAAGCACTTGAAATTGCACACGAAACAGGCGCTATGCACTCTGTGGGCTCAGGCGGATTTGGGAATTTCCACCCGGAACACGGTGCCGGTTTCGTCCGTCTTGAGCAGCGACACATTCCCGCCTTGAGCGCGGGCCAGTTCTTGCGCGATGGCGAGGCCAAGCCCAGTGCCACCGGGGCGGACGCTGCCGGAAAAAGCCTTGAAAAGATTTTCCCGGGCGCGCTCCGGCACGCCCGGACCGTTGTCGCAAACGTCAATGACGACCATCTGACCGTTCGGCGTGGCCGTGACACGAAGCAATCCGTCTTGGTCCTGATTTTCAAGAATCTGGATCGCGTTCTGACAAAGATTCATCATGACCCGATAAAGTTGGTCCGGATCGGCTGAGACCTGCAGGTCGCCGGGAACGTCCAATGACCAGGCAATCGGTCTTGCTTCCGGCAGGGGCGTCGACGCTTTCACCTCGTCGATCAGATCGCACAACCGCACGGATTGAATGACCGGCGCCGCCTCTTCGGACTTGCCGTATTGGAGGGTTTGCGTGGTGAGATGAATGGCTCGGTCGATGGTTTTGAGCAGGCGGGGCGACAGTTTTTGAACCGTCGGATCCGACAGACCCGCCAACCGGTCCACCACCAACTGGCTTGATGCGAGAATGTTACGCAGATCATGATTTATTTTGCTCATCGCCGTGCCAAGGGCAGCGAGACGGCTTTTCTGATTGAGCGCCTCACGGATGGTTTTCTGCATGTCCGCAAGTTCACGCTCGGCAACCCCCACCTCATCCCGGCGATAGGTCGGCATGATGACTTGGCGGGCATCCTCCGGATTGGCACGAAAAGCCATCATGTTGTCGGTAATGCGCCGCATGGGCCGCACCATCATACTGTTCAGCACAAAGAAAATTGCCGTGCCGGTGGCGACAGATATGAACAAGGACAGCCAAAAGATTCTTAGTGCAAAACTGCGCAGCTCCTGCTGCAAAGGCTGCTCGCTCACAATGATTTCGATTGTATCATCGCCGCCATAACGGCCCGGACCAACGACACGCAACATCCGGTCTTCCCGTGATACCAGCGTGCCGAATGATGCAGCGATCATATCCAAGGTAGTTTCGGTGCGCAGATCGTATTGCACATCGATCGGTTCGGTCATGTCCGGCGGCAAGATCAATTGCCGCGTATTGTCCCGCTTCACCGAGACGCCTTTGACTTCTGCCTTGGCTAAGATTTGGCGGCGCAGTTCGTCCGGCACGATGGCTTGTTCGCCGGCCACTTCAAGCGCGAGCGTGGCAATCTGGGCGGCGCCCAGCCGCTCCATCAGCCATTCGTCGCGATGCCGGGCAACCGACGGCACGAACACCAAGACCTCGACAATCATCACCACAATGATCGTCAGCACCAATAGGCGCCCCGAAAGACTGTTCGGGAGGTTCGCAATCCAGGCACGCGCGCTTTCTAGCACCGATGTCGCCTTTGCCTTAGTTTGTTGCATGCCACCCGTCGATAGTTCCGCCACCTGGTGAGCATGGACCCTGATCAGGCGTTAGATCTCAGTATATTTCAAGCCTAAAGAAGGGAAATGACCTGAACGTGAAATGTGATCAGCCAAATTTGCTCAGCAAGGCGACCAGACGCCGCGTGCGGGGGCTGAACAATGTGGGCGTATAGAACGAACTAGCGACCCGCTTACTGATCTCGCCCATGGTCGGGTACGGCGCAATCAAGCTGGTGAACGCCCTGATTTTTAGTTTCTGGGAGATCGCCAGGATCCAGGGTTGCAGCAAATCGCCCGCATTGGGCGCCACGATCGTAGCCCCCAAGATCTTGCCGTTCTTTGCCACGATCACCTTGATCATGCCCGTCGTTTTACGCTCCGCCTGCGCCCGATCGTTTTCAGCCAGCGGCCAGCGCAAGACGCTGATTTGATGGCCCGCTTCCACAGCCTGCACCTCGCTAAGCCCTACATGGGCCAGTTCCGGGTCGGTATAGGTGACCCAAGGCACCGCCGAATGGTCCGCCTTTGCCGGCACGCGAAACAGCGCATTTTGCACGACAATGCCCGAGTGATACCCGGCCACATGCGTGAACTGCAGTCCGCCCGCCACATCACCGATGGCAAAGACCCGTTTGTTGCTGGTGCGCAACCGCTGATCCACCTCGATGCCGCGCTTGGAATACTTAATGCCGGCTGCTTCAAGATTGAGACCGTCGACCGTGGGCGCACGACCGGCAGCCACCAGCAGATGCGACCCCTCCAGCCGCTGTTGGGCCTCGCCCTCGCCGATCATCACGGCGACCCCGTCGCCATTTTTCTCAACGCCAGTGACCGGCAGCCCTTCAAGCACTTCAATACCTTCCTTGCGCAGCTCGTCCAGGACAATCGCGCTCATCTCCGGATCGTCTTTTGAGAAGGCCTTCGACGCTTCAACCACGGTAACGCGCGCGCCCAAGCGGCGGTGCGCCTGTGCCATCTCCATTCCGATGGGCCCACCGCCGATGATCAGCAGATGTTCCGGGCAATCCGTATTGTCGAAGATGACCTCGTTGGTCAGAAAGGGGACGTCCTGCAACCCCGGAATGGGCGGTATGGCCGGTACCGAGCCGGTCGAGACGACAAAGCGCCGTGCACTGACGGTATAGTCTCCGACTTCCACCTGGCTCTTGTTTTTGAAACGGGCAGCCGCCTGAATGACCTGAACGCCCAGTCCCTCAAACCGTTCTACTGAATCGATGGGGGCGATCTCGTCGATGACGCCATGGACGTGGTCATGAACGGCCCGGAAGTCCACTTGCGCTTCTTGGCGAGCGATACCGAACGGTTCGCCTGCGGACATATACTTGGCGTGCTTTGCTGCCGACAGCAGCGCTTTCGACGGCACACAGCCGTAATTCAGGCAGTCGCCGCCCATTTTTCCTTTTTCGATCAGGACGGTCTTCCGGCCCAGCATGGCGGCGCCCGCAGCGACGGCCAGGCCGCCCGAGCCGCCGCCGATGACACAAATGTCGGCTTTGATGTGCTTTGCCATCGTTCCCGCTCCCCTAAATTTTGGTTTGGTTCGGTGGATTAGTCTTTGGTGTCCGCGTTCTTAGAGAACCGTTTGGCGACCACCGGAATAAGCGCCACAATGCCCAGCGCTGCAAAGGCAATGATGGTCTCGGTCGTCACCAAGTCTCCCGGCCCGATAGCGAAAGAGCAGGCGTCGCCGCCACCCTGCGCCACGCAGGCATCGTAATCAGCCCGCTTTTCCGCAATCACGCTGTCCAGACCGGCGCCCGCAAAAGCATAGGCAAAGGTACCCGGAATGATCCCGAAAAAAGTGCCGATGACATAGGTCCGCAGTTTCACGCCCAAGAATGCCGGCGCCACGTTCACCAGGAAGAAGGGGAACAGCGGTACCAAGCGCAGGAACAGAAGATAGCTCATCGCGTTTTCTTGGAAACCGCGGCGGAAGCTTTCGATGGACGGACCTGCCCGCTCCGCCAGCGTGTCGCCGAGCGACGTTTTGGCAATCAGAAAAATGATCGTGGCACCGATGGTTGCGGCGATCACCGCCAAGGGCGGCCCAAACCAGATCCCGAAGATGAAACCGCCCGACACGGTCAGAATGAGGCCGCCTGGCAGCGAAAGCGCCACGGCTGCGGCGTAGATCGCGATATAGGTCAGTGCCGCCAGCGCAAAATTAGCCTCGACGAAATCCTTCAGGCGGTCTCGGTTGTCCGCCAGCACTTCGAATGAAAGGTAGCGATGCCACCCCATTGCAAAGGCGAGGATGACGAACCCTACCAAGATAATCAGTGGTAATAGTCTTTGGACGGAAAAACCGGGTTTTGCTTCCGCCTCTTCCACTTGTTGATTACTCATACGAACCTCCTCCGCGGATGGCGGCCGCAACGCCTCCTCCGCCCGCTTTAAAACGCTGCCGCCAATCGTCAGTCGGCGCCGTTCAAACTCCAATCATAGTCATATCCGCTGACGCGCGAGATCTTCTCAAGGTCGGCCTTAAGGTCGTCATCCGCATATTGGGCGAGATGGGCGATGATGCCGGCATCGTTATTGCCGAAATCTTCTTTGAACCAGGAATATATGCTGGAGACCATCAGACGGCCATTTTCGACCCGGGCGCCCCGCGGGTGGTTCACATACGCAACGGCGCCCACATCCAACAGATCGTTCAAGTTTTCGGCCGTAAACGGTACCGGCTGCAAATTGGGGCACCCGATGGACGCACAATTCACGCCATAGTGCACCCGCGGGTCGTCCCAATGCACCCTCAGAATGCCGTGCTCCACATCGTCGAGCGACAGTTCCCGCCCTTCAACAGTGACCAGCTTCGCTTTCCAGGGACCGATGGCAAAGAAACCGGAAATACCGATGTTTCTGATCGATTTTACCGGATAGTGCTCGAGGATCACATCGATGGTCAGCGCATTATATAAGTTGAGCCAATAGGCATATTGCTCATCACGGTTCAAATCCGTCACCGTCACCGCCTGCAGATCATCAAGGTAGTCCTTGAGTTTGCTGTGGTCGCTGTCGGTCACCGCACCGTAGCGAAAGCGGCTGATATCGTCCTCTCCTTCGACCAGGTAGGACGTCAGAAGTGCTGCCCACTTTGTGTGATCCACCATCACCGAACTGCTTTCATTCGAGTTCTTCCAATGACCGGCGTCGAACGCAACGACGGGACCCGACAATACCATTAGGACCGCAACGGCCAGGGCAAACTGGAACATTGCAAGAACATGCCGCGTGCCGCGTCGAAATATGCGTATATCCGACATGTGCTCTACCTCCTCTGTTCCAGTGCAAGCGGGCAATCGCCGCCCCAACACCGGGTCCACCTGTCCGTGGGTCCTCAAGTATGGGCCGCGGGGCCTGATGTCGACCTGCAGTCAAGGGAATGTGAAGCAGCGTGACCGGGGCAGGTATCCGCGTGCCCTCGGCCCCAATCGTTGACTTGGGACGGCGGACTGCGTATACACCGCGCTTGCATTTTCACCGGGCAAAAGACCTGCCCGAAAGGGCGCATCGCCTGAGGAGAATACGACGTGAAACGGACCTTTCAACCCAGTAAACTGGTGCGCAAACGGCGCCATGGTTTCCGGGCGCGCATGGCGACGAAAGCCGGTCGGAGTGTGCTTGCGCGCCGCCGGGCTAAAGGACGCAAAAAGCTGAGCGCATAATCAGCAAAAAACACCCGCTCAGCCCCGATGTTTGCGGCCCGGTAAGGACCGCGGTCATGAACGAATCCACCGAGCAACCGCAGCTTTCACGGAAGACGCTCAGCCGCCTAAAAGTGCGGCGCGAATTTCTGCGGGCGGCAAAGGGCCGGAAATGGGGCACCACCAGCGCTGTCTTACAGGCAAATGCCACCATGAGCCGACAGACCGACGCCATGCGTATTGGGTTTACGGCCACGAAAAGGTTGGGCAATGCGGTCGTTCGCAACCGGGCTAAACGGCGACTGCGGGCGGCGGCGGCAGACGTTTTCCCGGAACTCGGGCGACCGGGCTTCGATTATGTGTTGATCGCCCGGCCCGGCGCATTGACGCAGCCCTACAAGCTCTTATTGGATGATATAAGAGAAGCCCTTAAGAGGGTGCATCAAGATCGCAGATCAAAAGGACGCGGCAGGGCTTCCCAGAATGCCCGTCGCCGGGGTAAGACCGCACAGACATGAACGTTTGGCTTCAACAAGGGATCGTTCGATTGCTCCGGGGCATCATTTGGATGTACCGGGCGACGATTTCACCTTTTTTGCCGCCCGCCTGCCGCTTTGTCCCCACCTGTTCGGAATATGCCATGGAGGCGCTCGAGACACACGGGGCCGTGCGCGGCAGTTACCTGGCCCTGCGGCGCCTGTCACGGTGTCATCCCATTAAGTTTCTTGGGGGCGCCTCCGGGTTCGACCCGGTGCCCGGAACCTCGACGTCACAGCCGTCCTGCGGCTGCACCCGTGATGGCTCCAAGACAGCCACCGACCACACGCACCTTTGAGCTCAAGGACACGCAGCGTACATGCAAGACCAACGCAATTTTCTCGTCGCCGCCACGCTCTGCATCATGGTGTTCCTCGGCTGGCAGTTTCTTTACGCCATCCCGCAAATGGAACGCCAACAGGCGTTACAGGAAGCCGAAGCTCTCCGTCAGGCGGAGGCTGAAGAGTCCGTCAGCCAAACCGACATCCCGGCGCCGGCGCAGACCAACCGGGCCGCCGACCTGGTGGAGGGATTGGCCCCGAATGCGCAGGTCCTACCGCGCGACGAAGCGCTGGCGCTGAGCCCTCGGGTCAGGATTGACTCGGCCACGGTAAACGGATCGATCGCTCTTCAGGGCGCCCTGTTCGACGACCTGCATCTGCTGCGCTATCGGGAAACGCTGGACGAAGACAGCGACATCATCACCCTGCTGTCTCCCTTGCAGTCGGCTGCCCCCTATTTTGCCAAGTTGAGTTGGCGCGGCACAGACGACGCGAACCTGGCGGTGCCCACGGACGAGACTGTGTGGTCGGTTCAAGGCAATTCGGTCCTGTCGCCCGGCGCCCCCGTCACATTGAGTTGGGAGAACGGGCAAGGCCTGACCTTCGAGCGGGAAATCTCTCTGGACGAAGACTATTTGTTTACGGTCAAAGACCGCGTACTGAATGAGAGTGCCGCAGAGGTCACGCTTTATCCATATGCGATCATCAACCGCAAGGGCACGCCGGACATCACGGGCATTTGGATCCTGCACGAAGGTCTGATCGGGGTCTTCAACCAAACGCTGGAAACCTATGGTTACCGGAGCTTGAGAGACGGCGAGTCGCTTAAGGAAGAAACCACCGGCGGGTGGCTGGGCATTACCGACAAATACTGGATGACGGCGCTCATCCCGGACCAAAACAAAACCTTTTTCGGCCGCTTCATCGAAAATGCCCGGGATCCGGGTGACAGCTATCAAGCCGATTTCGTGCAGAACGGGGTGACGATCGCGCCCGGCACAACGACGGAAAACACGACGCTGTTCTTCGCCGGGGCCAAAAAGGTTTCGCTGATCGACAAATACCGGGGCCTCTACGACATCGACCGGTTTGACCTGGCGATCGATTGGGGGTGGTTCTATTTCATCACCAAGCCGCTGTTTTACATTCTCGACTGGTCCAACCAAGCGACCGGCAACTTCGGCGTCGCCATCTTGCTGCTGACCGTATTGATCAAGATCGCCTTCTTCCCGCTGGCAAACAAATCCTATGAAGCGATGAGTAAGATGAAGAAGCTCCAACCGGAGATGCTTCGGCTGCGCGATCGCTACAAGGACGACAAAGTCAAGCAGCAGCAAGAGCTGATGGAGCTCTACAAAAAGGAGAAGATCAATCCGTTAGCGGGCTGCCTGCCGGTCCTGATTCAGATCCCGGTTTTCTTTGCGCTTTACAAGGTGCTTTTCGTTACCATCGAAATGCGCCATGCCCCCTTCTTCGGCTGGATCCAGGATTTGGCGGCACCCGACCCCACCTCCCTGTTCAACCTCTTCGGCCTCATCCCTATCGATCTGCCGCAAATCCTCATTGTCGGGATTTGGCCGATCATCATGGGCGTCACCATGTTCCTGCAGACGAAGATGAACCCGGCGCCGAACGACCCGATGCAGGAAAAAATCTTCCTGTATATGCCGATCGTGTTCACCTTTGTGTTGGCCAGCTTCCCGGCGGGACTGGTGATCTATTGGGCATGGAACAACGTGCTGTCGATCATTCAGCAATACATCATTATGCGGCGCAGCGGCGTCGATCTGGAATGGGAGAAAAAGTTCGTCGGCTTCTTCACGCAATTCCAATCGTCGGGCGATAAATCAAAGGGCGAGCTTGCCACACCGACGGTAACGCCGCCGGACTCAAACGCCGCCGAGTCCGAAGAAGACAAACCCGCCAAGACGCCCCGTGCCGACTGACCAGGACGACCAACAGAAACGGCGCCTGGAAGCGGGGCGCCGCCTGTTCGCGCAGCCCTGCCAATTCCTGTTGAGTGCCGTTCGGGTGGACGATTTTCCGCCCCCCGATCTGCCGGAGTTCGCTTTTTGCGGGCGGTCCAATGTGGGCAAATCGAGCCTCATCAACGCGCTAACCGGGCACAAATCCCTTGCACGCACGTCCAACACACCGGGCCGCACCCAGCAAATCAATTTCTTCCAACTGGGAACCCAGTGCCGGCTGGTGGACCTGCCGGGCTATGGTTATGCCAAAGCATCGAAATCGAAGATCCATAGCTGGACAAAGCTGATCGATCTCTATTTGCGTGGCCGGCCCAATCTGCGGCGGGCCTGTATGCTGATCGATGCGCGCCACGGGCTGAAACCCGTCGACTTGGATATCATGTCCGCCCTGGATGTGGCCGCAGTGTCCTATCAGATTGTGTTTACCAAGACAGATAAGATTAAGCCGCCGGAACTGGCCGCGCTGGAAGAACGCACCGGCACCGCATTGCGCAAGCACCCAGCCGCCTTCCCCACCACCATCGCCACATCCGCAACAAAGCAAACAGGCCTTGAACTGCTGCGGGCGGAATTGGCCCAAGTGGCAGAGTTCGACCCAATCGGCTATAACCCCCCTGACGCCAACGGCATGTAAGTTTCCGATTGGTTACCCGCGCCTCTCTAACCGCAAAGTCATCCGATGACGGACACAAAAGATAAAGACAACAAGACTCAAAACCGCATGCCTCGGGAATGGCTTGCAACCGGACGCATACTGACGGAAGCCCTGCCCTTTATCCTGCGCTACGACGGCAAAACCGTGCTGATCAAATATGGCGGCCATGCCATGGGCGACGCGCAGTTGGCAGAGGCATTTGCGCGGGACATCGTGCTGATCAAACAGGTGGGCCTTAACCCGATCGTGGTCCATGGCGGCGGCCCCCAGATCGCGAGCTTGCTTGACCGCCTGAAAATCACCTCGTCCTTCGTGGACGGATTGCGGGTGACCGATGCGGCCACGGTCGAAGTGGTGGAAATGGTGCTGTCGGGCACGATCAATAAGGGGCTGGTATCCGACATCAATCATGCCGGCGGCCAAGCCGTGGGGCTGTCGGGCAAGGACGGCAATCTGATCATCGCGCGCAAACTGCAGCGCACGTCCAAGGACCCGAACTCCAACATCGAAAAAGTACTCGACCTGGGATTTGTGGGAGAGCCCCACGAGATTAACCCTCATGTGCTGGACACGATTTTGTCGTCGGACCTCATTCCGATTGTCGCCCCCATCGGCATCGGCGAGGCAGGCGAAACCTACAACATCAACGCCGACACGGCGGCCGGCGCGGTTGCCGGCGCCATGGACGCCGCCCGCTTGATCATGCTGACGGACGTCACCGGCGTGCTGGACGAAAACGGCGAGCTCATTCCAAAGCTGACCGTAGCGGAAGCTCGCCAGCTCATCGAAAAAGGCACCATATCCGGCGGCATGATCCCCAAGATCGAAACCTGCATCGCCGCCATCGAAGCTGGCGTCGAAGGGGTGGCTATCCTGGATGGCCGGGTGCCCCACGCAGTTTTGCTGGAATTGTTTACCGATCGGGGGGCCGGCACCCTGATTCAGCGGGACCCGTAAAAAGGGTTCTCGACGGACCCGATCCAGTTCTTGTAAATTGTCGTGAGATTGAGGATCGCATTGCCCCCCTCTTCCCTTCTGTATCACGCGTCGTTCAAGGCCAACGTTTCAATGCCCGGATCAGAGTTCCTTAGAGTGATTTTGGCGCCCCGAAAGTTCAGCGCCCTTATTCTCGCCGTCTGTGCCGTGGCGTTTTCCGCCGCCGGCAGCTCGGACGCAAAAGCGGAATACCAATTCTGCAACAAGACCAGCTACATTTTGATGAGCGCGATCGGCTACCAAGATAAAGGCCGCTGGTATTCCGAGGGATGGTGGCTGCTGCAACCGGGCCGCTGCGAAACGGTGCTCGCAGATCCGTTGGACAAAAAAACGTATTACACCTTTGCCCGGTCCGTTGCCGCACATAAAGGCGGCATCAAGTATTTCGCCGGCGCTCAACGGCTGTGTGTGGCGCCGGACAAGTTCCGCTTCGAAGGGCGGGACGACTGCGAGCGCCGCGGCGCCATTGAACGCCTATTCGCACGCATCGACATCGGCGACACGGATAAATGGACTACAAGCTTTACCGAAACATCGGACTTCACGCTGGAGCGCGCACGCATAGCCGGTGTGCAACGTCTGCTCACGGATCTCGGCTTTCGCCCCGGCCGCATTGACGGGTTGATGGGAAAGCGAACGCGTAACGGGATTTACAAGTTCAAAAGAGACCATGGCCTGAAGGTCAATCAGGAACTCACCGTGGAACTCTTTGATGCGTTGATGACGGAGGCCGGCAAGATCCAGGAAACCACCGGCTACAATATGTGTAATCGCACAGAGCTTCTGGTTTGGGCCGCAATCGGCCGGCAAATCGAAGGCGATCTTGTCTCAACCGGTTGGTTCAGACTTGACCCGGACACCTGCACCAAGGCCATCAAAGACAAACTGACCAACAATGTGTTCTACACCTATGCCGAAGCGCAAGGGACAGGCGGCAAGCGCGTTGCCTGGGGCGGTCCGCACGATATGTGCACCATGGACAATCGCTTTACCATTGTAGGCCGGGACGATTGCGAGAAGCGCGGCTTCAAGAAGACCGGCTTCGAGCGGATTGACACGGGCGCCAAATCCGGTTGGACACAGACCTTCACATTATCAGAAGAACACTAGGCCTCGTCCGGCTCAACTCCATACATCTCCAAATGCAATTGGAGTTCTTCCTCCGTGAGCGGATAGTCCACACCGTCTTTCGCCGACAAGAGCTGCTCATGGTGGATCTTGGACATGTGTTGTTGCACGGCATAAGCGACGCGCATAGATAACCCGGCCTTCCACACCAGCGCCGTGACCACTTTGGCGTTTTTCGACGCCACCATCCGGTCCACTAGGCCCAACGGCAGTTCCGACAGAGTTTCGAGAGCGAGCAACACCAATTCTTTGTTGTTTTCCTTGATCGCGTTGAGCACGTACTCATCGTTAAGCACAGCGTCGTCTTGCGCCTGATCCACACGATTCCTCAGCGCCTCGCGCTGGTCGAATTCATCGACGGACAACGTCTCCTTATCCAAACGTGCCCGCACACGCCGGCGCAAAAACGTCTTCACACCCGGTTCCAGATCGTGGCGCTCTTCAAGAGCGTTGATCAAGGACAGGCTTACAAAACCGGCGACCCGACGAATGGCGCGCATGGACAGCTCGGGCCGATGCGCCAACGGTCCGTGCCACGCATCGACCGTTTCCGCCTGATCGGCCAGGTCGTCGAGGGTTTCTTCGCTGATTTTCGCGCCCTCATTGGTCAAGAGGGCGGCGATCGCCGGGACGTCTTTGGTCGCAACCACTGCATCCGACACGGTTTCGCTGACTTGCGGGCGGCACGCAATGGCCGTTACGGCGCCTGGCGTCGGCGCCGCCGATATAATTTCAAGAAGATCTTGATCGGATAGAAGTGGTGAATATTTAATAATTGGTATGCTGACAATTTCTTCGAGATCGAAAGCAAGCTTCCGAACGATGTGGTGCGGCAGGAGCGCCGAGTCCCTGATTTCTTCCGCCAGAATCTGACGCACACGCGCCAAGTGATCTTGTGCCAGCTTGGAAATGACCTCAATGGCCAAGTCTCGGGTCTTTTCCGTCTGCAATTCATTCAGGTGCGGGACCAACCGGGCGATTTTCGCCGCCAGCTCGTAACGCACATTCTCGTCCTCGTCGTCGGCCAAGATCAGGTTGGCTTGCTGCGGCGTGTTGGGATTCGCCGCCACCAGCGCGCGTATGTCGGCGGCGCCGTCCTCTGCCAGATAGTAAAGGATTTCTGGCTCTACCTCTTCGCGGCGCGCGAGTTCGCGCCGAATCTGGTTCGAATGGGACTCGAGCGCGTCCCGCGCTTCCTGATAGCTGAGCTTTTCCGGCAGGACGGTCCGGTCGCGGCGCCATGCGAAAATCTTATTCAGCATAGGGGACCGCCATCATGTTGAGCGTGCTTAACATGGCATTCACCATGCCTCCGCTGGTCGTCAGTAAGCCGAACGTTTCAGCGCCAAATGACGCAGTTCCGCGCCCTGTTTTTTTACATCGCGGCCATTAAATAGCCGTTAAACCTATTAAAAAGCCTTGGATAGAACGGCTTTGGCGGCGCTTGCGTTTCCTGGAAAACGGCGCCACATTCAGGCCGGTAAGCTAGAGGACACAACACGTGGCAAAGAGTTCGGGCGGTTTTGATCATGTAGATGCGTGGGTCTTTGACCTCGACAACACGCTTTATCCGTCCGAATGCGATCTCTTTGCGCAGATCGACATTCGTATGAGCGAGTTTGTGGCCCGGTTTCTGGATGTCGACTTACAGGAAGCGCGGCGCATTCAGAAACAATATTACTACGATCACGGGACGACCTTGTCGGGGTTGATGAAGTTGCATGGGCTCACCCCGGACGAGTTTCTCGACTATGTGCACGACATCGACTTGTCGCCCGTGCCGCCCAATCCGCAACTCAACAGCGAGTTGGACGAACTGCCGGGGCGCAAAGTGGTTTTCACCAACGGGTCGAAAACCCACGCCGAAAACGTTCTGAGCCATCTGAACATCACCCATCATTTCGACGCGATCATCGATATCGCCGCATCGTCTTTTATTCCCAAGCCGCAGCCGGAAGCATTTCAGCTTTTCTTAGATCAAGCGGCGCTGGACCCGACGCGGGCGGCCATGTTCGACGATTTGCATAGCAATCTGGTGGAAGCCAAAAATCTGGGCATGACCACGGTGTGGCTCAAGACCCACAGGGATTGGTCAAACGGCCGCCACCCGGACGGTGGTGACACGCCCTCTCACGTGGACCACGCCACCGACGATTTGACGGTGTTTCTGGGCCAACTCAATGGCCGGCGTCCCGGATACCGCTCCAGATAGCGCCAGATTGCAGTTGACTGCCCCTTGACCGCTTGTATGGTGCGGCCCCGAACCCTTAATCGCTAGGAATGTTTTATGACGACTGCTCTGGAAACCGCCATCGAATCCGCATGGGAAAACCGCGACGACATTTCATCGTCGACCCAGGGAGAGGTGCGCGACGCGGTCGTCGAAACGCTCAACTCCCTCGATGACGGATCCTTGCGTGTCGCCGAAAAACAAGGCGCCGACTGGCATGTGAACCAGTGGGCGAAGAAAGCCGTGCTGCTCTCGTTCCGCCTGAACGACATGGCCGCCATTGAAGGCGGGCCGGGTGCCAACACCACCTGGTTCGACAAGGTGCCTTCCAAGTTTGAGGGATGGGGCGAAAATCGATTCCGCGCCGCCGGCTTCCGCGCGGTGCCGGGCGCCATCGTTCGCCACTCGGCACACATCGCCAAAGGCGTTGTCCTGATGCCGAGTTTCGTCAATCTCGGTGCCTATGTGGACGAAGGCACCATGGTCGACACTTGGGCGACCGTCGGTTCTTGCGCGCAGATCGGCAAGGACTGCCACATTTCCGGCGGCGCAGGCATTGGCGGCGTGCTGGAACCGCTGCAAGCCAATCCGGTGATCATTGAAGACAATTGCTTTATCGGCGCCCGCTCGGAAGTGGCGGAGGGCGTGATCGTCGGCGAAGGCAGCGTGCTGTCGATGGGGGTTTATCTCGGCGCGTCCACGAAGATTGTCGATCGTGCATCGGGTGAAGTGCATTACGGCCGCGTGCCACCCTATTCCGTGGTGGTGCCCGGGTCTTTGCCGGGGGACGCAGGAAAACCCGCGCTCTATTGCGCCGTGATCGTCAAAACCGTGGACGAGCGCACACGGTCGAAAACCTCGATCAACGAATTGCTGAGAGACTGAATCCAAACAAGGGATCGGCATCCCGTTTCCCGAAAGAAAACTGAACCAGCCATATGGCGCCCCGTGATCCGCATTCTCTGACAGACCCGCTGCCCCTCGCAACGGACCTTATTCGGTGTCCAAGCATAACGCCCGCCGATGCCGGCGCGTTGGATGTATTGCAATCGGCTTTGAGCGCACTTGGCTTCACCTGCAACCGCCTGCCCTTCGGGGAGGTAGATAATCTGTATGCGCGGCTCGGCAGCAAGTCGCCGGCGCTCTGTTTTGCGGGGCATACCGACGTTGTACCGATCGGCGATGCAGCGGGCTGGAGCGTAGACCCGTTCGAAGCCAAAGTGGAAAACGGCCTGCTGATCGGACGTGGCGCGGCCGATATGAAAAGCGCCATCGCCGCTTTCGTGGCGGCAACAGCGCGTTACCTTGCCGACCATGATGTAACGAAGGCGGGATCTATCGCCTTGCTCATCACCGGCGATGAAGAAGGCCCGGCCACGAACGGCACCGTCAAAGTCCTCGACTGGATGGCCAAGCAGGGCGAACAACTGGACCACTGCCTGGTGGGCGAACCGACCAATCCGCTGGAATTCGGCGACATGATCAAGATCGGCCGCCGCGGCAGCTTCAACGGCGTGTTGACGGTGCATGGCACGCAAGGTCATGTGGCCTATCCCCATTTGGCCGACAACCCCGTGCCGAGGTTGGTTGATGTCCTCTCGGTACTGAGCGAAAAAGTGCTGGATGACGGCACGCCGCATTTTCAACCGTCGAACCTGGAAGTCACCAGTGTCGATGTGGGCAATGCCGCCACAAATGTGATTCCAGCCAGCGCGGTCGCGCGCTTTAACGTCCGGTTCAACGATTTGCACACCCCGGCCTCGCTGGAAAGCTGGATCCGCGAGGTCTGCGACGCCAAAGCGGGCCAGTACGATCTGACCTGCGCATCCTCTGGCGACGCCTTTGTCACGGAGCCTGGCATGTTCACGGATCTAATCGTCCGGGCCGTGCAGGATGTAACCGGTAAGACCCCCGAACTGTCCACCAGCGGCGGCACATCGGATGCACGCTTCATCAAGAACCATTGCGCCGTCGCCGAATTCGGATTGGTGGGCAAGACCATGCACAAGATCGACGAAGAATGCCGGTTAGAGGACATGGAGGCCGTGACGCAGGTCTATCTCAAAGTTATTGAAGGCTATTTCAGTCAGGCCGGAGCCTAGCCACATGGGCGCGCGGGAAAGCTGAACCATGCCGTCTTTGAGAGAGGTTTCATCATCCATACGCGGCGCTTGGCTGTTGTTCGTCATGGACCCGCGCGGCATGAAGCAGTTCAACCTGTCGGGCAGCGGTTTTTGGAATTCTTTCTTCGCGGCCGTGATCTTGGCGCCCATTTACGTGTTTGTGCTGCTGGCTCAATACCGGCTCAATCAAGAAGTGCAGCGCATCGAACTGGAAGAAAATCCGGACGGTGCCAACCTCATTCAGATTCCCGAATTGAGCGACTATCTTCTGGCCCAAGGCATTGCCTATGTGGCCATGTGGGCCGTGTTTCCGATCGTGATGTTATGGGCCACACGGATCATCAACGTTCAGGACAAATACATTCCCTTTGTGGTGGCCTATAATTGGTCGGCGGTTGCCGTCTTAACAATCCAATTGCCGCCGTTTGCGCTCTATTATTTCGGACTGGTCGGAATTGTCGGTGCCATCGCGCCGCTGCTGTCGATCATGCTGGTGATCATGATCTACCGCTGGTATGTGGTCTATGCCGCCCTAAACCTGCCGGCTATGGCGTGCCTGGGCTTCGTAACGCTGGACTTCGTGATCAGCGTGATCATTCAAATCGGCGCCAGCGCGGTGCTCACCGCGTAACCGCTTCGTCGTAATCGACCGCCACCAGAAATAAACCTTCAGCAGGCGCGATGGGCCCGCAGGCTTTGCGATCCTTCGCCTCGAGAATCTTCGCGATTTTCACCGCCGGCCATTTACCGATTCCCACCATTTTGAGACTGCCGACGATGGAGCGCACTTGATGGTGCAGAAATGACAGGGCGCTCACGGAAACCTCCACCGTCGTGCCTGCCCGGCGAACGGAAATCCTGTCGAGCGTCCGAAGCGGAGACTTGGCTTGGCATTGGCTGGCACGGAATGTCGTGAAATCGTGGTGCCCGACCAAATGCTGGGCCGCTTCATGCATCGCGTCCGCATCGAGCGGCTGGGGCACATGCCATGCATGCCCCCGGTCGATTGCCAACGGGGCCCGGCGGTTTTCGATCACGTAGCGGTAATGACGGCCGGTGGCGGAAAACCTGGCCTCGAAGCTTTCCGGCACCGCTTCGGCCTGCAAGATCGCCACCGGTTGCGGTTTCAAGTGGAAGTTCACCGCGTCGCGAATCTTATCGGCCAACTGCTCCGTAGGCAAATCGAAATGCGCAACTTGACCTAGGGCGTGAACGCCCGAATCCGTCCGCCCCGCCGCCTGCAGCGTGACGTGCTCGCCGCAGAATTTCTCGATGGCGTTCTCGATCGCTTCTTGCACGGATAGGCCAGTAGCCTGGCGTTGCCATCCGACAAACGGACCGCCGTCATATTCGATGGTGATTTTGTACCTAGGCATCGGACGACAAGGGCAGTTGTGTTCCCTTCGGGATGGCAAAGCCGCGCAAAAACTCTTGGGTATCCGACGGCGCCTTGCCTTCCCGCTGCACGCGGCGGATCGACAATGTACCGCTCCCGCAGGCGACCGTCAGCGTATCGTCAAGCACCGTCCCCGGCGCAGCACTATTCTCATTACCGGGCACAGCCTCCAATACCTTTACACGTTTACCCGCCACTTCGAACCAAGCGCCCGGCGCCGGCAACAAGCCGCGGATTTCGCAGTCGAGCTGCGCCGCCGGCTTCGACCAATCGATCCGTGCTTCGGCCTTGGAGATCTTCTCCGCATAGGTCACGCCCGCGTCACCTTGCGGTGTCGGCGCAAGACCGCCACGTTCAAGGGCTGCAAGTGCCCGCACCATGAGCGACGCGCCCACATGGGATAACGTGTCGTGCAATGCACCGGCGGTCGTGGCCGGGCCGATCGGTGTGCGCTCGGCGAGCAGGACAGGGCCGGTATCAAGACCGCGCTCCATTTGCATGATCATCACACCGGTTTCTTTGTCGCCGGCCATAATCGCCCGCTGAATGGGCGCCGCCCCCCGCCATCGCGGCAACAACGAAGCGTGGAGGTTCAGACAGCCAAGGCGAGGCGCGTCGAGAATTCGTTTGGGAAGAATGAGTCCGTACGCCACCACCACCGCCACATCCAGAGACAGCGCTTCAAACTTTTCTTTTTCCTCGTCAGGCTTGAAGTTGACCGGCGTCCGCACGTCAAGGCCCGCCTGCTCCGCAAAGGCATGCACGGGCGATAGGTTTTGCTTTTGACCCCGCCCCGATTTGCGCGGCGGCTGCGTGTAGACCGCCGCCACCTCA
>JANQMY010000387.1 GCA_028279895.1 Alphaproteobacteria bacterium
GCGAACGCACGGGCAATGTGGATGTGATCACGCTGGCCATGAACATGGTGAGCCAAGGGTTGGATTCGAAACTGGACATGCGCAACATGCGCGATCTGCGCGCCACGGCGGAGTATTGCAATCAATTGCCGGTGCACCCGCGCCATCCCTATGGCGGCGATCTGGTGTTCACGGCGTTTTCCGGGTCGCACCAGGACGCCATCAACAAAGGCCTCAAGGCCATGAAGACGTCCAACAGCGATCAATGGGATGTGCCTTATCTGCCGATTGACCCGGCCGATGTCGGCTCGAGTTACGAGGCCGTCATCCGCATCAACAGCCAATCGGGTAAAGGGGGCATCGCCTATATCATGGAAACCGAATTCGGTGTGCAGATGCCCCGCGCGCTGCAAATCGAGTTCAGCCGCGTGGTTCAAGAGATTTCGGACCATACGGGAGAAGAACAACGCCCCGACGATATTTGGCAGGCGTTTGAGAAAGAGTATCTGGACGCCGATACGCCTTATGCGTTCGTCACCCACCAAACCCGGGCGGATACCCATGCCACCGAGCGGCGGCTGCTGACCGCGACGATGACGAAGGACGGAGCCGAAATAACGCTGGAAGGCAGCGGCAACGGCCCGATCGACGCCTTCGTTGACGCCTTCAGCAAAGAGATCGGCAAAGACGTCAAAGTCTACAGCTATTCCGAACACTCTGTGGGCGGCGGATCGGATGCCAGCGCCATCGCTTTTGTGGAAACGGAGGTGGATGGCACGCGCCTTTACGGCATCGGCCAGCATCCGAACATCGTAGCGGCCTCGTTGGTGGCGATCACCTGTGCGGTAAACCGGGCGCTCAACGGGCGCGGATGACCGGCCTCATCGGGCGCCTTGTAAGCAAGGCGCCCAGCCCCTACCATGTCTGCGCAGTTTGGGAAGGGCGTCCGGTGCGGCCAGACGCCTTGGGGCAGATCAATGAACGCGCTGGCGACCATCCGATTCATCAATCTCGATCGGGATATCGATCGGCGCGCCCATATGGAATCTACCCTGACCGGCATGGGCTTGCCGTTCGAACGGTTTGCCGGGATCGATGCTGCCCAATTGACACCGGCACAACGCGGCTATCATGAAGCGCCTCAGCGCCATTCCATGGGCGCCGGCGAAGTGGCCTGCCTGCTGGGCCATATCGAGATCTGGAAACTGATTGCCGACGGCCCCGTTCCCTTCGGATTGATCCTTGAGGATGACGTTCATTTCGCACCCGATTTCGGCACGTTCCTCGGCGACGCATTGGCGAAAATCAATCCCGGCGCCCTTGAAATACACCGGTTCGAGACGTTTGGCGCACGGGTAACGCTGCGGCGCGGCGTTCGCCATACGGTCGGCAAGCGTCGCGCTTATCAGCTTGAGACTAATCACGGGGGTGGCGCTGCGTATCTAGTCAATCGCCCGACCGCGCGTCACATGCTCGGTTTCGCGGCCCAGTTCCGCAACGCGGTCGACATCGAACTTTTCGATCCGGATCGCCGGGCGATACACGATGTGGATGTCTTGCAATGGATGCCGGCGCCGTGCGTACAAGACATGATTAACGACCTGGCCCTTGGGTTCAAAAGCAATGTGATCGGCGACCGCGCCGATGAACGCGACGGCATTTTGCCCCCCGAGATGCCTGAAGAGAGCCACCTGAAAGACATGCTGCGGCCGGCCTATACGTGGCTTTATTCGCTGGCCCTTTGGCCGACCGGGAAATGGCGCGCCCATATTCCGTTTGGGTAGAGGCCGCCGGGCGCATCGCCGGCAAAACTGTTCGTCCGTATCCGGAACTCCGCCGCGCCCGCCCTATCGCGCATAACGGCCGGCACCTTACAAGCCGACATTCTTGGTTAAGATCCGCACGGCAGGGCCTTTTCGCCTGAGGCGGCGATATAGGAAGTGAAGGCAGGTCATACTGACAATTGACGCAGTTGCGACAGCCGGTTTAAGGCACCGTATAAATTGTATCTGTTAGCTGCGTATCAGGTCACTGTGTTATGACCTTTAACTATAATATTGATCATTTTCAGGAACGCACGGAGTGCCCGGTTTGTAACTCTTCGGAATTTGACGTTCTGTACGCAAATTCGATGACAAGAAATCCTGTCCTGTCCTATCTCGAAAGTCAGTACAGAAACCAAGGTGACTTCGATCAAGACTACCTGACGGGGACCGATTATGTGGCATGCGAATGCTCAAAATGCGGTCTCATGTTCCAGAAAATGGTGCCCGACGGCGATCTTATGGGCGCCATCTACAATCAATTCATCCAACATGAAAAAACACTCGCACGGGCCAAGAAATCCCTGTCCGCCGAAAGGTTTATCTACCGGACCAATGAACTCGTATCGCTGACCACCCTGTGCGACAAACAGCTCTGCGACATCAAACTGCTGGATTTCGGTTTCGGATATGCCGGTTGGGCGCGCATCGCCAGCGCCCTGGGATGCGAGGTTTACGGCGTCGAGATTTCACCGAAGAAGAAAGAATACGCAGCCGGTCTGGGCGTGATCAACATTTCGGAAGAAGACGCTTTCAACATGAAATTCGACATTGTCCACACCGAACAGGTGTTGGAACATGTCGGCAACCCAAAGCAATTGTTCGCGAACTTGGCAAAGACGCTGACGCCGGGGGGACTATTCAAGGTGGCGGTCCCGGCACCGGCGAAAACCAGGCAGACGCTTGCGGCGGGGCAATTCCCCGCACAATCGGAATTCGATGCCGGCGGCGAAAGTGATATCGCCCCCCTTATGCCGCTTGAGCATTTGAATTGCTTCACCACGCAGTCCATCAACCGGCTTGCCCGGGAAGCGGGCCTTTCGCCCACCCACCTTCCATCAGTTCGTCTGGTGGATTTCGGCACCCGGCTCAACCCGATCCGGATGACAAAGGAACTCATGCGGCCGTTTTACAGGCGCTACGGAACGGATCGCGGATATTACTTGTTCCGGTGCGACAGCTAACCCGATGGCGTGGCACCGCTGCGGCCGTTAACCGAACATGCCTTCGATGAAATGCTTGGTGCGCTTGTCCTTGGGATTGTTGAACACATCTTCCGTCGCGCCGGTTTCGACCAACTCCCCCAGATAGAAAAACGCGGTGCGGTCGGCAATGCGGTGCGCCTGTTCCAAACTGTGGGTGATGATGACGATGGCGTAACGTTCCGCCAACTCGCCGATCAGCCTTTCGATCACGCCCGCGGCAACAGGATCGAGCGCGGACACCGGCTCGTCCATCAACAGCACATCCGGGCCGTTGGCGATGGCGCGGGCGATGCATAGGCGTTGTTGCTGGCCGCCCGACAGTCCGGTACCGGAACGCTCCAGGATGTCCTTCACCTCGTCCCACAAACCGGCACGCCGGAGACTTTTCTCGACCAGTTCGTCCAAATCCTGCTTACGGTCGTAAAGGCCATGCAGGCGCGGCCCGAACGCCACATTGTCGTAGATCGACTTGGGAAAGGGATTCGGCGCCTGGGCCACCATGCCGATCCGCGAGCGGATCAACACCGGGTCGATGTTGGGATCGTAAATGTCCATGCCCTCCAGCAACACCTCACCGGTGATGCGGGCGCCATCGACCGTATCGTTCATGCGGTTGAGGCAGCGCAGAAAGGTCGACTTGCCGCATCCGGACGGCCCCATCAGCGCCAGCACTTCTTTGTTGTTGACGTCGATGGTCACATCCTTGAGCGCGTGAAAATCCTCATAAAAGACACTCACATTCCGGCAAACCATTTTGGTGTGGTCGCCGCCCGAGGTCGTTCCACCGCCCCGCGCTCGGGTCACCACCGGCTCGTTCTTGGATTTCTTCGATTTGGGTGAAGCAAACATACTCTGCATCATCTCACTACCATTTGTGTTGGAATTTGTTGCGCAAATAAATTGCGAAGCTATTCATCAGTACTAAGAGCACCAGCAATACCATGATGGCCGCGGCCGTCTTCTCCGCGAAGGCCCGTTCGGGACTGGTGGACCAAGTATAGATCTGCACGGGCAAGGGCGCCGCCGGGTCTAGAACACCCGCGGGCGTATCCACCATGAAGGCGACCATGCCGATCATAAGCAGAGGCGCGGTTTCTCCCAGCGCTTCCGCCATGCTGATGATCGTGCCCGTCAGAATGCCCGGCATGGCCGAGGGCAGCACCACATGGGTGACCGTCTGCAATTTGGACGCGCCCAATTCCAGGGCACCTTCCCTTAAAGACGGCGGCACGGCGGCAATGGCAGCACGCGCGGCGATGATGATCGTCGGCAGGGTCAACAGGCTCAGCGCCAGGCCGCCCACCAACGGCGTCGAGCGCGGCATGCCGAACAGGCGTATGAACACGGCCAAGGCCAGCAAACCGAACACGATGGACGGCACGGCCGCCAAGTTGCGGATGTTGACGTCGATGAATTCCGTCCACCAATTCTTCGGCGCGAATTCCTCCAGATAGACGGCCGCCGCCACCCCCAACGGCAAGGACACCGACAGGGTGACGATCAGCATAAAGATCGAGCCGACGACGGCACCGAAAATACCGGCGATTTCCGGCTCGCGGCTGTCATTGCCGAAAAAGAACATGGAATTGAAACGGCCATCGAGCCAGCTATTGCCTTCCAAATACGCCACCCAAGCCAACTGCCGGTCGGTGATCAACCGTTCTTCTTCCGGAACGTCGCGCGGCGCAAAGCCTTTCA
>JANQMY010000400.1 GCA_028279895.1 Alphaproteobacteria bacterium
GCTGTCGTTCCACCGATTGAGAAACCCGAACAGCGAGATGACAGATACGATTTCAACGATCTGATCGTCATCGAAATGCGCCTTCAGGGCGTCAAAATCCGCATCGGTCACCGCGTTGGGGACTTGGCCGGCCGCCTGGGCCACACGAAGGGCGGCCCGTTCGGCTTCGGAATACAGCGGGCTGTTTTCATAACTCCAAATCTCGTCAAACTTTTCGGCAGAAGTACCCCAATGTTTGACGGATGTGTGGCTGGTATGGGCCATGCAATATTGGCATCCGGCAGACCGGCTGGCGACGAACGAGATCAACGCTTTCAGCTCATCGGATACTTTGCCGGGCCCTTGGATAAGCGCCGCCAATCCACCAAATGCATTCACCAGCGCCGGGTTACGGCCCATGGTCAACAGGCTGTTCGGCACAAAGCCCATGGCCCCTTCAACCAGTTCAAAAAAGGGTTCGAGCTCTTGTAAATCTTCTCTGTTCAGGGGGGCAATACGCGGCATGTTCGGCTCCCTCGCGGTGTGGCTGGGCCGTCACCTTATGCCGGAGCCACAGGCACGCGCAACGGGCGCGCGGACACGCATTGAATGTCAAACGTCGGCTTGCCTAGGATGCGCAGTCAAGCAAGCGGCAATCGATAAACCGTTTGGCTTGCATGATGGCCAGTTCCAATTGGCGGATCATGTCTTGCCGTTCGCGATAGTCCACCGACGCCATGGCTTCCGCCGCTTCGGCCAATCGAGCGACCTGCCACGCACCGACGCTGCGCGCCGACCCTTTGAGGGTATGCGCCGTGTCCGTCCAATTCTTAACGTCGCTATCCAGATCCATCTTGCCGAGATAGATTTTGGCCTGATCGCGGAACAAGCCCAGCAATTCGCGTTCGAGCTGCCGGTCGCCAAGTGTGTATTGGTGGAGATGGTCTAGATCGATCGGAACGGTTCTGCTGGGCGTGCCGTCGTCGGTTTCGATCGCGTCGACAAGGGGCTTTTCAGAAAGCAGGGTCATTATGTCTGTTCCTCATCCTACGCCTACTCCACACATCTTACGGGGCGGCTTCTACTAAATAATTAAGGGATCAACCTCGGCACCTTTGCGGCGACCGCGTGGTTATGTGTGGCTCGATTGAGGCGGTTTTGGGGCATTTGATTAAAATGCCCCGTAATTTTTGAGGACGCAGAAATCCTATTAAAACCAAGTGATTTGCATGGTTTGCGGATTCACATTTCACCTGAACGCGACATGAACGACGCATGCTGACGATCAAAAAAGATCGAAGTTTTTTCGCGCCGACGGCTTTTCGTTAACGCACGATGTCGGGCATCACCCCAAACAGCCAGCCATGGGCGCCGAACACCGCAAGGTAGGCGATGAAGCCAACGGCCAATCGCCACCAGCCGATCTCGCCCAAGCTCAGATGGTTTCGGCCTGACGCAATCGCCGCAAAAGGGATGTTCGACGTCTTCGCGGCAAAGGCATCCCATTTGTCGCCCAAAGCCCGTTTGCGCTTGGCATCGATCGATCGTGTCCCCAAAGCTGTGAGCAGCGCGAACGTGCCGAACAACAACAACGAGGCCAGGTCACCATTCACCAACACGTGAGAGAACGCCCATAGAAAAGTACCCCACAAGAAGGGGTGCCGGGTGATGCGGGTCATGTCGGTGGCCGGTTCGTCCTTGTCAAGCTGGGCCTCGCCCCCGACGCTGGTAGGGCTGGGGGTTAAAATCCCCGGCACAGCCAGCATGAAGGCGAAGAACATAATCACCGAAACCAGGATGTGGAGACTGAACAGTTGGCCCCAAATCTCCACATAGCTGGTGGCCGAGGCCGCGTTGTAGGACATGGACAGCCAGACGATGCCGGCCAGCGATGCCACCGAAAACAGCCCCAAATAGGCATTTTCGCCGATGACCCCCACGATACTTTCGCGCAGGCGAGTCCCCGCCACGCCTAAATGCAAGGCGAGAAAAACAAAGGCGGCCAAGGCCAAAATCATGTGGACGTCATCCATAACGGGTCCTCTCCCCAATAAAAGTGCGCTTTCGCGACCATTAACCATAATGTCGGCGCAGTTTGCCGCCAGGAAAAACATACATCTGGTTTAGATGCTTCTGCTATTGTGAATTGTGGCGTACAGGTGATTCTTGAACACAGTGACTCATAGGAAGGGTGGCACCCCGTGAGCCAGGCCTCAACCGAAACAGGGCCGGCAGCATTTGGCGGGCTGGGCCCCGCCGCCGGCTCGGAAAGAAAATCGGACGCGCCCACGTCCCAATCGAAAGCGGGTTCGGATGCCAGTGCCCGCGCATTGGCCGTGCGCGACGAGGTTGCTGAAAACTCAAAAAAGGGGCGGCGCAAGCGCAGCCGACGGCGTCGGCTTGTGGGCCCCTACGGACTTGCTTTGATCGCAACGCTTGCGTGGGGAAGTCTGTGGGGTGGCTACATTTATGGGTACAATGACGAAATTCCCCTGCTGGCCAACTTTCCGAGCGCCTGGATCGCCGCTGTTCTGGTGGGGGCGCTGGGCCCAGTCGCCTTTTTCTGGATGCTTGCGATTATTGTCGCCCAATCTTCCAAGCTTCGGCGCAGTGCGGACGCCTTGCGGGCCATGGCCGAGCGGCTCACCCACCCGGGAGAAAGCGCCGCCGCCGAGATCGCGACCGTGGGCGGCGCGGTAGAGCAGCAAATCGGCCGCATTTCCCACGCGCTGGACCAAGCCACCACCCGCGTCGAGAAGATGGAAGTGACGCTCGAGAAAAAAGTCGCGGCCTTGGACGAAGCCGGGCGCCGCGCCCGGGCTCAAACCAAAGACATGCGCGCCGATCTGGAAAATGAACGCCAATCGCTCGCGGCCTTTGCCCAACAGCTCCACACGGAGATGGGGGAAAACACCAAATCCATGGAAGGCAAACTATCGGACCTGTCCAACACCACACTCCAAGCTCAAAAGGAAATCAAGAAAACTGAAGATGTGGTGCAACAGCAGCTCGACGCCTTCCGCGCAACGCTTCAAGCGATGACCGAAGGATCGGAAAGCGCCGTGGTCGAAATCGGCCGTCAGCACGACAAGCTGCACACGGTGGTGAATACGGTCTCCGACCGCTCCGACGAAGTCATTCAAAAATTCGAGCAAAAGCGCACCGACCTGGATGGCATGGTCAAGAAGCTGGAGGGACAAGGCACCTATCTGGATGGCGCCATCACCCGGCAGCGGGAGTTTTTGGGGCGGATGACAGAAGTGTTGGCCGACCAATCGGCCCAGCTCGATCAAGCGCTCGGCCAATCCCGGGACAAGTTCGAGGAAGCCTTTGCCGGCATGATGGCCCGCGCAGGCGATGCCGGTGAGAAGTTCCGGGCAGAGACCGCCCGGTCGGTGGAAGAAGGCGAGCGCGCCGCAAAGGCCATCACCGAATCGGCGGAGAACGCCGCAGCCGCCTTCAAGAGCAAAACCGACGAAGCGATCTCCGAAAGCGACGATGCGGCCGCCAAATTCATGCTGCGCGCCGCAGAC
The DNA here is from genome assembly GCA_028279895.1 of Alphaproteobacteria bacterium. Classification (GTDB taxonomy): domain Bacteria; phylum Pseudomonadota; class Alphaproteobacteria; order JANQMY01; family JANQMY01; genus JANQMY01. The sequence continues at coordinate 3,513 of JANQMY010000400.1, forward strand.
CTCAATAAGAAGATCCGCCACGAAGCTGCGACAGTTATCGAAATCGGCGAAGATACGGCCACCGCCATTCGCGATGCCTTGTCGGCCGCCAATCAAGTGGCCGAGGATGTGCGTCAGTCCATGCAGGCGCAAGCCGACGAAATCCGCAAAGGCGTCGGCGATTCTACCGTTGCCGCGGAAGAAGCGAATGCCAAGCTGATTTCACGCATTGTCCAATCCAAGACCTCGGCCGAGGATCTGGTGGTCCACATCGACAAAGCGTTGAACGCCCTGGGCGATGCGGGGACACGTCTTCAACAAACGGTGACGTCGGTGGAAGACCAGTCCGGCCGCCTGCGGGCCCAACTGGAAGACCTGTCCAAAGATGTGGAACGGCGCATCGCCCAGATTCCGGAAAAAGCCTCCACGGAAGCCACCCGGTTGCGCGACATGTTCAGCACCGAAATCGGTCAGATGAGTGCGCTGGCAAATTCGGTGACGGAAGAAGCCGAAAAGCTGCAACTGGCCATCCGCGAGCGGCGCCAGCTTCTGATCGACATGCATCGGGGCATGATGAGCGACGAGACGGCGGATCTGGTTGAAGACGAATTGGAAGACCTGCCGCGTGCGGAACACACCGACGACGAGGAACAATTCCTGGGCGTGTTCAAACGCGGCCAGTGGTCGCCTGCCGATGAGGACGGGGAGAATGTAGACGACGAGCATGCGAATGAGGATCTGATGCCGTGGCCGGCTGACGATGCACCGCCGCCTCAAGCCCCGGCAACGGAGGAACTGCCTGAAGGCCACAGCCCGCTCAGCCGGCGCAGAGCGACCAACTTACCGGAAAAAGGCTTCTGGCAGACGCTCTTTACACGGATCGACGAGGAAAAAGAAGCGGAAGAAGCGGAGCAAAAACAACCCGCCCCGGACGGACCGGCAGAGGCTTCTGCTCCTTTGGGCGATGAGGACTTTCAGCGGGCCTCGACCGCGATTGTGCAGAACCTTCAGGCCATGGCCATCGATATCGATCATCTGCTGGAAGATACGCCGCCCATCGAACTGTGGCAGCGCTACCAGCATGGTGAGAAAAACGTGTTCGCCAACCGCCTCCTCAGCCTGCGCACGACGGGTCTGGCGGAACGTATTGAGCGCAAATACCGCGAGGACCAAGAATTTCGGGACAATGCCGACCGCTATGTGAGGCAATTCGAACGTTTACTGGACGAAGCTATTACGCGCGACCGCGACAATCATATGGCGGACGCCTATCTGTCGTCGCAAACCGGTAAGGTCTACCTACTGTTGGGACAGTCGATCGGCTATTTTGGTTGAGGGGCCGGTCACGCCCCGGCCTTTGGCCATGGCGGATGACGGCGGCAGCGTTATTCTTGCGAATACCGGCCGATGGTCGGACCCGCTGGCCGCAGCCCGCCAAACACCCGCATTGCCAAGGCCTTCCGACACCAGCATCAAATCGATGGGGAACTGGGATGGCACCCCCCGCGCCGGCCAGGTGGGCAAGAACCGATGCACGAGCCTCATATCCGTGCGGGCCGCAAGGTCGCTGACCACATGAGACCAGGGCGTGGCATTGAAATCCCCGAGCGCAACCACATCCCCGTCAATGCCGTTCAAGAAGTCGATGAAAAACTCCTTATCCTGAAACTGGCCATAACGGGGGAGCGCCAGGGAAAAATGCGTGCTGACCACCGTCAGCGGCTGCCCCCCCTGCCCGTCGGACAACGATAGCCGCGCCCATAGCAAGGGTGGCACCCCCTGGCCGGCCGCGCGCCACTGGGCCTCTTCAAAAGGATATTTCGACAGAAGCGCAAGACCACATCGGGCCATGTCGCCACAATGGAGTTGATGGGGGTAGGTCTCGATCAGGCGGTCGAGTACGGGCAAGAGTTTGGGACGAACTTCCTGCAGGACCACCACATCCGGCCCCTCCGACGTCAGCAGATGCGCGACGAGATCGTGGTCATCATTACGGCCCCAGACATTGTAGGTGGCCAGCGTGATGGTGGGACGGTCCGGCAGATCCTGCTGCGGCGCCGCTTCCGGCAGAAAAACACCAAGCGCCAAACCATTCACCGTCAGACACAAAGCGGCGGCCGCGACGCCGCGGAAGCGGTCAAAAAACCAGGCCATGGCCAAAGCGATCAGCGAACAGACAATTAAATGGGGGCGAAAATGGTTGGTGCCGTCGAAGACCACATGCACGCCGCCCAGCAGACCGACAGCCGACAGCACCAGGCCGGCCGCCAGGACACTATAGAAGGCAAGACGCAGGAAAGCGCGCGAGGGACCCATTACAAAACGCCTACAAACCGTTGACCGGGAATGGCCAGAGTTTAATCGCGCGTTTGCTAAAAGATCATTATGTCGGGAAAACGACGCTCGTGAAGGTTAACGAGGCATGGCCCAAAAAATTTAAAGGCCGATTTTCTCACCGTCCGGATTGCCATTGTCGTCGATCAAGTCCGACAGCGGGGCCGTGCGGCGAGCATCTTGCTCGGCCTGTCGGCGCTGTTCAAAGGCTTCAATCGACTTGAGCGTCCAGCCCACCACCCGCTTCATGGTCGACCCAAGGGCGGAATCGAACGCATTCACCACATCGGGAATTCGGTCGGAATCCGCACCGGCGGTACGCTCGAACGTCTCGGACGCGATAATCGATGCGGACGGTTGCTTGATGATCTTTACGTTCAAGCGGGTGCGCACCGTGGGTGTCGGCGTCTCATCGTAGAGTTCCGCATGAAACTCGCGCAATTCGAGCTTAAGATCGTAATCGCCCCGAAGGCTGATGGCTTGGCGGCCCACGGCAACGATGAGACCGGAATTTTCGAAGGATTCAACCAGCAGGGTTTGAACGAGACTTGGCGCCCGATCGCTCCAACGGGCGCCGGCATAATATTTAAGCTCCAGCGGCGATGTACGAATGGCGATGCGATCGGAATCGAGCGCCCGCGACGCCACCGGTTCTTCGACAACGAGCTGATAGGTTGCCACCGGCAGTCCTTCATCGAAGGTGCTTTTCGGAGACAAATCGTAGAGGTCGGGGGCCGGTCCAGTTCCCGGCAGGCTTAAGAGCCCGCACCCCCCTAACGACAACGCCAACGACACCAACACGCCGCTGGCTAATATTCTGGCCCCGATCCGGCGCGGCGTCTCCTCCCCACAGTCGTTCTGCGCAGCCCTTATCGTCATCATCTGGGTTCAAACTCCGCCGCTTGATTGCCAAAGAAAAACGCGGCCGGATCACTTTCAATCCGTGTCGCCACCCGATCCAGCGTCGAGACAAGCTGCCGCGCTTCCGTCACCAGACGGCCAAGCTGGGCAAGCCCCTGTTTTGAGAAGTCGGAAATGGCTTCCTCGTTCTCAATCACCACATTGTCCAGGTTTTCCGCAAGGTTAGAGACGTTGCGCGCCGCGCTCTTGGCTTCAGCAAGCAATTCCCGCGCATCGTCATCCAGCAAGTCGTTAGCCGTGGTGGCCAACTTATCCAACTGGCTCGCTAATGACGCAATGTCGGATGACGTTGCCGCCAAATTCTTCAAAATGAGATCGAGTTCATCGGTGTTGTCGGCAAACGTTTGGGTCAGCGCCTCAACGTTTTTGAGGGTTTGGGTGATTGATGCCCGGTTTTCCCGGTCAACCACCGCCGCCAGCCGCTCGACCAAAACATTGGCCTTGGCAATCAAATCCGGCGCCCCAGTGAACAATTCCTGCAAACCCGATTTTTCGGAAGCTAGCACCGGATAACGTTCCCCCGGTTTGGCCGTCAGCCGGGGGCTTTCCGGGGAGCCCCCCGTAATCTGCACAATCGAAACGCCGGTGAGGAGCTGGGCCTCCAAATAGGCCACGGAGTCCTCGCGCACCGGGGTGTCCGCCCCCACCTGGATCAAAACCCGCACTTTGCGCGGATCATCCGGGTCGAGCTTGATCGTGCGCACTTCGCCCACAGAGATGCCGTTGTATCGGACCTCCGCCCCCACCGACAGCCCCGAGACATCGCCGTCGAAAAGGATCTCGTAATAGGCGTATTCCAGATCGAACTGCTGCTTCGCCAGAAGCAAGACGAAAAGGAACGCCGCAAATACGGCGGCGATCGAAAAGACACCGATCAGTACGTAGTTGGCTCTTATCTCCACAGCGGTATCACCCCTTTCGCCGCGCCCCAGATCCGTTGCACCATAGACCCTCCATGCCGCTAATCTTTTCCTAACGCGTGTTGTGCTGCCCGCGACCTAGGCCCGTGGAAGTATTCTCTGATCCAGGGATGATCATGCGCCATCATGTCATCCATTGTGCCCACCACAATAACACGCTTTTCGGCAAGCACGGCTATCCGGTCGCAAATCGCATAAAGGCTGTCCAGGTCATGTGTCACCATAAACACAGTTAGACCAAGGGTTTGCTGAAGTTTCTTAATGAGTTGATCAAAAGCGGCCGCGCCGATCGGATCAAGCCCCGCCGTCGGCTCATCCAGAAACACAATCTCCGGATCCAAGGACAGCGCCCGGGCGAGCCCAGACCTCTTGCGCATGCCGCCCGACAATTCCGACGGAAACTTGGCGCCGGCCTCCGCCGGCAACCCGACCATGCGAATCTTGATCGCCGCCAGCTCGTCCATCAGCGCTTGCGGCAACTTCAGATGTTCTCGTTGAGGTACTTGGATGTTCTGCGCGACGGTTAGCGAAGAAAACAGCGCACCATCCTGAAACAGCACACCCCATCGGCGCTCCTGGGCGCGACGCTCGTCATCCGGCAGGCTTGTCAGATCGGTACCGAACACTTCGATGTGGCCGGCCGTCGGTGTCAGCAATCCGGTGATGGCTTTGAGCAAAACGGATTTACCCGTGCCCGACCCCCCCACAATGCCGATCACCTCACCTCGGTGCACATCGAGATCCAAGTGATCGTGGACCACATGCGATCCGAACTGGGTCCGCAGCCCGCGCACCGAAATAATGTTTTCTGCCCGCGTGTTACCCTCCATTTCTACCATCCGATTTCAACGAAGAAGATGGAGAAAAGCGCATCGGCAATGATCACAAGAAAGATGGACTCAACAACGGATTGAGTAGTGCGTTGGCCAACCGATTCGGCGCTGCCTTCTACCTTCAGCCCCTCATAACAGCCCACCATAGCAATGATAAAGGCGAAGAACGGCGCCTTGATGATACCGATCCAGAAGTGCAGCAAGTCGGTGGTTTCCAAGAATCGGTTGAAGAACATGGTGGGGGAAATACCTAGCGAGGCCCAGGCAACTAAGGCACCGCCGGCAATGCCGGCCAGGTCGGCCCCAAAGGTAAGAAGCGGCAACATAAGCACCAATGCCAACACGCGCGGCAACACCAGCATCTCGATGGGGTCGAGCGCCAGCGTCTGCATGGCGTCCACTTCTTCATGAACCTTCATCGACCCGATTTGCGCCGTGAAGGCACTGCCCGACCGGCCCGCCACAATAATGGCGGTGATCAACACACCGATCTCGCGCAGAATCGAGATCGCGATCAAATCAACTGTGAAGACTTCGGCGCCGAAATTCCGCAACTGCACCGACCCTTGATAGGCGAGCACGGCGCCAATCAGAAACGTCAATAACGTAACGATTGGGATGGCGTTCCAGCCCGCCTCCTCCATATGGTGAACCATCGAGGTGAGGCGAAGCCGCTTCGGCTGGACGAGGGTGCGAGCAAACACGACGAGTATGAGGCCAAAGAAGCCGGTGATACTGATCGCTTGTTCCCAGATCGAAGCTGCGGCCTTACCCACACGGGCCAAAACTTCGATGATTACATTGTACCGCGGCGGCTCGATATCGCAGGGCTCGTCGTTACGCGCCACTTCTTCCAGCAGAATTCGGTAAGACGGTGCACCCCCAGCGAACTCCGTTTCCGCATTAGCCTCTGCAAAGAACTTTGCGGTTCTATGAAACAGCCAGGCGCCCGCCGTATCCAGAGCACTCACCCCGGAAAGGTCGATAACGATGTTGCGCGAAGAGGGCTGCTGAAGCCGGCGAAGCTGACCGTCGATATCGGCAATGCTGGAAACGGTCCAGTCGCCATGTGCGGCGTATCGACCCGCGCCCCCCGCCACTTCCTCGAAGGTCGGCGCACCCCCAGCGTCTGATATGGTCACCAGCCCGATTTCCTCTCCCACCCGGATGTCAATGTTCCCAAGGAACAAGTCATTCTGACCCGAAAACCTTAGCGCAAAGTACCTTTGCCACCAAACACCGTCGTTTATCCGCCCGTGACGGCGATCAAGGCCGCCCACCCCCTGTCCGGACGTTGTTCTGGTGATATTCATCTCTTTTGATATAAGAAAAACCTGTATCCAAAGAGGGGCAATCGACGTGAGTATCAAAAAGAAGCTTTTGACGGTCGCCGTGTTGGCGGCCTCGACCGGTTTGGGTTTGGGGCCCTCCCTGGCAGCCGAAGGCGACCCGGCGCGGGGCGAGAATGTTTTCAAACGCTGCGTATCGTGCCATTCGCTGGAGCCCGGAAAGAAAAGACCGACCGGCCCCAATCTCTACGGCGTATTCGGTAGGGTGGCGGCAGCCGATCCGGATTACCGGTACACCCCCGCCATGAAGGAAGCCGGCGCCAGCGGATTGGTGTGGAACGACGAAAACTTGATGGCCTACCTGGAAGACCCACGCAAATTCGTCCCGAAGTCGAGAATGATTTTGAAACTTCCAAAAGAACAAGACCGGCTTGATGTCATCGAGCATCTGAAATTGTTTGGCGATAACGCGGATGCGGCGGCGGAGAGCGGCGCAGAGGCCGAGGCCCCAGCAACCCCGTAACACTTCGTTAACCGATAGCGTTTCCAGGTGAAGCATGCCCTCGGCCTTAACCCGATGGGTAGACTCCGGTTCACCGCCCAAAATCTATTGGCGGAAACGCGGAAAACAAAGAGTCTGGAGCCGTTTTGTGTTTCAATTAGAACCAAAACGGCTCTAAGGCACCGACGGCGCAGGACATATATGACGTCCTGCGCAAAAGCTGCTGTTAGCCAAAAATTGATGCAGGCAAGCATAAGATTCCGGCGCTAGATCAGACAGCGCGGTCGTGCTTTCATATGTCCGCAGTGAAGCTGGTTTAACAACAAACCGACAAGCGGCTCGGTGCACAGGCGATGTGCGGAGCCGCATTCCGCAGGCGGCAAGCATCCGTGGATCTGACGTAACAAGATGCGCGCACTTCTTCATTCTATGGGCGGGATACCGCTCGCCATCACGTTGTTGGCCCTGGCATTTCAGGAATGGGATCCCAGAGGTGCCGCCACGGCCATTCAGGATTTTGGCTTCGACCGATACATTGCCGCCGCGCCCTGGACGACCGCCACAGCGGATGAAACATCAGATCTGTCGGTGCTTTATGTGGAACTGGACGCCCCGCGTGGAAACGCGCCCCTTGGTACGGATTGGGAACGCGCTGACATCGCCCGGTTGATCGGCCACCTTGAGGACGCAGGTGCCCGAGCTGTTATTCTGGACGAACCGCTGGCCCGGCGGGCAGCCACCTCTCCCAATGTGTTTGCCGACGCTTTGGAACAGCGTGGCACCTCGACCGATATTACCAACGCGCTGCGTCAATTACCGGACCCGGACGAGGCGTTGAGCCGCGCGCTCAGCAATGTCACAAGCGTGGCTGCCATAGATCTGAATGACAATGTGCCACCCCCCGCCCCGTTGAGTGCGGAACCGATAGAATTCGATGGCAATAATCCCGCTACGGTGCTGCCCCCTTATAAAGGCGCTTTCACCGACGGCACCATTTACGCAGATACGTCCAACGGGGCCGGGGTCATCACCCTTCCCACCGGAGGCGATGGTGTGGTGCGGCGCGTGCCGCTGCTTTTCTCGATCGGCGGCGATGTCTTTCCCAGCACAGCTTTGGAGACGTTGCGCCTTGTAAGCAACGCGCCCGTCGCGGTGCGGTCCCATCTTGCCGGCAATGCGTTACCGAACCTCACGCCGCCCGGCATCCAAGAGATCATGATCGGCGACCGGCAAATCCCCACAACGAGCCAAGGCGAAATCTGGCTCCACCCGCCGGGTCCGTCTGCCGCCGTGTCGGTCAATGGCAGCGCCGTCTTGCAGGGCACGCTGGACAATCAGAGGTTGGAGGACACGCTCGTCTTTGTCGGTTTTTCGCAATCGCACTTGTCGAATTTCCGCACGGTAGACGGTCAACGTTTAACGCGCGCGCAGATACAGATGCTCGCCTATGATCAAATCAGCTCTGGACACTTCATCAGCCGCCCCTATTGGACGATGCGGGCGGAACAGGCTTACATTATCGTCTTTGGTCTGATGATCTGGGCCGCCGCTGCCTATGCATCCGTTTCCTTGTCGGCCGTTTTCGCGTCGTTGGCGATTGCGGTGCCCGCATATTTCGGATTGGTGGTTTTTGAGAACTATTTACTTTTATTCGACTTCATTATTCCGTGTGCCACCTTAATCCTGATCTTTCTCACCACGGCTGTTTGGCAATCCGTCCGCACTCAGTGGATCAATCAGCTTACCGGCAAAGACAGCGCAGCCCCCGAGCTCGTTCCGTTTAAAGTGCGCTATGCTCAGTCCTCACACCGGCCAGCCACCGTTATGGTGTGCAGCGTGCGGGGCATGGGCGATTTAGCGGACCAATATGAAGGCAGCCCCTTCGCGGTGAAGACCATCGTTGATCGCGCATTCGCTCACGCGGCCGGCATTGTCGGCCGCCACAGCGGACAGGCCGTTCTGCGCGGCGATACTCTGCTGGCATTTTGGGTCAATGCGCAGGAGGAACGGGCGCACGCAACAAACGCCTGTGAGTGTGCCTTGGCGCTCGTGGAGAAACTGGAAGATCTCAATGCCAGCCTCGAAAAAGAGTTTTCCTATGATGGACTGGCTTTCCGACCCATCACGCTGAACCTTGGCATCGCATCCGGCGCCTGCATCGTCTCAAAAGCCAAGCGACGCCGGACGCACCCGCCCACCATATTCGGCGGGCCTGTGGTTTTAGCGTCGGATCTGAGCCGGCGCGCCGAACAATATGGACCGGCCATCATTCTTGACGCGCAGACCGCCAAACTTGAGGGACACCAACTCGCCCACTTGAAAATCGAGTCCCTACGCCCTGCAGCCGGCGCCCCGCATGAGGACATTTTTGCATTGTTGGGCAACGCTTTTGTCCGAGCAAATCCGAGATTTAGAGAGCTGAGCGCCCATCACAGCAAACTCTTCGCTGCGGTCCGCAACCAATTGTGGGACGAGGCAGCGGCTATCAATGACGCCTGCCGGCAACTGCCCGGCGCCTCCCAACCGCTCTACGACTTCTATGCAGACCGGATCGCGCACCGCCAGATGTTTGTCGAGGCGGCCAAACCAAACACTTCCTAATTGGTGAAACACTGCAAAAGCATCTCGCATAGCGGGTATTTGGATCACTTTTGGACCCAATTTCCGTCATTTCATCACCATGTTCGGCCTAAACACTCAAATTTGAACTTTAACTCATCCGCAGGATCGGTTTGGGAGACTAAACGTCCCCATATTGCGAGGAACGCTTTGCTTCTCCGCATTGAAAGAGGAATTGCCATGACTAGCGCGCGCAACATCTATTCTCTCTTTGTCTCTGCCCTGTCGGGACTGGTGTTGTTGTCTCATGCCGGGATAACGCAAGCCCATGCCACCCCGTCCAATGCGGCTTTGGTGGACGAGGCCCGAGCCTTCATCGAAACCCTTAGCGCCGACGCGATTGGCGTGCTGGAAGACGGCTCACTCAACGACGAGGCCCGGGAAAAAGCATTCCGCATGCTGCTGGCCCGGAACTTCGACCTGAACTACATCGCGCGCTTTACGCTGGGCCGAAATGCCCGCACGGCAACCAAAGCGGAAGTGAGCGCCTATCATTCACTGTTCGACGATTATGTGATCCAGGCCTATGCGTCGCGGTTGACGGCTTATGCCGGCGAAAAAATCAATGTGCGTAATGCTAGGACCGCCGGCACGAAAGACATTTTGGTGACCACCGAAATCAAAAACCCGGATTCCGGACAAGCCTTCCTGGCAGAATGGCGGGTCCGTCCCCGAGGCCCTGTGTTCCGCGTCATCGATATTAAAATCGAAGGAATCAGTATGGTGATCACACAGCGTGAAGAATTCTCCGCCATCATCAAACGTAAGGGCATGAACGGCCTCATCAAAACGCTGGAAGACAGAACCGGCCAAACCGCAGACTACGACACGCTTACATCGGCACAGTTGCAATAGGCGGGTCGCACAATTATGTGAACGGAAGGATCGCCGCGGGGCGACCCGGGTTTGGATTGGAAAACCGGGGCATTCCCGCGTATACTGACGACGGAAAAGAATTCACAAAACAAAAACATACGGGTAACAACGGCATCACTTTGAGGGGTCGCAAAAATCCTGGTGTGCCGAAGGGGTAATTGAATGCTTCGCAATGCGCTCACGTTCGCCGCCGCTACTTGCGCGGCGGCCCTGCTGGTACACACTGACGTGCTGGCATATGGGCAGGACGTGGCTCATCAGCCTTCGACCCTGCACCCTATGGGGCCCCAGATCGACATTGAACAGCTCGAGCCTTCATTGGTTCAAACTGTTCGCCTGTTCGACGGCGCTGCTCTTAGCGACGTCCCCCGCCCACTACTGATCGCGAACAGCGACGAAGCCGTGCCCGCCGTACACGCACAGGCAGAAGGCGCAGCCGAAGCATCTTCTTCAATGACCGGTGGCGAACCTCCCGCATTGGCGGGCGAAGCCGCAGACGCGGAAACGGCGTCGGCGCATGACGCGGCTGAAGATGGGGAGGCGCCTCCCAAAGACCGAAACCGCTTGTGGGACCCCATCGAAGGGGTCAATCGCAAAGTCTTAGGTGCCAATGATTGGCTGGACCGGCGGGTGTTCCGACACATTGCAAAGGCCTATGGCGCCGTCACACCGGACTTTTTGGAACACGGCATTCGCAATGTCTTCCGAAACCTGAGAGAACCAGCCACCGTGGGCAACCGCGTTCTCCAGGGCGAGTTCAAGCAAGCCGGTAAAAGCACCGCGCGCTTTCTGTTGAACACAACGGTCGGCGTGGGCGGTTTTGTGGATTTCGCAGATCAAGTGGGTCTTGAACGAGAAATCGCCGATTTCGGCCAAACCCTCTACACCTATGGCGTTTCCGCCGGCCCCTATTTGGTGCTGCCCTTGATGGGGCCGACCACGACACGGGACGGCTTCGGACAATTGGTTGACCGCGTCGCCGATCCTGCCACCTGGTTTTCATTTGGCGCCGGCACGGCGATCGCCGTGAACAGTCTGGACGGCGTGAGCTTGCGTCAAGAGGTGGGAGACAGCGTCGATCAGTTGCGATCAACCTCGATCGACTGGTACTCCACCTTGCGTTCCGCCTACTATCAAGATCGCCGCGCATTCCTCGAAGGCGAAAGTGCCACGGAAGATCAAGCGGTTGAGGATCTCTTCGATGACTTTGACAGTTTCGACGAAGAAGAGGCCGACAGCCCCTCCAACTAAGTCATGCGCCTGACGGTCCGGGACGAAACGTGGCCCATCGCCGGCGACTTTCGGATTGCGCGTGGGGCAAAATCCATCGCGCATGTGGTTGTCGTTGAAATCGAAGACAAAGATATGGTCGGACGCGGCGAATGCGTACCCTATGACTGCTACGGAGAATCCGTAGACGGAGTGATTGCGCAGATACGCACCTTTGCCGGACAAATCGACGCTCTAACAATACAGTCGCTGCAAAGCGCTCTGCCGCCCGGAGCGGCACGCAATGCGTTGGATTGCGCGCTTTGGGACCTGAAGGCCAAACGTGAGACCGCCGAGGTTTGGCAGCTTGCCGGCCTCCCCCGGCCGACGCCAATGTGCACTTGCTTCACCGTCAGCTTGGACGAACCGACAAAAATGGCGGAAGCAGCTCGCAACGCCGCCCATTGGCCTGTTTTGAAAGTGAAGCTTGGCCGTGATGGCGTGCGCGAGAGGTTGGCGGCAGTTAAGGACGGCGCGCCAAAGGCCGACATCGTGGTCGATGCTAACGAAGCATGGGATATGAAACTTCTCGAGGCGCTGCTTGCCGCGCCGCCTGACGGCGTGGTGCTTGTCGAACAGCCGCTGCCTGCCGCAGAGGACGCCATGCTCGCCGGACTACGCCCACCAATTCCTCTGTGTGCAGATGAATCGATTCATGATGCAGTATCGCTGTCCGGTTTGGTGGACAAATACCAGGCCGTTAACATCAAGTTGGACAAAACCGGCGGACTGACCGAAGCGATCGCAACGGCACGGCAGGCTCAAACGATGGGATTGCGGATTATGGTTGGCTGCATGGTCGGCACATCGCTTGGCATGGCACCGGCGCTGATGCTGTCGCCTTTCGCCCAATGGGCTGATTTGGACGGCCCTCTGCTGTTGGCACGGGATCGAACACCGCCCCTGCCCTATGAAGACGGCATGGTTTTTCCCCCAAGCCGGGTGCTTTGGGGCTAGAATAATTCAAAACAGCGAAGGGAGAACGCGTCATGCGTTTATGGCTGACACTTTGTGCCGTGAGCGGATTTGTCGCGGTGGCCGCTGGCGCGTTCGGGGCTCACGGCTTGGCAAGCCGTATACCGCCGACAGACCTATCGGCCTTCGAGACCGGCGTTCAGTATCATCTGATCCACACTTTGGCATTGGGTCTGGTGGCGATGGCCTCGACCCACCCCACTCTGCCGCCCCTACCCGTCACGGTGGCCGGCTGGGCGTTCGTTGCCGGGATCGTTCTGTTTTCCGGCTCGCTCTATTTCCTTGGACTGACAAGCTCGCGGGCGTTGGTGTTGATCACGCCCATCGGCGGCGTGGCTTTTTTGCTCGGATGGGCGGCGCTGTTCTGGGCCGCGATCCGCGCACCACACCCATAACCAAGTAACGTAGGGGAAAGCACAATGCCGGAGATATTTTCAGGTCCGCTGACCCATGAGGACATATTTTTAATTTGCACTTACGGCGTCCTGCCGGCCTGGTTGCTGCTCGCCGTTTTGCCCCACTGGTCATGGACCAACCATATCGTCCACTCGGTCATCGTGCCGGTCATATTGGGCATTGCCTATACCTGGTTCTTTGCTACGGGCGCATTTTCAGGGGGCGATATGCCCGAAGGCGGCGGCTTCGGCTCGCTGGCAGGGCTGATGATTCTGTTCACTCAACCCACTGCCGTGCTGGCTGGATGGATTCACTATCTGGTCTTCGACCTGTTTGTGGGCGCCTGGGAGGTGAGAGACGCCAAACGGCGCGGCCTGAACCATTTGCTGGTGTTACCGGCCCTGTTCCTCACGCTGATGGCAGGACCCATGGGGCTTTTGCTCTATCTGCTGATCCGCGCCGCCTTCCGCAAGGGTGGCCTGAGCTTGAAGGAGTCCCCTGCGTAATCTAAATAACACTCATGACCGATCATGACGCGCTCGTCTTCGCCAACGAAGCCTTCTATGCGGCTTTTCGCGATGGGGACATGACCTCCATGGAGCAATTATGGGCGTCCGACATCCCGGTCTATTGCGTGCATCCCGGCTGGAATCCACTCTTCGGGCGGCAGGACGTGCTGCGGTCGTGGCACCGCATTTTGACCGGCGGGGCACGCCCCGACATTCTGTGTCATGATCCTCAGCCACACATCATCGGGAATGTGGGCGTGGTGGTCTGTTTCGAGCAGATCGGCGCTGATTTCCTCGTCGCCACCAATATGTTTGTTCGTCAGTCCAATCCCAACATGTGGCGCATGTTTCACCATCACTCGGGACCGGCCGCCAGCCCACCCGACATCAAGCCCCCAGATGCACCAACGGCCATCAACTGAAAAAACAAAAACTAATCCGCTTTCAAACGGTTCCCTCTCTTGTTGCACTGCAATCTGAACGTTATGATCCCGTCCCGTCATACCGGCGTCCGCGCTCTTTGATCACGAGCCAAAATCTTCGGCACATGACACACAATTGAATGCTTCCCTCAAGGGACAAGAAGAATTATTGCCGACTGTGAGGCGGCTGCAGGAGAACACTATGTCTTTGGCCTTTGACCAGGCAATGCCCCAAAACCAAGAAAAAGACGAGGCATCCGTTGCTCAGCTGCCGGAGCGTCCCCTGCGCATCTTAATGCCGAGCTATCGCTCCCATCCGTTCACCGGCGGCCAAGGCGTTTACATGCGCTATGTATCGAAATCCCTTGTGGACCTGGGTCACGAAGTTCATGTCATCTCGGGACCGCCCTATCCGGACTTGGACCCGCGGGTCGACCTTATCAAGCTGCCGTCGCTCGATCTTTATGCCAAACCGAAAGTCTTTCTTGGACTTCCGGCGTTTCCCTGGTCGGAAGCGAAGACGTGGACGGACGTTCTGGAATACCTCATCCATATCAGTGGCGGGTTTGGCGAACCCTACACCTTCGGACGCCGATTGGCGGATTATGTCGCCAACACATCGAACCGGTACGATGTGGTGCACGATAACCAGACGCTTGCCTATGGGCTGCTGGAACTGCGTAAGATGGGCTTACCCATTGTCGGCACCATCCACCACCCCATCACCAAAGACCGGGACATTGCAATTGCTCATGCGGATACGCTGACCCTTAACCTATTGACGCGCCGGTGGTACCATTTCCTCCGCATGCAAATGAAAGTGGCGCGCCAGCTCGACCCGGTCATCGTCGTTTCGGAAAGCACACGGCGCGACGTCCAATCGGAATTCGGCATCGACGAGGACAAACTGACCCTGGTCTATCACGGTATCGACACGGAAAAATTCCGCCCGATGCCCGAGGTGCAACGCCGCTCCAACCGGTTGATCACCACCACCAGCGCAGACGTCCCTATCAAGGGTCTGCTTTACTTGGTGCGCGCCTATGCCAAGCTTTTGAAGAAATACCCGGACCTTGAGCTTCTGACGATCGGCAAACTGCGCGAGGGGCCGGCGGAGCGCCTTATCCGCGAACTGGGCATCGGCAAGAATATCAGCTTTGTATCCGGCGTGGACGATGACGAAATCGTCAAACTTTACGCGGAATCCACGGTGGCGGTATGCCCATCGCTTTATGAAGGATTTGGCTTCCCGCCCGGGGAAGCCATGGCCTGTGGCGTGCCCGTTGTGTCGACCCGCGGCGGTTCACTGCCGGAGGTCGTGGGCGACGCGGGCGTGCTGGTGGAACCGGGCGATGCCGATGCGTTGGCCGACGGTATTAACAGTTTGCTGTCAGACCCAGCGCGGCGCGAAGAGCTTTCACGCCAAGGGCGCGAGCGCATATTGCGCGAGTTCGAATGGTCCCTTACCGGCGAAAACCTCGTAAAGATCTACCGGCAGGCCATCGCCAATGCTCACCGTTGATCTGAGGTCGCTGGGATTGCGCAATGGCGACCGGGTTCTCGATCTGGGATGCGGCGAGGGGCGTCACCTCCATGCGATGTACTACGACGCCAAAGTGCACGCGGTGGGCGTCGATTTAGGGTTTGACGATGTGGTGAAGACACGTCAGGGGTTTGAGCGCTATCCCGATGTTTCAGCCAACGAGGGACAGAGCTTCAGCTTGGCGGTAGGCAATGCCTTGTCTCTGCCCTTCGAGGACGACACGTTCGACAAGATTGTCTGTTCGGAGGTTCTGGAACACATCCCCGATTACCGGGCCGCACTGGATGAAATCGAACGCATCTTGAAGCCTGGTGGAACTCTGGCCGTCAGTGTGCCGCGCTACTGGCCGGAATGGATCTGCTGGAAATTGTCGCCCGAATATCACAACACACCCGGTGGCCATGTGCGCATCTTCAATGCCGGCGGTCTGCAGCGCGACATTGAAAATACGGGCATGCACTTCTTCCGCCGCCACTGGGCCCACGGTTTGCATTCACCCTATTGGTGGCTGAAATGCTTGCGTTGGAACCATAGAGACACCTGGCTGCCCATCCGTCTTTATCACCGTTTTCTGGTTTGGGACCTGATGAAGCGCCCTCTTCTCACCCGGATTCTCGAGAAATTTTTCGACCCTCTTATGGGAAAAAGCGTAGTTCTCTACTTCTTGAAAAGGCCGACGATTTGAAAAAGCTCTATCTTCTTTCCGACGCATTTCCCAAAGGATTCTTCGACGGCGCCGTGCACCGCATACAAGAGCTGCAACGGCCAAATGGGGCGATCCCATGGTTTGACGGCGGCGTTTTCGACCCCTGGAACCATATCGAAGCGGCAATGGGTCTGGCGACGGCCGGCGCCATCGAGGACGCGGAGCGGGGCTATCGTCATTTGGCGGAAACTCAGCTCAAAGACGGCTCCTGGTGGGGACAATATGGCAGTGCCGTTCCCCTGGATGACGACAAATATGCCGGCGACGGATCGGAGCAAGCGAAACGCGACACGAATTTCAGCGCATACATATCCACCGGCGTGTGGCACCACTATCTCATTACGAGGGACGAAAAGTTCCTAAAGGAATACTGGCCCATTGTCCGCAAAGCGACGGACTGGGTACTGTCGTATCAGAGTGATGAGGGCGAAATCCGATGGGCGGCTGACGATCCGCAGACGAGGCAGAACGACGCGCTGCTGACCGGCTGCAGCTCGATCTACAAAAGCCTGGAATGCGCCATCCTGATCGCACAAGAACTGGGAGAAGAGTTTCGGGGCTGGTCGGAAGCAAGGACACGCTTGGGCGAGGCAATCCGGCATAAGCCGTACCGCTTCGACCGGGAATGGGAATCCAAAGATCGGTTTTCGATGGATTGGTATTATCCTGTCTTATCGGGCGCCCTGGCTCCGGACAGCGCCCGCGCACGGCTGGCCTCAAAATGGGACGAGTTTGTGACCGAAGGGTCGGGTTGCCGGTGTGTCAACGACCAACCCTGGGTCACCGTGGCGGAAACCTGCGAGCTGACCCTGGCTCTGCTGCTGACAGGCCAGGAAACCAAAGCCAAGGAGATGTTTAGTTGGATCCATCAATGGCGTGACGACGATGGCGCCTATTGGATGGGATATCAGTATGCTGAGGATGTGCCGTGGCCGCGCGAAAAACCGGCTTGGACCGCCGGCGCCGTTTTGCTGGCAGCCGATGCCCTGTTTAAGGTAACGCCGGCCAGCGATCTATTCGTCCAGAGCCACGTCCCCGAGTCTTCGGAGGAGAGCGAGCGACTTTACCATCGCTAGCTCCTGAAACATGCCGGACATTAGAGCCAGTTTATAGATTTCATACGGTGGGCGACCACCGTCCGCAGGGTTTGGAAAGACGTCGTGGATGGCGACGACACCGCCCGGGCGCACATGCCGCGTCCAAAGATGGTAGTCGGAGAGTGCGGCGGCCATGCTGTGTCCGCCGTCAATGAAAAGGAAGGACAGTGGCGTGGTCCAGTGCTTCGCCACCGTGGCCGAAGGCGCCACGATGGGAATGACTGTTTCCTCCAATTGAGCTTTGAACAACGTGTCGCGAAAAAACGGCAGGCTGTCCAACCGCGCCGTGAACGGATCAAACAGATCGGCGTCGTGATATTCCTCCCCCCGCTGATTTTCTTCCGATCCGCGGTGATGATCGACAGCAAATAGGTGACCCCCGGCAGCTTTACAGGCCGCCCCGATATATACCGTCGATTTTCCGCAATAACTGCCGACTTCCAGGCAGGGTCCAAGTGGGCTCATTTTGGCCGCCACCGCATACAGCGCGGCCCCCTCCGCCGGGTCGAGAAACCCTTTTACTTGGTCAATGTCTATTCCAAGATCCATTTACCGCAACTAATCTTTGATCAATAGGAAGTTCGCCGAAAACTTACCAACGGCCTCGCGATTCTCCAAGAAAACGGCGCTTTTTACTTCATAATCGGCCATTATGATTAAAGCATCCCCGAAAACTGTCTGCAGTTATACTTAATATGCGACTGACAGCATCAACCAAACCTCAATATCTACGCCGGATCATGTGACTTGTCTGACGGCGCCCCTCGCACCAACTGCATTTCCGCGACGGTCGGGATCGCCGGTCGAAAACCCTTCCATCGTTCGGAGTACATGGCATGTCCAACCGGATCGTTGAGGAGACGGACAGGGATTTTGACAAAATATATGACGCGGTCATGACCACTGCCCAAGGCAGATGGTTTGTTAGGGAATTGACCGAACGTCATTGTCGCCAAGATACAGACGCCATTTTGTCTGCAATCGCTGCAATCCCTAACAGCTCAGGACCGATATCGGAAAACAAGAATTCGGCTTGCGAAAGCGGCCGCATACGCGAGGTGGTGAACCGCCTATCCACAAGCTCAATTCGTTTGAAACGCGCATGCGATCCGACGGGCCTCCGCAGACGAACGGAAGAACTGATCAGTTTGTTGAATGATATTGAATTTCAAGCGGCACGGCTGCGTACCTGCCTCAACTCTACTGCTCCGTCTTATCGGGAGTCGCAACCAAAACGCGATGCGAGCGAACCGCTACCACTCCCGCCGGAGCTTGCGGACGAGGCCGCATTGGTTGAAGGCTTCGATGAAGTTCAACCCTGGCGTCCCAAACCGTCAACCGCTCAGCGACATCAGGCGGCGGCTTTGTACCCCGCAGAATTAATTGAACGCGCTTAACAAACGGAGTTTGATTTGTTAACCACAAGCGCGGCCGCGCCTGCCGCCCTCACAAAACCGTTTGCGCCCTGTGATTTGCATCTTACTCTGCTGCCGCCATATTCGGATTGTGGGAGGTGCTGGTATCGTCTGGCATCGGTTGGTCAAGGTGGAGACACCTCTTCATGGCGCGGCGGCGATCACATAGCAGTCATGTGAAAGAACTTCACTTCGCGGCCCTTGTGGCGACCGCGATAACCACTGTGTCGGCTACCGCAAGTGCCGGTTCTGCGGACGCTGAGGCTGCCCCCTTCAAACGCGACTATGCGGCCATGCGAACTATGGACGGCAATCTCAGCTATTTGAAAGCGGGTGACCCACAAGGCCAGCGTGTAATCTTCGTTCACGGAACGCCCGGTTCGGCAGAAGGTTGGGAGGATTACCTGACAAATGTGCCCGACGGCTTTGAGTTCATTGCGGTTGACCGTCCGGGTTTTGGCGAAAGCGACCCAAAAGGCGCCGTTGTTGATTTGACCGCACAAGCGCAGGCGCTGACCCCGCTTTTGGTCCGGCGAAACGGGAGATGGCCGATCCTCATCGGACATTCGCTCGGCGGCCCCGTGGTTGCTCAGGCAGCCGCCGAGATGCCGCAACGCATCGACAGCCTGATTATCGCAGCCGGGTCTCTCGACCCGTCACTCGAGAAAGTTCATTTCATGCAGCCGGTCGGCGAATGGTGGCCCATCCGGCATATGCTGCCCCGCGCCATCCGAAATGCGAATCAAGAACTTCTGGCATTGAAAACGGAACTCGAAGAGCTAGAGGTCAAGCTGAGCGAGATCGCTCATCCGATCGTGATCATTCACGGCACCATCGACAATTTGGTGCCCTACGAAAACGTTGCGTATATGCAAAAGCACTTTCGAAGCAACGACAATATCACTGTTGTCACATTGGACGGGCAGAATCATTTTCTGCCGTGGAATTCCAAGGTGGAAATCGATTCGGCCATTTACAAATTGGCGGGGCTCGAAAAATGACCGTTGATCAGTTTCTCGAATGGCTGGGCCCTATGGCGTCCGATCCGGTCGTGATATCGATCGCGCTGGGCTTGTTTACATTCGTACTTGAAGACGCCGCCACCTCGATCGGAGCCCTATTGGCCGCGATGCATGTGGTGCCGGCGTCATATGTTTTGGTCAGCCTCTATGTGGGTATCGTTGTCGGTGATTTCGGCCTCTACGGGCTCGGGTGGCTGGCCGCAAGAAATGTTTGGGCCCGGCGGTTCGTGAGCGAACAGCGCATTCTGAAAGCGCAAAGCTGGCTCGACAAACACTTATTCAGCACCCTGATTGGTGTAAGGTTTGCGCCGGGCGTGCGGCTGCCTGCTTACACCGGCGCCGGTTTTTTGGGTGTTTCCTTCACCAAATTCGCCGCTATTGTCCTTGTGGCGGCCGGCATTTGGACGATCGCTCTGTTTTCCGCCATTTACTTCTTTGGCCAGATTGTCATCGAGTTTGCAGGAAGTTGGGGATGGATCGCAGGGTTGGCGATCGCCATCGCTGTGGTCGTCATCCCCCACATGAGCCTTTGGCGCCGTGCAGAAGCGGCCTGAGGAGTGAATATGAACGCTATTAACGCCGGCCGCGACATACCCGAAAGGGCCCCAAATATCAGATCCGTCGCCCGCCCTCATGAGGGCATGCCGCCCTTGGACAAGGAAGGGCCGGCTCTTTCCTTCTTCGAGTTTTGGCCCTCGTACTTATTCTATGCCCCGGTCGGGATACTTTGGGCCTATCTGGCGGCTAAACATCGCAGCACTACACTCGCCACGATCGCCAATCCGCTTTTCCCGATGGGCGGGTTGATGGGTGAATCTAAGGCGGATGTTCTGGACACCATGCGCGGCGATGCACGCGCCCTTGTCGCGCCGTTTGTTACCCATGAACGCAGCAAAAGCGGCAATGTTTCACTAGACTTTCAGCGGGCCAAAAGGTCGATGGACAAGGCAAGCCTTTCATATCCGGTCGTTGCGAAACCGGATTTAGGCATGCGCGGTGTGGGCGTGCGCCCAATTCACGGCAATGACGATTTAAGGCAATATTTGGAAGATTTTCCGCATGGGAACAAACTTCTATTGCAGCAGATGATCCCATTTGAAGGAGAAGCCGGCGTTTTCTATGTGAGACTGCCCGGCGAGGACAAGGGGAAGATTATTTCTCTTACCCTAAAGTATTTTCCCTATGTGGTAGGGGATGGGCGGTCGACAATTGAAGAGCTTATCTATGCCGATCCGCGCGCCGGCCGGGTGCCGCACCTCTATTTGGAGCGCCACAAAAACAGACTGGCAACCGTCTTGCCGAAGGGCGAGGCCTTCCGGCTGGCGTTTGCCGGCAGCCATTCAAGGGGGACAATTTTTAAGAACGGCAATGCGCTGATCACCGACAAGATGAGCGACGCATTCGACCGCATCGCCAAACAGATCCCTGAATTCTATTTCGGGCGGTTTGACGTTCGCTTCGAACATATCGAGGATCTGCAAAAGGGCGATGGCTTCTCTATTATCGAAGTGAACGGCGCGGGGGGCGAAGCAACCCATATCTGGGACAGCAGAACGCACCTTGTGGATGCCTATCGATCGTTGTTCCACCAACACTCCCTGTTATTTCAAGTGGGCGCACTCAACCGACGACGTGGCTACCGCCCCGTGGGACCCCTGGCATTGTTGAGGGCGATCTTCAAGGAATCCCGTCTGACAAACGCTTATCCAACCACTCACTAGCCCCATCGGATTCTGCCCCCTTGTCAGACAGTGGCTGATGCGCATATGGTGCGCCCAGTGATGGTCCCGAGAGGGATAAAGGGAATTTGGTGCGCTCGCGATCTGCGAGCAACTCCAGAGCTGCCCCCGCAACTGTTAGCGACGAGCATCGCTTCATTCGGCCACTGGGCTTCCAACAGCCTGGGAAGGCGAATCGATGTGACGACCCGCAAGCCAGGAAACCTGCCATTACGAGCGTCGCCTCCCCTGCCTGCGGGGTGTCTGGGAGGGAACGGAAATCCGTTGCGGTGACGCGCCCGGAATTGGCGCATTGCTGCGGACGGATTTGCAAGGGGGGGATTGTCGCTCGGTTTGGGCCTCAAAGAACTCCTCCACTCAGCCAAATCCTATTTCCTGCACACCACTGACGCCAACTCCGGCCGTCTTAACCGTGATTGCTGCGGCACTGTTCGTCAGCACACAACGTATCGGAGAGCGTCATGCGCATAAAAAAACCGTTCCTGCAGTTTTTGCTGGGAAGTATCTCGATAACCGCAATCTCGGCTGCCGCACTGGCTGAACAAACAGACAACGACGAAATCATAATCACCGCAAGCCGTGTCCCACTTAAGGTAAGCCAAGTGGGCAGCGCTTTCACCAGCATTTCGGCACAGGAGCTAGAGAACCGCCAGATACGTCTTGTTTCCGACGTTTTGAGATCCGTACCGTCTGTCGCCGTTAGTCGTTCCGGAAGCGTGGGCAGTCTCACGCAAATCCGAGTGCGCGGTGCGGAAGCCAATCAGTTACTCGTGGTGTTGGACGGCATCGAGTTGAATGATCCCGCTTTCGGGTCCGAGTTCGACTTCAGCTCTTTACTGGCGCATGAGATCGAGCGGATCGAAGTACTGCGCGGGCCGCAAAGTGCGCTTTGGGGCAGCGATGCGTTGGCAGGTGTGATCAATATCGTTACAAAGCAAGGTCAGGAAGGGGTGCAGCTTCAAGCCTTTGGGGAAGGCGGCTCGTTTGAAACCGGTCAATTCGGTGGTGCGCTGCGGGGGGGCGGGAAGAAGTATGATTTCGCTCTGTCCAGCTCTTTTCTTCGGACGAGCGGAATCAATGTTTCGGAATCTGGATCGGAACGAGATGCCTATCGCAACGCCACAGGAGCCGCGAAGGGAAATATTCATCTTACGGATGATGTGAAGGTCGGATTGGTCGGCCGTTTTACAACTGGTAGAACCGAATTCGACGATGCTTCCCTAGGGGCACCTTTTGACGCCGATCTGGAGACTAAACGACGCGAAGCTTACGGCCGGGTGTTCGCCACGGCAAACCTTTTGGACGGTGCTTGGACCAATAGCGTATCGGCAACGCTTCTAGATACGCGCAACACAAACTTCATTAACGGCGCCCAATCGTCTGCAGGTACCGAAGGCCAAAGACTGAAGTACGATCTGGTGAGCAGTATCGATTTTCAAACGGCTATCGGACTGACCGTAGATCACAAGGCAATCCTGCTCCTGGAACGGGAGATCGAGAAGTTTTCGCAAACCGGAACGCCCTTCACCTTTTTTGGCAGTCTATTCGACCCGAACCAAGACCAGGAAAACACCGCGAATAGCATTGCCGGCGAGTATCACCTGGGATTGGATGACACGCTGTACCTCACCGGCGCCGTTCGGTTCGACGAAAATGATCTGTTCGACAATCAAGTAACATTCCGGACGACAGCGTCAGCGCAATTGCCGGTCATTGATGTGCGGCTGCACGGCAGCTATGGCACCGGCGCGAAGGACCCCACCTTCGTGGAGTTATTCGGTTTCTTCCCCAATCAATTCCTAGGAAATCCCAATCTGCAAACAGAAACGTCGCGAGGATGGGACATTGGCGCAGAGCGGTTTTTCTTCGATGACCGTGCCCGGATCGATGTCACCTATTTCAATGCCAACTTGCGAAACGAGATCCGCACCGATTTCAGCGGCCTCCTGCCGACACCCATCAACGAACAGAGCACAAGCCGACGCAACGGCGTCGAAGTGGCGATTTCTGCCGACCCTGTGGAAGACTGGCGGTTAACTTTCACCTATTCTCATCTACGTTCCACCGAAGGCGGGGAGCGGGAAATCCGCAGACCAAACACCATTCTGAGCTTTCAATCCGACGTGGCATTCGCCCAAGACCGGGGCAACGTGAACCTATCCTTGGACTATAACAGCGACCGCCTTGACGATGATTTCAGTACGTTTCCGGCCCAACGCAGGGTGCTGGACTCATTTGTGCTGCTGAATATTGCCGGCTCATTCGACGTGGCGGACGGCGTGAAAGTCTTCGGTCGCGTCGAAAACGCTCTTGATGCAGATTACCAAGAAGTGCTTGGATTCGAGACGCGCGGGATTAGCGCATTTGGCGGTCTGCGGGTGGACTATGATTGGAACAGCTAAAATAGGAACCTACCTACTCGCAATCACAGTAGCGGGATTTGGATTCACGACCGCCTGGGCGTCGGAAACGGTCTTATCCAGAATCGTTTCCACGTCTGTCTGCATTGACCAGTTCGCCCTCATGGTTGCCGATCCCGAACAGATTGCAGGTTTATCGGTCCATGCGGCAAATCCGGATATATCGCCGATGTGGGCGGACGCGGCATCGCTCCCTTTGGTCGGAGACAGTTTGGAAGACTTGCTGGTCAGCGGAGCTGATCTTGTGATTTTGGAAACATGGGAGCATCACCGTCAGGCACCTCTCCTGCACCGCCTAGGTTTTCGAACCTTCGCTATGCCGTCCGCTGACTCTTATGACGATATTGCTCAGGTGACCGTGACATTTGCGGATGCCATTGGTCAGCCCGAGCGTGGCAAGGCCTTGGCGTCCGAACTTCGTGCCGTAAGAGACCGCATCTCCTTTCTCTTGCCGGAGCAAAAGCCATCGGCCGTCTACTTTCTCCCTTCCGGTAGTTCACCCGGTGAAGACACTTTCGTGCATGACCTTTTGGAGATTGCAGGCTTTACCAACTATGCCGCTAGCCAGGGCATTCGCGGATGGCGCCATCTCGATCTAGAAACGCTTCTTCACAACCCGCCGGATGTTTTCATATTGAGTTTTTCGGACCGTTTCGCTTTGTCGGCACGAAGCGGGTTTGCCCGGCATCCCCGCTATCGCCGCTTGATCGCAATCTCTCCCACAATTGAAATCGAAAGCGCAGACTGGATTTGCGCAGGCCCATTCGTCACCCGGGTGATCGAAACCCTCGCTAAGGCTCGACTTGATTTAGCTGCTCCGCATGACATCGAACGACGGCCATAGCGGGACATCCACCCGTGCAAACGAGGACTTGGTCCCTAGGCGCAAAGCACTGGGCGCGCTCGGCATTGCCCTTGTTATCGCGTTTGGGCTTTCGCTCTTTGCCGGATACCAGCCACTTGGCATTGTGGACGGACTTGACGGGCTTTGGGCTTGGCCATTGGCTGACGACAAATCCATCAACGCTGTGATCATGCAAGAGATTAGGCTTCCACGCACGCTGCTCGCGATCGTCATCGGCGCGTCTTTGGGCATCAGTGGAGCTGCACTGCAGGGGTTGTTCCGCAATCCCCTTGCAGAACCGGGCATCATGGGCGTGTCTGCCAGCGCCGGACTGGGGGGTGTGATCTCAATCTATTTCGGCTTAGGCGTGGCGTTCAGCTTGGCAACGCCCCTTGCAGCCATTGCCGGGGCCAGTATCACGATGATTGTGCTTCTGGCGATCAGCTTGAGAGACACGACACCGCTGACCCTTATTCTGTCCGGCGTTGCCCTCAGTAGCCTAGCTGTTGCCTTTACGTCATTGGCGATGAACCTGTCACCGAATCCTTTCGCTCTTAGTGAGATGATTTTTTGGCTCCTCGGTTCGGTCCGAGACAAAAGCTTGACGGATATTTGGCTGTCATTGCCATTTATGCTGGTCGGTTGGGGGTTTTTGTTCGCATCCAGGCGGAGTTTGGATGCGCTTGCTCTAGGGGAAGATGTAGCTCAGAGCATGGGGGTGGAGCTGAGGAGGGTGCGCCAAATGGTCATCATGGGGACAACCTTGTGCGTTGGCGCGTCGGTGGCTGTGGCGGGTGCGATCGGATTTGTGGGTCTGGTTGTACCGCATTTGTTGCGGCCTTTCGTCGGGCAAATGCCAAGCCACCTTTTGTTGCCAAGCGCCCTTGGCGGTGGAGTTCTTCTGCTTGCCGCAGACATTGTGGTACGCATACTGCCGGGAAACCAAGAATTAATGTTGGGCGTCCTGACATCGTTCATCGGCGTACCCTTCTTTCTCTATCTGATTCTCAAGCGAACACCGACCCTATGACGGCTATCGACATCACAGGCCTGGACGTGACGCTGGAGAAACGGAAAATCCTTTCTGACTTGTCGCTATCGATCGCCCCCGGTGCTTTTGTGGGCGTGGTTGGCCCAAATGGCGCCGGCAAGTCGACCCTCGCGAAATCCTTATTGCGGCTGCTTGAGCCCGATGAGGGCACCATCACAATCCAAGGCAAAAGGCTGACCGCGTATCGCCGAAATGAACTTGCTAAGGTCTTGTCGTACCTGCCGCAAGATGCGCCCGTTCATTGGTCGATCACCGTGGAGGAAGTTGTTGGACTAGGACGCTTTGCCTATGGAGGCCTTTCTTATGAGGCCACAACAAACAAGGCCGCAATCGAAAGCGCTCTAACGGCTACCGACACCGCGGCACTTCGTACGCGCTCAATTTCGCGATTGTCCGGCGGAGAATACGCCAGAGTTATGTTAGCACGTGCCCTTGCTGCCACTGCGCCGATATTGATCGCCGACGAGCCGATCGCTTCGCTTGACCCCTACCATCAACTGCATGTCATGGAGATTCTCAAACAGTATGCGGAGGATGGGAACACAGTTCTTGCAATTTTACACGACCTTACACTGGCGGGACGCTTTTGCGATCGCATTGTGATGATGGGGAATGGCAAAGTGGTGGGGGACGGAGCACCGCAAGAAATACTGCGGGGCGACCTTCTGCAGCAAACATATGGTGTCCAAACAATCGATGGTCATCACAAAGGCGAACGATTTGTGATTCCATGGAAGAGACGCAACCTTTGAACTGAGGTTGGCGTGCTTACCATTCAGGACAAAGAGGCTTCCATCGCCGTGATGGTTTGAGTAATCGCGGCTGCCACGCCACTCAGCAGTTCGGGATGAGTGTTCTTGGGATCATCACCAATTGCATGGGTATAATAGTTCGCCCCATACAATCCAACCGCAGGGTAACCCGTTTGGAAAATGTCACGAATTTCACCGGCCGCGCTATGGGAGCGCGGGCGAACGCCCGGAAGTGAACTGAATGCAGACCTAACATGCGGCATGAGGTCTTGCGATACGACTAAGTTTTCAACCCCTCCGTGAGACGCATCGCGGATGAGTCCCAAGTCGGAAATTTGCCATCGCCAGGTCGCCGTACATCCGCCAAGCTCCACCCAACACACCGACTGACCGGGTGGCGGGGCTAACGTGTCGACGAAGTCTTTTCTACCACGAAAGCCGACTTCAGCGCCGGAGTGCGCAACAAATACATAACTGCCTTTCGACGTGTTCCGCGCAACCCAATCCGCAACCGACAAAAAAATCGCCAACGGTCCGCCACGCTCTCCGGCGCAGGACAGCCATCCGGTAAAGGCTGTCGATATAACGATCTTTGGTCCGCCCCGATCGATCTGTCCAATGACGTTTGGTGCTTGGGCGTGATCTTTGGCTTCTCCGGTTAGAACGATCTTAGCATCCTGCCGGTCGACAGCAACCTTGAGAACAGATTGGTAATTCTTGGGCGCAAGGCTCATAACAGGGATCGGCCAAGGCCGTTCGCTGTATGGGGCCGGCACATCTTGAGTAAGGTGCTCGATCTGGTCCAGACCGACATGCGGGTTACACACGATAGCCGCCTTCGCGCCGCGGACCGCAACCTCATTGATACGTCGTACGTGAAGAGACTGATCGTGCACTTCAAGGGACCGAACAGGAACAAGCGCTATCTTACCGTCGAGCGGCTCTCCGGTGCCTTCCGGATCAAAGACGGCGAGAGGTCCCGTCACACCGCCGCCCGGCGTGACTTTAGGAAACCACAATGGGAAAGCTTCGACAGGCGCGCCGCTTATGTGAAGCGAATACTCTTGAAGGTCAAAGAATCGAAACTGCCAATATGGCGTCGAGACGCGCATGCCGCCCTTCGTCAACCGCTCAGCAACCCAATCGACGGTCGAGCGGTTTTCGTGACTGCCGGTACGATGATGTCCGAATTGGTAGTAGGTCAAAACATCTTCGAAGAGGCGTCCCCCTTCGGCAGGCGCCCGTGCGAGCGCCGTCGGGGCCATAGGCAGCAGACAAAGCGTCGATGCACCGCCAGCGAGAATTTGCCGTCGATTAAAGGCTGTGCCGGCACGGCTCGACTTCATGGTGTCTGCTCCGAACGTCAGGCATGAGTACACGATTAGTCCCGCGTTAACGCCTTGACTTACGGTGTGCGAAGCCGTGGTGAAACGGCAGTTTTCGCGCCGCCGAACCCTGCTCACCCTTCAAGGCTTTAACGACACGGACATAATATCCGCCAAGCAATTACCCAAATATTGACGCAATTCCTAAAACTGGGCCGAATTGGTCACATCGGAAAGTTAGGTTAACAGAATGTTGATCTATCGATCGGTGAGTCAATGATGACGGGCGGCGCACTTTCTTTTGCCAATGAGATCCAGGTTGCGAATTCTTGGTCTATAAGACGCTCGAATCCAGCTATGGCCAGTTCCAGATCCCCTGCCTCAAACGCCGTAATTATATCCGTCAACAACGCCCCTCGATACTTGTTGTAATGCACACGAAAAAACGACGTATAATGAGGACCCTTTCTCATCCAAAGGCCTTGGATGAGTGTTAAGAGATAGGGCGCGCCCGCTAACCTGTACAGTTTGAAGTGCAGGTTATAGTTGGCTTCAATTACTCCCGGCCAGTCGTTTTGATCGTATGCGCCTCTGAGTATTCTGGACTGAGCTCTGATTTCGTCGAGGAAGTCTTCGTCTGCATTCCGCAACCCCAGGCGTGCCGCTAAACCTTCGAGAGACTTGGTAACTCTGTGAAGCTCAGCAATCTCCGCCTCTGACAAGATTGGCACAACGACAGAACCATTAGGAAGCAGTCCAAGTACATGTTCCGCGACGAGCCGCTGTAAGGCTTCACGAACCGGCGTAACGCTGACTTTCATCGCAACAGCCAACTGGCGGTTCGTCATCTTCTGGCCTGGTTGTAACTTACCCACAAGTAACGCATCCCGCATCTTCTCGTACACTTGCTGCTGCAATGTTGGTTTGGGGCGCCTAGAAAGTACCATCCGTCCTTCCGCTCTATCTTTCATTATACTGATTTTTCGGATCTAGAGGAGCGAAAGCCCATATACCCTCGCCTCACCACACCCGCATTATGGGCAAAGAAAACTGGCACTCGCGATTGTTGTTCTTACTCTTTACTCTATACACTGCTATCGAACCAAAGGTACCCAGGTTTTTGCCCAAACGCCCCACTGCATTTCAGAATAATCGTGCTCCGTGCACCGACTTGAAAGGGGTCCGAACATAGCCGCCCGCGCTCCAAGAAGACCAGCTAAGAACGCAGACAGAATTCCACATGCTCTTCTCGCTTCGTAAGAATTTGCCGAAAGCCGCAGATACCCTTATGCGACCAAGACCGTTCTTCACGCTCTGCTTGTCCAGCGGCACATCTTTTCACCCGATACTCTCACAAGCCCTACCCCCATTCGATCTGTCGGCACCGCCAGTTAAACCATTGAAATATTGGACATTTCCTCCCCTAGCCAAGCAAATTAGTCATCTTACATCCTTGGCGCATGACACCGTGAGAAATTCCGACTATGTTTTCCCGTAGGGGTATGGAAACTTCAGTATTGGGAAGCAATGAGGAATCTTATGAGCAATAGAATTTGGTTGGCTGGCGTACTCACGGCCGCCACAATTGGTTTCGCTTCAACCTCAGCGGTGATTGCGGAAGAAAAATCAGCAGAGCAACTGCGCCAGGAACAAGCGGCTAGGACTTGCCTTAGCGTCGAAGGAAACGTCCAAAAGCGAATAGACGCCTGCACATACCTGATCGACAACTCTGATCAGTTGATTCTGCAGAACGAAGCGGCCAAACCCCAATACATGGCCGTTTTTCATTACAACCGCGCGGCCAATCACCTGGAAGCAGAAAATCTGCCGGAAGCTCTCAACGACCTCAACAAGTCAATTGAGTTTAACCCAGACTATGCAACAGCGTACTTTATGCGTGGGGGACTGCACAAAAGGCTCAATAACGGCAGCCAGTCAAAAGAAGATTTCGCGAAAGCCGCAGCGTTAGAGCCTGACAATAAGAAGTATCAAGACGCTGCCAAGGGGCGTTGATCACGCCACATGATTCCCGCTTTACGGGGAGACCATACAGTCAAAACGCCCCTTTTTGGGGGCGTTTTTTGTGCGCCGTGTATCTAGGACATTGGCGCGCGATGTCTTACAACGTCCATAACTCGTTCGACAGCTGCAACGGCGGTCAACTTACGCGACGCGACCTCTGTTTCCATTTCTTCCAAGAGACGGCGCACATGGGTGTCCGATAAGACACCTTGTAGAATCTGTGATTCAAGCATCTCCTTCATCCAGGCTACTGCTTGGTGTTGCCTCTTAGCTTCAAATGCTCCATTCCCAATCATAAGATCCTTATACTGAATGATCTGCGCCCACAGTTCACCAAGCCCCTCGTTCAATAGCCCGCTGCATATGAGCACTGGCGGGTTCCAACGAGCGTCTTTCGGCGTCAGGATATGCATCGCAGCACGATATTCCCCGCTTGCGATCATGGCCTTTTGCTTACCGTCGCCATCTGCTTTATTGATCGCAAT
The DNA here is from genome assembly GCA_028279895.1 of Alphaproteobacteria bacterium. Classification (GTDB taxonomy): domain Bacteria; phylum Pseudomonadota; class Alphaproteobacteria; order JANQMY01; family JANQMY01; genus JANQMY01. Next base: position 33,778 of record JANQMY010000400.1, read on the forward strand.
CAGGTCAGCGATTTCCAGAATGCCCTTCTTAATCCCTTGCAGTTCATCTCCAGCTCCGGGCAACATAAGGACCAGAAAGAAGTCCACCATGTTGGCCACCAGTGTTTCAGACTGTCCGACGCCCACCGTTTCAACAATTATGACATCAAAACCCGCTGCTTCGCACAGTGTGATGGTCTCGCGGGTCTTGCGTGCTACTCCGCCCAACACCCCAGACGTCGGCGATGGTCGCACGTAAGCATTCGGGTCGGTGGCCAGCTTGTCCATGCGCGTCTTATCGCCGAGAATACTGCCACCTGTTCGGCTTGATGTTGGGTCGATCGCCAGGACAGCGACCTGATGCCCGGCCGACGTAAGATTGGTTCCAAAAGCGTCGATCAGTGTGCTTTTACCAACACCCGGAACACCGGTAACACCAATTCGAAGACTGTCCCGGTCCTCTTGCATGAGGCGCGTGAGCAGCTTCTGGGCCATTTTCTGGTCCTCGGGGTGAGAACTCTCGACCAGAGTGATCGCTTGAGCTAGAGCAGAACGATCCTTTCCAACGATTCCCTGTTCGTATTGCTTCAGTGTGAGACGGCGTCGGGATCGCTGTGGATTGGTCACCGCAAGCTGCCTTTTTGTGTATCAACGCAATTCATTGGTCTACGGAATGATTGAGTGCCTCACTCAATTTCTCCAACAGCTCAACGACAGCATCACTGATGACTGTGCCCGGGGGAAAAATGGCTTGAGCCCCAGCTTTGTATAAATCGTCATAGTCTTGAGGTGGGATGACACCGCCAGCAACAATCATGATATCGTCGCGCCCCCTGGCCTCCAACTCTGACTTCAACTCAGGTACCAGCGTAAGGTGACCTGCGGCCAGCGAGGATACACCAACTATGTGGACATCATTTTCGATCGCTTGTTGTGCCGCCTCCCCAGGAGTTTGAAAGAGCGGACCGATGTCTACATCAAAACCAAGATCCGCAAACGCTGTCGCAATCACCTTCTGTCCGCGGTCGTGCCCATCTTGCCCCATTTTCGCGATCAAAATCCGCGGGCGCCGGCCCTCCTGAGCCTCAAACTTAGTCAGTAAAGCCTTGATCTTCTGGGATGGTCCAGTCATATCTCCCAGCTCCCTCAGATATATGCCGCTGATCGCATTAATCTCCGCCTTGTGACGACCGAATACTTTTTCAAGAGCCGAAGACATCTCACCAACGGTCGCCTTCGCGCGAGCTGCTTTAACTGTAAGGTCCAGCAAATTGCCTTCGCCTGTTTGGGCTGCCGCGGTGAGTGCCGTAAGCGCCGATTCCGTTTGAGCAGAATCCCTTTCCTGCTTTAAACGCTCTAGCATTTCGATCTGCTGTGTACGAACAGTTTCATTATCCACTTTGAGCACCTCAACTGTTTCTGGCTCATCTAATGGATATTTGTTGATTCCAACGACGGTTTGCTGGCCTGAGTCAATACGAGCTTGCGTTCGCGCCGCAGCTTCTTCAATTCTCATCTTCGGCACGCCAGCTTCGATAGCTTTGGACATGCCTCCCATCCCTTCGATCTCTTCAATATGTGTTAGAGCGCGTTGAGCCAGATCATATGTCAAACGCTCAACATAATATGACCCTCCCCAAGGATCGATCACCCGGCATGTACCCGTTTCTTTCTGAATAAAAAGCTGCGTATTTCGCGCGATTCGCGCACTAAAGTCCGTCGGCAAAGCAAGCGCTTCATCGAGCGCATTGGTGTGGAGCGATTGGGTGTGGCCATGCGTTGCAGCAAGAGCTTCGACGCAAGTACGAACCACATTATTGTAAACATCCTGCGCGGTTAGACTCCATCCGGACGTTTGGCAATGCGTTCTCAATGAAAGTGAACGTTGATTCTCTGGTGCAAACTGCTTCATCAGTTTTGCCCAAAGCAAACGAGCGGCGCGCATCTTGGCGACTTCCATGAAGAAGTTCATGCCAATCGCCCAGAAGAAAGACAGTCGTGGCGCAAAACTGTCTACATGAAGTCCCGCATCCAGCCCCGCACGTACATACTCAATACCGTCAGCCAGAGTATATGCGAGCTCCAAGTCGGCGGTCGCACCCGCCTCCTGCATATGATAACCGGAGATCGAGATGGAATTGAACTTTGGCATATTCTCGCTGGTGTAAGCGAAAATGTCGGAGATGATCTTAATGGAGGGCGCAGGAGGATAGATATATGTATTCCGCACCATGAATTCTTTCAGAATATCATTCTGAATCGTACCAGATAGCTTTTCGGCCGGTACGCCTTGCTCCTCCGCTGCGACAATGTAGAGTGCCAATACCGGAAGCACCGCGCCATTCATCGTCATTGACACACTCATCCGGTCCAAAGGAATGCCGGCAAACAAAGTGCGCATATCGTAAATTGAATCGATTGCCACCCCCGCCATACCAACATCGCCGGCGACGCGAGGGTGATCCGAATCGTAGCCGCGATGTGTGGCCAAATCGAAAGCGACAGAAAGCCCTTTTTGACCCGCCGCCAAGTTTCGGCGGTAGAACGCATTACTTTCCTCTGCTGTCGAAAACCCCGCATACTGCCGAACTGTCCACGGCTGGTTAACGTACATCGTTGGATAGGGACCGCGCCCATATGGTGCAATGCCCGGCAGTCCGGAAATAAAGTCTAGATCCCCCACATCTTCGGGACCATAAACCGACTTTACGTCAATGCTTTCGGGAGTGCGCCACGCAGTTGGGCCCTGCCCATTTGATGAAGACTGATCGACAAGTCGTTTCCAGGCTGCGAAGCTCGCCGGTTCTCGATTGTCCCCAGTTTCGAAGGGGACGGCAGAAAAATCAGGTAAACTGGCCATCTCTCTACTCCCCCAACCCTAGCGCCGCGATGGCATCACGCAGCGCGGTCAGGGCGTCCATTCCAGCGAAAAGAAAACTGTCCACCCCCAAAGACAATAGCTCTTCCTTATTTGCGGGCCTTCCCGCTAAGTATAGCCGTGTTGGCTTTTCGTTTTTTAGGGCCGAAACAAGGGCTGCCCCGTTCTCAACATACCGGTCGTCACTTGAACAAATGACAGTAAGACTCGATTTGCTTGCCTGAAACGCGGCAACCAGATCTTCAACGGACCCAAACCCGTCATTAATGTCAGCTTGAATACCGGCCGTTTCAAACAAATTCTTTGCAAACGTCATCCTGGCCGTGAACTCGGCAGGTGTACCCCAGGTGGCGAGGAAAATCGTTGGACGTTTTCCCGTGTTCGCTTTGAGCTGATCGCTAACCTTGCGAAGCGCCTCAAAAGGTCCACTATCCCGGTACACTACCAAGGGGGTCTGCAAACTGTTCTTGCCTAGAGGCGCAAAGTCCAGCAACTGGGCCCCATTTGAGACGTCAGAAAGCATACTATCCAGGTCACCCCTCGCCGAACGGTCTCGCCATTCCTTTGGAGCAATGCCTTGCCACGCGTCGCGTAGCTGCGATGTATCCGTTTCACTTCCAAAAGGCGGCTCTTCTGCAAGGTCCGGAAAGTCTGTCACCCCAACGCGGGTCTCTACGCGTCGAGCAACGTTATGCTCGCGTTGCTGTCTCATTTTTCGGATCACATCGAAAACGATTCCACTGGCCAATGCAGCCACAGCCCCACCTTCTCGTTCGATATCTTGGAACCCTTCCCACGCTTTCTTCGCCAACTCAGTCGTCAACACCTCCACGTACCAAGCACCTCCTGAGGGATCCATCACATTTGCGAGCATTGATTCCTCTTGAAGAATTGCTTGCGTGTTCCGCGCAATCCGTCTTGAAAATGCCGACGTGGAATTACTTAGCTTATCGAAAGCTTGGACCGTAATACCGTCAGCTCCGCCGATGACCGCAGCAAAACCTGCTGTTGTATTCCTCAATATGTTTGTATACGGATCATATACAGTCAGCATACGATCAGATGTTACGGCGTGAATTGACGATTTTGGTGACGGACAACCACACGCCTCGGCGACACGGGCCCAAAGCATTCGCATAGCCCGCAGCTTTGCAGCAGAAAGAAACAGATCCGCATCCACCGCGACAGTGAATTGGATCTGCTTCATGGCATCTTCCAATCTCATTCCGTCATTGGTCAACGCTTTCAAATAAGTCACGGCGGAGGCGATCGAAACACTCAACTCATATGAATCTGTTGCACCGGCATTGTGATACACACAAGAGTTCACCGTTATCGTTGTCGCTTCCGGAAGCCGTTGCTGGGCAACACTGGCCAAGCTTGAAAGGTCCGACATGCAAGCTTCAACACTATCGAAGCGAGCTCCTTCGGCTATGGCACCAAGCGGATCACAGTTAAGGCTTGCCCGAATACGATTCGCCCTCCCTCTTTTTTCACACAATGCAATTAGGCTGAGCGACGCCGGTAGATAGCCAATCCCGGCATCCAGGGCGATCTCGATCATTTCCAAGTGAACCGAGTTGAGGACAGCTTCTAGATCCGACAAGTGGTGTATGGCGATCCCACCCCGCCCAACGGATTCCTTGACGTCGGAAGGACGAGCGGCACGGCCACCACGCATCGCTTCGTCCAGCACGAGCTCAATGGAGCTCACCCCCCCTTCTAACTCCTTAAGAATATCCGCGTTAGCTTGAACCGGGTCCGCGGTTCGGATCGCCTGCCTTATTTGCCAACCGCCTTTGTTCGACGACAAAGCGTCAAATCCCCGAACAAAAGGAGCAAACCCGGGGTACCGATCAGTGCCAGGAGACCAATCTGATTGCGTGTACAAAGGCTGTATTTCAATACCATCATACGTCTGACTTACCAGAGCCTTGTCAAACGATGCCCCTTTCAGCGCTTTTGAGGCAAGTTCCCTCCAGTGGTCCATCTCTGCGGACGGGAACTCCTCGCCCAGTCTTCTTATTTCGGTAGTGTTCATCTCGATATCCTTTGCGCTTCTTTTAGCGATAGGACTCGAAGAATTCAAACAAGAGCAGAAGTGGCGAAGATGAGGGGGTCGCGCAGCCCCACAAGAGAGAAACCCACGCCACCTCTCGCGAGATCGATTTGGTTGAGTGGGCGGTTAACCTGTAAGCTGCCTCGCTTACATGTTTCAATGCGTTAACCATTCACATGCCGCCTATAAATCCTGTAAAAACAGAAGGTTAGGAAGAATAGCCGCCGAACAGATCTTGAAACCGCAAAGGGTTAGACATGAATTGGACATCGCGCTAGGGTCCCGGCCTTGCTTCATCTGGGCGGCTTTCGCATACACGCATGCTGAGTCTGCACCGGGAAAGGTAACAAAAAAAGCTGTATGACCACGACGCCAACTACAGATCTGTGTGACGCAAACGAAGGCCAGGTCGCCGTATGCGAACCCCTATTTGCAGACTATGGAGGCCTCGCCGCTTTCCACGGCGCGATCGTTACGCTCAAGACCTACGAAGACAATACGAAAGTCAGGCAGTTGCTTGAATCGAAAGGGGAGGGACGCGTTTTGGTCGTAGACGGTGGCGGATCGACCAGTTGCGCATTGGTGGGTGGGAATCTTGCCGCTCTGGGCGAACAGAACGGCTGGAGTGGCATTGTCGTCTTTGGCTGTGTGCGCGACCGCGATGAGTTAGAAACGGCAAGAATTGGCGTTAAGGCGATCGGGCATGTCCCAAAAAAAAGCAAGAAGGCCAACCGTGGCGAAATAAATCAGCCCGTCAAATTTGCGGGCGTTTCCTTTTTGCCCGGCTATTATCTTTACGCGGATAAGGATGGTATCATCGTGTCGGAAAAGCCACTGACCTAAAACATGTGCACAATGCACTCGGGCAACCATCCCGCAGACGAGCGGCAGCTACACATATCCGGCAGAAGGCATGGATGAAAGTTCTTCACCACAAATCGGCCCCCAAAAGCTGTTTGAGATGAAAAACGCAAATATACTCACCCAAGACATCGACGATTTTTCTTATGTGACGCCCTCAGACGGCCGTATTAAGCGTTCAGTCATTCGCTCCATCGAACGCTTAACGGGCCAGCCCAAACTGCGTCGCATGTATCTGGAGAACCAGGCCAACCCGAGAGCGGGCGAGACATTTTGGGATGCGGCCGTTCGACACCTCAAACTGAGAGTGAATTTCAACCGGGACGGCCTCCACACGATTCCCCAAGAGGGGCCGCTTGTCGTGGTAGCAAACCATCCGTTTGGCGTGCTCGACGGCATTGTCATTAGCTACCTAATTTCTCAGGTCCGCAGAGACTTCCGCATTCTGACAAATAGCGTCCTTTATCGTGCGCCGGAAATCCGGCCATTTCTGTTGCCGATTGATTTTGGAGAAGACAAGATTGCCCTGCGTACGAATTTACAAACTCGGGCGCAGGCCAGAACCCACCTTTCGGATGGGGGAACAATTATCGTGTTTCCTGGTGGCACGGTTTCGACTGTTCCCAAGCCCTACCATAGAAGAGCGGTTGATCCCGATTGGAAACCTTTTACATCTCAACTCATCATGAAGAGCGGTGCGCCGGTCGTTCCTATTTATTTCGATGGTCAGAACAGCCGCCTTTTTCAGCTCGCCAGTCACATGAGTCCGACACTGCGGCTTTCGCTTCTTTTTAACGAGGTCTATCGGCGGATTGGGACAGATGTAGACCTCTATATTGGCTTACCTATCGGGCAGGAGGAGATCTCCCAATTCACGGATCGCAATGAGTTGATGAGATTTCTCAAAATGCGAACTTATTCTCTATCAGCAAATTTGGCTGCGCTGAGAAAGTGAGGGCACAGGCTCCCTTGTTCAGGAGGCGGAGAGGCCAGCTAACGTACTGTAGTCACCATCAAAATAGAGAAGTGGTGGCAAGGCACCTCTGTTCGCGATTGCGACCACGTCCCCGATATAGATTGTATGGCTGGCCGTTTCTATCCCATCCGCGACTTTACAATCGAAACTGCAAAGCGACCCCTCTAAAACCGGCGCGCCGGTCGTTAACTGCGTCCATTCCCCCGTAGAAAAACGCCGATCAATCGCGTCATTATCAGAAAATAAATGAGCCAATTCCCGCTGCGACTCACTGAGCACGTTGATACAAAACACACCGTTCTCGTCGATCGCATCGTGGGCGCTTGCCGATTTGTTAACACAAGCGAGTAAACGCGGCGGTTCAACAGCGAGTGAGCAGACAGCCGTCGCGGTCAAACCCTTCGGCGGCACTCCTTTGCCCCCTGTCGAGATTAGGCTAACGGCGCCGGCCAGCAGCCTCATACCCGATTTAAATTCTTGCTCGATTGACGAGGTCATCAAACTTTCTGCTCTTGTTTTCTTGGGGAGAAAGCCACTCCAAAATGCTGCGATGGCAGGGTTTGCAGTGGTAGCAGATGTTCGCAGGATTTGCCAGATTGGGTTGTGCGCGGAGCGCCGCCCTCCCCTAACGGCCACAAACCGCCTCAAGACTTATCTCGTTGGCACACCGCCATCGATCGATCGCAAAGTCCCTTCGTCCGGGGCACGCCCTTCCAGCAGATACTTTTCGATCTTCGCCGCCAGCAAGGGCCACTCCGACGGGTGAACGTCTTCTCTTTCGACCACTAGGCTGAGCGCCTGGAATCGGCGCATTTCCGAGCGCTTTGATGGGGGGGCATCCAAATAAGTGTCGGTAGTTGTCATCCTGTTGTCTTTCTTGAATGTTCCGGGCCAGCCGCCGCTATTGATTTAGCGCGCGGATAAGCTTCAACAGCCACTCCCACGGTGCGTTCAGCAGACAAATCAACACAACGAGACCGCCGGTAAGCTTGGACAAAAGGTTCTCCACGTGGTCAAGCCGGGCTTCCAAAGCATCTGTCTTGCTGATGGACTTTTCTTCATTTGCATGCAGTGATTGCTCTACCAACTCGAATTTGTCGATTGCGCCCTTAACGCTTTCACTGCTGGATAAGATGAGCTTTTGCGTTTCAACAGACGTGTCCTGAAGGTCCTTTATGGACCGTTTCACCTCGTGGATAGCGTCGCGGTTGCTGGATACCAGCGCTTCCAATCCGCCGATCCGCCGTTGAATGTCATTGTCGCTCGCCATTTCCTAACTACCGCACAACTGGCTGTACTTGGTATTGTGTTTTTCGATCTCTCGGCGCGTTTCCAATGTATCCTGGCTTGAAAATGTGATATGTCGAAACACATCACAGCCGTCAGTCACGACGGTGGGGCGAGTGCCGCAACCGCTCACGCAACTGATCATCAGTAAGAGAATCAATATGTACGTCGATCTCTGCGGCAGTGCGCAGGCGGTCCAATTGTATGCGTAGTTGGTCATTTTCAATACTCTTCCGTTCTAACATACGCACTCTTTTGCGCTCGCCTCGGATCCAAAACACAACTAGAAAAACACCCAAGGCGAGCGCCACACCCACACATGTCATCACGAAATCCGTGGACTCGCTGTGACAGTGATCGGCTCTTTGGTCAAAAAGCGCAGCACCAGATTAACGACGCCCAAAATCGCACCCAGTGCCAATTCTTGAGTTTCAGGGTTGAGCACGTTGGTGACGCCTGTGCTCTCCAAGACGACGCCGGCTACCATAAGGACGTTTGCCCAAATGGTGCGGCTTGCCCAAAAAGGCTTAGCTTGAGGGTCCATAAAGAATTCCTTTCTTTCGCAACCAGTTCTTGACATCGAAGGATGGGCACCGTTTCGTCACACCCGGCACGTCGCGGTGCCCGATAATCGCCACGCCGGGGAATTTTTTGATCAGTCTAAGGAGTAAGTCGTTTAAGGAGGAGAATTGAGCCGCATCGAAATTGTTTTCGGGCTCCCCTGCTTCGCCCACGCCGCCGACGAGGCAAATACCGACGCTGCGGTCGTTCCAGGGGCGCGCATGGGCACCAATGATGTGAAGCGGCCGGCCGTTTTCGACACGGCCATCGCGACGAATCACAAAGTGATAACCGATATCCGCAAAGCCACGCTCCAGATGCCATTGCTTGATTTCCGCGACACCGACATCTAAGTCCGGGGGTGTCGCAGCACAATGAACGATGATATGCGTGGTGCGGCGGCGTGTGACCATGGTCGCTGCTCCAAACGTTCGAGTTCGCTGAAATCACTGAAAGGAAAGGTTTTTTCGTGCGCCCCGCCAGCTACAAAAAATGCGATTGGCGTGACAACCTATAGTCTGTAAAAGGAGGGGCACATCACCCAATGCAAAATCGAAAAGCCATCATCATGCACACCAGATCAGGAAACGTCGGGGCTAGGGGGTAATGCAACTGTCTTCATTCAAAAAACTTTTGCGGGCACTTCACATGCGCAAACACCTGTCTATCTGGGATGATGTTGACACCATTCTGCGCCGACAAGATCGAACTCCAATCCCAAAAGCCTCTCAACGGGAGAGGATTTCACCCCTTGAGGAACTCGGAGCCAAGTACTTACCTTCCAAAAGACATCATGACTATCTGCGTTGGTATGACCTGCACTTCACACCGTTCCGCGAATCCGCGACCAAAATTGTCGAAGTCGGGGTAGAGACGGATCGGTCAATAAAAATGTGGGAGGAGTACTTCCCAAACGCTACCGTCTATGGAATTGACGTCGCGGACCACTGTCTTGAATTTGCCGGTGGAAGACGAAGGATTCACATCGGTGATCAAATGGACGCCGATTTCCTCTCTAACTTCGTTGACGAAACCGGAGGAGAGTTCGATGCGATCATAGATGATGGCCTTCACACACCCTCCGCCATAAAAGCAAGTTTTGTAAACTTGTTTCCCTCGTTGAAACGGGGCGGGGTATATGTGGTTGAAGACATTATCAACCAACCTGACACAATTCAGTTTTTTGCAAGCTTAGCGAGCAAGATCAATTACTGGCCCGATAACCACCCCGGGAGTGAGTGGCGAGCCCTTCCAGGATTCGACGATCAAGACTGGGCAACACAAAACATCACGGGCCTAGCCATCTATAGATACATGGCTTTTGTCACCCGCGGCGCTAATCCGGAGGACAATCCATTTCTGATGTCCAGAGAGGAATATCATAAGGCGAAGTCAGCACTACGTTTAGAGGTGAATGAAGCTATTGACGCTATGCTGAAAAGCGGACTTGCCCCCACGCCGACTGAGGTTTCGAAGCGCCTCGGCAACCGAGGGCTAACGACGATTAGAGAAGAACTTCAGAAACGCAGTTTGGACTAAAGCTAAAGAAACACAAATACTGAGAATCGACTGATTATTAAGCAGCAGCCACTAATATCGCCACGAACTTACCCGCACATCAGCATCTACCAAACCATCGTTCACTTTGTAATACATAGTTTGAGCCTCAACCAAGATCAGCTCATAGGGAAAATGCGATGCTGAACCGGACGACGCCGGCAAAAGCCTCAGATACTTTCTTCCCCACCCAGCGCTGTTTGCAGCAAGGTTCACTTGAAGGTCGACTAGATCGTTATCGTTGCCTCCAACCGATCCGCCAAGCCCAGTTGCCGTCGGTGGAACAATCGCACCCAAGTTGATCGCCGTCCAGTTGGTAGAACTTCCGTTTGACAGAACAAGAACATCCGATCGAACTGTAGCGTCCCCAACCTGATAAAAGTTGACAAAGTTCCCTGCCCCATCATTATACACCGCGCCGACGTAACCTTTATAAGTAAATCCACTGGGCATTGTCGGCGCGGTAGATGACGTGGAAAGAAGAACCCCTACTGCCGACCCACTGTAAATCACCCAGATGTGGTACCAGGTAGATACCGCTTCCGAGCCCGTGTCCAATCCAGCATAACCGCTTGCGGTGATATGCGCATTGTTGCCGACAGGCACAGAGGCGGTATTGCCGGTAGAATCCTCCACCACAACGGCCGTCGCTTCGACCCTCACAGTAGCTGTGGCGACGGTCCTAACCACCAGCCCTTTGTGAGGCGCCAGCACGTTTCCGATCGGCGGCGCGGTGGTGCGGGCATCCGACCAAGCCACATCTGTCCCGTCCGACGTCAGTACCTGGCCGCTTGTACCGACAGCCAATCGCTCGGCGTTGCCTGAGGCATCCCCCCGGATCACGTCGCCGCGTGTGGTGATGGGGGCAATATCCGACAGGGACTTGCCACTGTCTTGCAATGTCTTGCCGGAGGTTCCACTAAACGTGGCTATCCGGCCGTCAACCGACACAGCCGGTCCATCCACATCGCCCAGATCGGCGAGGAGGCTGCCACTGTCCTTCAGCAGCTTGCCGGACGTACCGTCGAACACGGCAATCCGCTCATCCACAGCGCTGGCCGGCCCGGCCACATTGTCGGTGTCTCCGGCGTGCGGCGACACCAGTTGAAACCTCGTCCCGTCATATTGAAGCCGTATGGCGGCGCCCGCCGCGATGTCGCCTGCGGCCAAGGCCAGCACGCCATTCTTGGTCACATTTCTGGCGCCGAGCCCGGACACGTCGACGGTCACTGCGCCGGTGTTCGCCCCGCTGGCGTTAAACGAAAACGATTGGCCGGCGGCATACGCCGAAATGGCGGGCACCGGCGTCAGCACAATGGCATCGGCGGTACCGCCCACCGTCGCCACATGCGTGAATGCCTGGTCTTGCACTTGGCCCACGGCCGCATATTGATCGCGCGCCGCCGCATTGCCCACGCCCGTATGCTTCTGCCCGGCCATCGGAAGGTCCGCTAACGGATTGTTTTGCCCATCCCGCGTCAGGCACTTTTCCAAGCCCGTTTTATAATTGTCGAACTCCTCATCCATCTTATCGGCATCGATAATGGCGGAGGTGCCGCCCGCATCGCGGTCAGCAGACCAATTGTGGGCACGGGTGAACGTGCCCGATCCATTCCACGGCATAGCGTTATCCTTCTGGTAGACAGTTTGAAGAAAGGGGGCCTCAGCCCTTTTTGCGGAGTTCCGGCCGCATGGACACGGCAATATTGTAGGCGTCCTTCAGCCCACGCGCCCGGCCCGATTGAAGCAGGCGGCCCATATCCTCCTGGACCGCATCGAAGTGAGGGTGAGCCTTTTGTCCGTTTACGGTCTTATCTCTGAACAACGTCACCATGCGGGCTTGCAATTTACCAACCCCTTGCCGCAACATCTGCGCATCGCTTTCAACTTGATGCGATAGCCGTTGGAGCTGTTGCTGCAACATGGCCGCGGCGGGGTTTTGCTGCGTGATACTCGGCCCAAGCACATCAACGCCGTAGTGCTTCGCCAGGTGCCACACCGCATCCCGCTTTTGCTCCGGCGATCCGGCACGCAGCGTGTATTCGAGCGTCATCAGTTCGTCGAACGCCACGTCGGCCCGCGCGCCCCGTTCTTGAAGGTAACCCGCCCAACGATTGTGTGCGTGCGACTGATTTTGTTTGGCATACTGGTCGAGAAGGCGTTGCTCCAGGTCACCCGCTTGACTCAAAACAATCTCTTGCGCGCCTCTTGGAAGCTGGGAAAAGCGGATCCGGTCCTGCACCGGCCAATGGGATGGCGCCGCATCCAAGCCCAGAGGCGTATGGTCGGAGGCCGCGGTCGAATGCCCGCCTTCCGCCCCATGATGCTTGTCCCAAATCGCCTCCAAGCGGCGGCGGGTCTCCTTGGCGAATTCCTCTTCGTTCAGACTGCTGAGATATTCCTGATCCGCTTCGCGATCGGCATCTTCTTCTGCCGTCTCTGCCGTCATCCGGTCATAGACTTCGGACATGGTTTCGCGCATGGGCGAGGTATCGAATTCGTCCATTAGAACACCTTTGGTTCGGATAAAATTTGCCGTAGACCAGTTGCGCCTACGCATGCCTGGTCACAGGCTCTCATCTCTCCCCGCGAGTCTATTGATTATTGTCTTCCGTACATCGTTCGTATGCTGCACAAAACTCGGCTAGCATGCTTGCTAACGAGATGACTGAAAATGACAAAAGGCCGATTATCGCTGCAGTGAAGGCAACAACGATCGATAAGACAGAAGCAGCTCCCCCAGCTGAAGATCCAATCGCCGCTGGCAAGACCACCGCGGCTATCACTGTGCCCGCCAGTAACGGTATTAATGCCACAAGGATCGAGATCAAAGTCGCCACAGGTTTATTGGCAAACTTAAAGAGCAACGAAGCCCAGATTATCTTAAGTTTCAGCGAGTCGTTAGTATACTTCAGTCTCACACTAGGATCATTGTTGCGCAACATCTTCGAATGTTGAAAAACCTCGATCGAACTCGACCTGATCCAGAAAACCGAAACCATCAGTGCAACTCCGGTCAGGGCAAAAACCAGCCAAATGTTAGAAGGATACTCCTCCAAATATGGCTTAGCCCCAACTAACCAACCGCCTGTCAAAGCTACAACAAAAATCGTCCATGCAAGATCGATTAGGAGCTCGCATAACACAAAAAGTCGGTTCCAAGTCATCTTTCTTATGAATTCCCAGCTAACCAAAGTCAGTAAACTTTACTCTTTGCTGGTCTTAAAAACACCACAACAAGACAACTCTCGACAGACTGTTTATTGGGCGTTTCTCATGATGTAGTGAATATTTGGCAAGTCATCTAACAAATCATTCCATGTATAGGGATCTGCCTTGGGTCGTTTTTCCTGTCCGCTTCTTCCTGCAAAATAGTCAGCCAAAAGCGATCCAGTACTTCCGGCGCTAATGGCCAAGCCTTGACCCAAATCTGATAACCACTGATTTTGCATTCCGCCAGCCCTTGCTCCCATAAACTCCCCGCCGCCTGATCCCAATAGACCGGAGAGTCCTCCTCCCAACGCACCCCATCCCATAGCAGAACCGACAGGTTCGCCACTCATAACCGCTGAGGTTCCGCCTCCAGCGGCACCAGTAATCGCACCGAGTCCTACATTGGCACCCGCTCTAAGAACAGGGCCGTTTTCCGCAAGACGACGATTAATCATATTTCCGCCACGGCCTCCCGCGTAGCCGAGTAAGCCGGAAGTTACGATTCTCCCCATGCTCTCCAGACTGCCCAGTTTGCCTTCACCGGCCATCAGAAAGCCTTCGTGCAAGCCGCTGTATACGCCACTTAGTCTTGCGCTTGTTTGCGGATCCAACAAAACCGCACCTAAACTTCCCGTGGCGTTGTCGGAACCGTTCGAACCACTAAACCGCGAACTCGGTCGCGGCTGTCCCCCACCTCTTGTGCGGGTCATGCGTGTTTGCGCCTGGGACAGCGGCCCTCCGCCACGAGGCAGGGGCGGTTGAGCCGACGGCTTTTGGAGTTGCGGCCCCTCAGGACCATCGACTTTCTTTAACCCCTGCGTGACAGAGCGTTGCACCTGCGGGTTCGGCGGTTGTACCGTGTCCGGTGTATCCACCTTTTCCACCGCGGGCTTCTTCGGACCCTTCTTTCCTCGGCCTGCCAAACGCTTGATCGCTTTAGCGGCTTTGCGACGCGGCAAGAACATGATCGCGGTAATCGCCTCGGCGCCGACTTGGGCTTTGGCGACAACTTCAGGGTCGAGCTTTTCAAGGCCCTCCACCGTTGTGTTATAGGCGAGTGCCACAATCTGGTCCGCCAACTGCTTCGTATATTTCTCGATACCCCCGTCGATAAACGCGTCAAACAATGCCGGTGCCAATTCCATCACGACAGTTTTGACTAAGCCTCCTGTCACAACCCCCACGCCCCCCAATGCAACGGCCAATTCCCAACCGTCGAGGGAGCCCAGGGTCTGCGTGCCGTCCCACATCAATTCTAAGGCGCCCTGCAATGCTTCTTGAAGGGCGTTGGGGTCATCAGGGGCCGCCGATTTACCCCGATTGATGCCGTGCCGCGCGGCTTTTCGTTGTTCAGCAGTTGGTATCGCCCGTTCTAACTGGGTTCTTGCTTGTTGAGCCTGCGCAAGGACATTCTGTACGCTTTCGTTCGCGATCGCTTCGGCCGCTTGATGGGCGTCGGCCCCCTCCCGGATCGCCGCTTCGACAGACAATGCAAGTGTCTCATCGCTTGGGCGGGCGGGCGCGGCATCGGCCAAGGCGCTTGAACGGTCCATCAAGGCGCCGAGAGCCATGACTTCTTCCGGCGACGCCGCACCGCTCGCCACCAAGTCTAGAAGCTCTTCTTCGGAAAGGGCAAATTCAACTTCTGGACGGACAGCGGCCACAAGAGTGGGCGAAACAGGTTTCGGCTGACGGTCGGTGGGACCACGGACGCGCATGGGCATTCTCCGATTTTTGGACAAAAGAAAAACCGGCGCACAGAACCGCGGCCGGTTTTAGATTTTGAGCTCTCGATCTGAAAGACCGTTGGATTTTTTTCTCAATGGAGCGCCTCACATAGACGCAAAAAAGTTATCAACTTACGCGCAACGAGACGGTAAACAGTCGATACGAGAATTACTTACCTTGAATACAGACGTATCTCACCTTGCCGCTACGGGTAAACACATCGTTGATTTCTTGCCCCGCACGTTCGCATTGTTCCTTGCTCTCAAAGGAAGCGACTCTTTCAACGTCAGACGTGGTGGAGAGCATTAAAACAACTAATATCCAAGTCATACGTAACATCTCCTTGAAGTTGCAGTTTTGCATTCTACAAGACGAGATAGGCACCTCAATAACTGCATGACCAATTGTCTCGTGGATCTTTTCACTCAGTTATGGATCACCAACCGAATTTCGCCATTCTCCATTGCAGTCCTCCTTTATCCGACATGCGAAGATGACTTTGATTGAGGTTCGAGCAACTAACTAAATAGGCCTTTCAATCCCGGAACCAAGCCACTACTACCGAACAAGCCGGCAGTGCCTAACACGGTTCCAAGAACGTTGGGGCGATTCGCCAACTGAGTTTGATAGTTTTGGGCGGCCATCTGGGCATTCAACGTATGCGCCCCTAAAACATCAGGCGGCTGAATTGTCATCGGGGCAAGCGGCTGCGCTTGCGGAATGGGCAGGGCCGGCGCGCCTTGCAGGAAGGCGGACAGTTCGTTGAAGGGCTGGGCGCGTTCGAGCAAGAGATCATTGATCATCTGCTGGCGCCCGGCAGCCGCCAGTTGCGCATTCTGCGCCGCTTCCGCAATCGCTTGCTGGCGCGCCTGCTGTTGCATGTTCGCATTCTGCGCCGCCTCGCCAAAACCGATCTGCCGCGCGGTAATGCCCTGGCCGAACAGACGCGACTGTTCGTCACGCCCCGCCCTCACCGCTTCTTGAGCGGCAGCAAGTCGCGCTTCGTTCTGGGCTTGATCCAGCCGGTCCAGTTCCGTGGTGTAGGCTTCACCGGTCTGGGGCAACCCCCTGTCGAACA
>JANQMY010000411.1 GCA_028279895.1 Alphaproteobacteria bacterium
GGCCTGGCAGACCGCCGAGCGCTGGCAGTATCAGAAATGGGCCTCCGGCTGGACCAGCATCGCGCATGTACAGGACTGGCTAGCCGTAAAGAAGCTGAAGCAAGGTGGGGTGGTCGAGGCGGACGCGATCTTTGTTCCGGGACACTCTGGCGATTTCGTTGCCGGCAGTCATATCCCAAACGAGGCTTTTGAACGCACGGTTTTTGATTTGGAAGACATTGACCGGGCGATTCTTTGCAAGCACTATAACCTAGCGCCGATGAAGTTCTTTTCGATTACACCAGTGCAGTGGCGTGCCCGCATTCGTAAGCGGACCGAGCGGACCCAATGCACGGAACCCTGGGAGTTTGCCGACGGCTTCGAGAAATGGGACTGGCAAGAACGTCAAACCAAGTTCATCTGCAACTCCGTACGTGTCTATGAATTCTATGGCTACGATTGGTGGATGCCACTATGGGATCTGGAATTCATGCGTTTTTGGGAAGGCGTGCCGCTGGCGTTGCGGAAGGGGCGGGAGTGGTATTTGGCTTATGTGTCGCAGCTGTTTCGAGAGCAAAACGTTGTCGGTGTAGAAGTTCAGTTACGAAATGCGTCAGATGGTTCTCGCATACAGTATTTGTTGAAGTTAGTTTCGAATCGGGTGGCGATTCTGAAACCTCCGGTAAAATATGTTCTAGGAAAATTTGGCCGAAGTGGCGTGCCAGGTGTTCCGGTATCACTGGGTTGGTGGGGGCGGTATCCAGAGCCTAAATATCGTGAAATGATTGTTGCTGGATACAACGTCAATGGAGTGAATGCTCATCATATTTTGGAGAGCATTGACCTGCGAATACTTAGCCAAAGTGCCCGATGAAGAAGTATCTCAATCCGGCAAACTACGCCAGACGCGCCCTTGGCCTCGCCAATCGTCATCTGCTCAGGCATGTCGAGTACGGCTTGGCGCTGGACCCGGACGAACCGCTGCGCCACCCGCCAATCTTTTTCCTCGGCGCGCCACGCTCCGGCAGTACGCTGGCGGTGCAGGTCATCACGGATGCGCTGGATGTCGGTTATATCAGCAATCGCCATTGCCAGTGGTTCGGAGCGCCTGCGTTAGCGGAAAGGCTGTTTCATCCGACGCGCAATCGGCCAACTTCCGATTACCAGTCGCGACATGGTGTAACCGACGGTTGGCACGCACCGGCGGAGTGTGGTGAGTGGTGGTATCGGTTCTTCCGTCGCAGACCGCCGTACATGCGGCTCGATGAAGTCGATCCCGAAAAGATGCGCGCGTTCCGTCGCTCGGTTGCATCGCTGACCAACGCTTTCGATCGTCCGATTATTTTCAAGAACCTGTATGCGTCGCTGCGTATTCAGGCCATCGCGCATTACTTGCCCGAGAGTCTGTTTATCGTGACGCATCGCGACGAGTTGGAGAATGGGCATTCTTTGCTGGAGGCGCGATACAAGCGTTTTGACACCTATCAGCCCTGGCTGTCGGTTGAACCGCCTGAAGTGGAAAGGTTGAAGAGCCTGCCGCCACACGAGCAAGTGATAGAGCAAATTCGGCATACGCATCAAACGATCGATGCGGATATGCAGGCGGCTAAGGTTTCGCTTTCAAGGCGTTTTGATATTGTCTATGAAGACTTCTGTAGGAATCCGGCCGCCGTGGTTGAGTCGTTACATCGATTCATTTTACGCAATGGATGTGATGTGAAATGGCGGGAGATCAATTTGCCGGCGTCGTTTTCTCGAAGGGACACAGTGCGTATCGACAATCAGCTTTACGAAGCTCTATGCAGTTACTCGGCCTCCGAATCGGCTGGAGCTTGAAATGCAAATGCGACAAGCCAACACAATTCTCGACGACACCTGCTTACCCCAGATGACCGACTTCCACAACGAAGTCAGGCTGACCCGTGCCGATGTCGAAGAAAGACGACCGGGAGCGCACCGGCGGCGCGCACTTTTGCATTGTCTACGGCCCGAACGAGGTGACCATCAACCGCTTCGCGACCCGCCTGGACGATTGGCTCGCTCTGCCCGAGCGGACAGGTCCGTGCTTATCGGGCGCTGTTTCGATTCAAAGGGTCGGGCTTTGGTACTAACGGCTGCCAATGACGGGAACTGGAGCGTTGCTGCGTGACAGGTAAGGATCGGTACCGTGTGTTATGCGGATCGGAACCCTCGATTCCGATTTTCAGTCAAGCTTGGTGGCTTGATGCCCTGGCGGGAGAGGAACACTGGGATGTCGCGCTGGTGGAAAGCGGGGGTCAGATTGTTGCGTCAATGCCGTATGTGATTCGGCTTAGGTTGGGACGGGTCTCGCTCGGCCATCCACCGCTGACTCAAACCTTGGGCCCCTGGCTACGCGAAACCGGTGCGAAGCAGGCGTCCCGCTTGGCTCGTCAGAAGGACTTGATGCAGCAACTGATTGGGGCACTATGTAGATACGATCATTTCAGCGAAAACTGGCATCACAGTCAGACGAACTGGCTCCCTTTTTACTGGGCCGGTTTTTCGCAAACGACGCGCTACACTTACCGGTTGCCAGACATCTGCGATGAAAAAGAGCTCTGGAGTGGATTTCGGGAGAACATCAGACGAGATATTCGAAAAGCAGGAGGACGTTTCGGTTTGCAGGTGCGAACAGATTTGGGGCTCGATGCTTTTCTTCGTTTGAATGTGCAGACCTTCGAACGTCAAGGAAAAGATTTACCCTACGCCAGGGATCTCGTCGAAAGGCTCGATGAAGCCTGCCAGCGACGCAATGCGCGGCAAATCTTTATTGCCGAAGATGAACAAGGCCGAGCACATGCTGGGGTTTATATCGTTTGGGATGCGAATAGTGCCTACTATCTAATGGGGGGCGGGGATCCGGAACTGCGCAAGAGTGGGGCGACCAGCCTATGCATGTGGGAGGCGATCAAGTTTGCCAGCACTGTTACAAAAAGCTTCGATTTCGAGGGTTCGATGATCGAGCCCGTGGAGCGTTTTTTTCGCGCGTTTGGCGCCGAGCAGACTCCGTACTTTGCGGTGAGTCATACGCCATCAAAGTTGATTCGGGCAGCGCAATGTTTGCGAGGACTTTTGCGTTCCGGCTGAAAGTCGCGACCTCCTTGCATTGCGTCGCAAGCGCTTTGCGGAAGGAGAGCCGATACTACCGCAAGCTGTTTCACGACGAGGTCTGTTACAGCTACAAGACGGTGGGCGGCGAAACCGGCGAGCATTGCTACAAAAGGCGTCGCGGCCAGATCTGTACCCCGAAGCTGGCCCGGCACTTTTCCGGCCCGAGGAGCTGATCGAGGACTGCATCGAGGGACTC
>JANQMY010000424.1 GCA_028279895.1 Alphaproteobacteria bacterium
GTAGTTCGCATTTTTATCGCGCACGGCCCGCCGCCAAGTCTTTGTTTTCACTCATTTTTCGAGCGGGATTCGAACTGTCGGTACGATTCTCCGCGTTCCGTGCCATGAAGCCGACGGCCTACTTCATCTGCTTTTCGCGCGGTGGCATCGCCAACGAGGACGCGCTGCTGCGTGCGCTCCACGAAGGTTGGGTTGCTGGGGCCGGGTTGGATGCCCACGGGGAAGAACCGTTGCCACCGGATAGCCTGTTTTGGGACGCTCCGAACACGATCATCATCCCTCATAACGGCGCGACAACCCACCAAAGCGGTTGGGATCTTCCTGCGAAATCTCACGCGATACATGGCCGGAGAACCGCTTGAGAATGTTGTCGATAAAGAGCTCGGATACTAAGAAAACTAGGCACGCGCCCGGATGGCCCGCCCTACCGCCTCAAGACTTTCCCTCGGCCAGTCATGATAGAACTGCCCCATGATGATGCCTTCCGCCCCCGCGTTCAGAGCGGCATTCACGCTCGCCTCCATCCCGCGAAGGGAATCTGATGCGTCCTTCGAAACCGGAGGCTCGACATCCAACCCGACATACACAGGAACACGCCCTTGTACCTTCCGGCGGATTCGAAGTGTTTCGTGCTCCACAAACTGAGGGCCGAACCGGGTCTTTGTGCCAAAGCGCTCACGGGCGAAAGGTTCGGCCTCGAAGGGCGGCTCATAGCCAAAGACATTCAGTAGCAGGTCCATAACCGTTTCACGCGGCGTATCAGGCAGAAGGCCATGATGGATTCGATGGACGCTTTGATCGAACATTCCGGCCGCGAAGGCGTTGTGAACGTTGGGTTTCACCCAGTCCGAATAATTGTGAGCGGTTCCGTAATCGTAGGCGGCCCTCGCGACCGGCATGGTCTGGACCGGCGAATTGACGTTCCAGCCTACTTTTTTGTCCGGATCGATCGCCTTCGCCGTCCCATAGATTTCGAGGAACATCCGTTGGCGCGTCTGCATCCAAAGCGATTCCCAAGCAAGAACTTCCGGATAGTGGAGCATGATGCGGAGAGACTCCACGAACGCTCCGTCATCTGGCATCCCATCCGGGGCGCCGCGCCGTTCAATCAGTTCAAGGAAACCCTTTCTCGCTCTATCGCCGTCCCACCCGCGTTTTCGCGCCGCATCCATACAGTGATCACAGAAGCAGATCGGCATTCCCTTGTTAGGTAAGCCCAAGAAATAGGAGGGGGATTGCATGCCCCATCCCTCGAACTCGATGTAAATCCCTTCGATGTCATAGTTGCGGATATGATCCTCGGTCATCGCGAGAAGAAAGTTCCGGTAGTGGGGATTGTTGTAACACCCCTGCATCGCGGGCCGCCCTAAAACGTCTTGGGCAAGCGCAATCGCCGTGTTCTTGTAGAGGGCCTCGGGTTGGTTGGCGTAAAGCGCCTCGAAGATCATCGCATAGACCTTCAGGCCCAACGGCCGCGCCGCGTCGATGGTGACGTCAAGGGAATCGATATCGGACAAGCCTTCCTCGGGGCATTTGACGGGCTTCAGAGCCGTGCCGTCGTAGAGATCGAGGTGCGGGTTGCTGTAAAATCCTCCCTTCGCCTTGTATGGACCCAAAACGTTCTCATGCCCTGAATCCCAACGCTTTCCGAAGGCGTATTTCGATTCGCCCCTGTTCGCGGAAACCAGCATGATCGCGTTGACGGCGCTCCATTCGCGCAGGCGCTTAAGGGTTTGTTCGACGCCCTCGTGAAGATAGGTGAAGGGAAAGAGTTGGACGCCCACCAAAAGTTCATCTTTCATAACGATCTCCCGCCGCTTGTCTTTCCGTTTCCGCCGAGGAAACTCGGAAATTCGATTGCATCGATTGCTCTTCTGGCTTCACGGCTGGCTGAAAGAGCGTATTCAGCGCACCAGATGCTAACGGCCTCTCGCGGCGCCAAAGCGCGACCAACGGCGGTTTTGGATAGCATCAGGTTTTCCCGCGCATTTTCCAGAATGCTCTTCGCTGGTTCGACATCCGCGCC
The DNA here is from genome assembly GCA_028279895.1 of Alphaproteobacteria bacterium. Lineage (GTDB taxonomy): Bacteria > Pseudomonadota > Alphaproteobacteria > JANQMY01 > JANQMY01 > JANQMY01. Next base: position 2,027 of record JANQMY010000424.1, read on the forward strand.
CATTTTTTCGGCGAGACGAATAACGCTCTCCGTGATGTGGATGTCCTCCGTGGCCCGCGCGCATTGGATGTTCAGATTGTAGGCCTGCTTGAAGGCGCCGTCGGCCCAGGCATCGAAGCCCTGGCCAGGCGAAAACGGCGAAACGCTCGGCCGCAGGAAATAGGTTTGGGTCGGCGGGAACTTCTTCAGATAGTCCTGACATGTCGTGAATTCGACATAGGGACAGTCTTCCAGGAAGCTCAGGATTTCCTCGAACCGATCTTCCATCTCCCGCTGAGTGAGGCCGGTGGCGCCGGTATGGGGATCCCGCCAAAAGACCTCGGAATCATTGAACAGGAGAACCAGTTTATCTCCTTCGGTGTTTGACTCCTGGATCCGTTCAATGCCCCGCTTGAAGTGATCGACCGGCCTTTTTCCAGAGAGAACCTTCAGGAAATGGAGCGGCGACACGTCTTGCGGAATCCCGATATCGTCGCGGGAGAAGGAGACAAACAAGGAAGAGATCGTGGACTCCTCGATCGTGCGAAGCTTGGCGGCACGATAGGTTGCTTCGAGGTCGTTGAGAGGCGGATCGGTGTAGTTAACAAGCTGCCAATTGGCGAGGAGCTGGTACGCCACGCCGCTATCGACGAGGGCTTTCGCGGTGACCGGGTCCCATGGCCATCCATTATGATGCGCGCCCACCGGGCGGACGCCCCAGATCCGCTCATTGATGTCCATGCTTCTCTGAATCTGATCGGCGGCCTCGTCATAGGCGAGCATGGACATGGTCGCGTGGAAGTACGGCCGGTTGACGATCTCGAACCGTTTCTCAGCGACGCCGCCGCGCAGCCGCTCGACAAAATCCGGCCGGTTTTCGCTCAACCAGCGCGCGACCCACCCGCCGACGCTGAAATTGGATTTGACCCGCCGATGCCGGTCATAGATGTCCAACAGTGGACCTGTCGACCTATCGATGGTCTTGAACCACTCTTCGGGCGGTTGAAACGAGCTCGCCATGTAAATGACCCAATTGAAGGCCACATGAAGTTTGCGCTCTTCGGCCATTTATATTTCCCCTCTCATTCCGTATTCCGTATTGGAGGCCAGGGTCCGTATCAAACCTTCCACGGGGAGGCTTTGCGCGGGTGTTGCCCGATGCGCTAGGTATTCTTCAGCCGAGGATCCAAAACGTCCCTCAGTTGATCTCCGACCACATTCAGGCAAAGCGCGATCAGGAAAATCGCGAACCCGGGCATCATCACAAGGTGGGCTGAAACCCGGATATAGTCCTTTCCCGATGCGATCATGTTGCCCCAGTCCGCAGTCGGGGGTTGCGCCCCCAGCCCAAGGAAGCTGAGGCTGGACGTGATCACGATCTTGATCCCCACATCGAGAGAGAGCGCCACGATAATGGGCGCCAGGATATTGGGCAGGATATGACGCCACATGATGCGGAAGTTGCTGACGCCGATGGATCGCGCCGCTTCCACGTAGGTGTTTTCGCGCGCACTAAGGACTGATCCGCGAACGACACGGGCATAGAGTGGGAACCCGGCAATTGCCACCGCGATCATGGCGTTATTTAATCCAGGGCCAAGCGCGGCAACGACCCCAACGGCCAACAGGATGCTCGGAAAAGCCAAAATGACATCCGTTGAGCGCATCAATATCGTATCGACCCATTTTCCGAAAAAGCCGGCGACGAGGCCAATGGCGCCACCAAAAAGGAGGGCGGCGATCGATGCGCCAAAGCCCGCCATCAACGACACTCGAGCACCCCAGATCAGGCGGCTCAGAACATCCCTGCCGAGTTCGTCGGCGCCAAGCAGGTATCCCTTTTCGCCCGGACCGACGAGCCTGTTTGCCGAGCGGATTTCGTTGGGGTCGGGAATGGGCAATATGGGCGCAAGAACAGCCAGCAACACGATGGTTAAAACAATAGCGAAGCAAACAGTCGATGCCTTTCTGCGGGCAAGGCGTCGCCAAAACGGCACCTGTTTGACAGGTGCATCCGTTTTATCATCGAAAGCTTCTAATACCGTCGTCATTATTTTTTAGCCCACTCGGGAAGCGTCACTGGCTTCATTGGTAGCGAATTCGCGGGTCGACGACTGCGTATAAAATGTCGGCAACCAAATTCACAAAAATAAACGTCACCGCGGCAAACAGCATCGCACCCTGTACAAGTGGAAAATCGCGCGCGAAAATCCCTTTGATCATCAGGTTGCCGAGACCCGGCCAAGCGAACACCGCTTCGACGATAACCGCACCTCCGAGAAGATGACCAATGGTGACACCGAGAACGCTGATGATGGGGATAAGAGAATTACGCAGTCCATGGCGGAGGACAACGAACTGCTCGCGCAGGCCCTTGGCCCTGGCGGTTCGGATATAATCTTGATTGAGAACTTCAAGAAGGGAGGATCTGGTGAATCGCGCCACGTAGGCCATATGACTCACCGCTAACGTAAATGAAGGTAAAATCAAGTGACGCAGCAAATCTAAAAGAGTTCTTTCCTCGGCCATAAGATCGTACATGCCGCTGGTTGGTAACCATTTGAGCCATACGCCGAAAACGATGATCAACATTAAACCGATCCAGAAGTTCGGCATGCTCCAGCCGATAACCGACGCGACCATGCTGCCGGTATCCAAAGAGCTACCGCGCTTGACGGCGGCCAGTATGCCCAGCGGCATTCCAAATACGATGGCCAAGAAAATCGAGGTGACGGTCAGCAGGATGGTATTCGGAAAACGTTCAAGAACCTCGACGATTACAGGGCGCGACGTGAAAAGAGATTGCCCCAAATCTCCCGAAAGAACGCTCTGTAACCATGAGAAATATTGGATGGCCAGGGGACGGTCCAATCCAAGCGAGCGGCGCATTTCCTCGATGTCGCTTTGGGTTGCCTCTTGGGGCAAGAGCATCAAAACGGGATCGCCGGGCGCAAGATGAATGATAAGGAACGCGACGATCGAAACCCCAAACATCACGGGTATGGTCTGGAGTAAACGTCTAAACAAGTAGCTGTACATATAACGCTCTCGTTTTCACTCCGAAAGATTGGGGCGTCTGATGCCGATCACATCTGTTTTTGTCACTTGGTCGACAGCTCTTATCGTAGACCGAATCACGCATGGACTTGACATCTTGGTCAATGGCGGCTCGCTTATTCCAAGCGAGCCGCCACCGCCTAATCGATGGCTACCGTTAGGTGACCATCGGAATGATCATACCTTGTAAGCGTAGGTCAAAGACCTGCCGCGTCCGGACGGATGGACCCTGTAACCCATCAGGTCTTTGTTGTACGCCTCGAAGGTAATTTCGTGGCAAATAAAGACCCACGGTGCCAACTCAGCGATCCGCTTTTGGGCCTCGACAAAGGCGTTGGTCCGTTTTGCCATGTCCAGCGTTCCCATGCCGAGGTCCAACCATTTGTCGACGTCCGGATCCTGGAGGAAGGCGACATTGCGTTGGGTCGGAGGTACCATCGAACTATGGAAATTCTGGAACACGAGGCCGTCCGGATCGGCGGTGGAAGGTGTCCAGCCACGAGTAGCGATCGGGAATTCACCCTTACGGCGCCGTGATTCAAAGGCGCTCCACTCGGACGCCTCGATGTTACAGTCCACGCCAACGGCTTTCCAATTGGCTTGAATGAACTGCGACATCTCGATGGGTTTCATCTGACCGATCCGGCCGGTGTTCGTATAGATCGTCGATTTGAAACCGTCCGGGTAACCCGCTTCCTTGAGCAGGGCCTTCGCCCTATCCGGGTCATAGTCGTAGTGTTTGACCTGATCGCCGGCATAGAAATCTCCAAACTGCTTGGAGAGAGGCGAATAGGAGCGTTCCGCAGCTCCGCTAAGAACGTCGCGGATCAAGGACTCCTTGTCCACCGCATAGTTCAAGGCCTGACGCACCCGGACGTCGCTCAGGGGTTTGTTGCGCATATCGAGCGAAATGAACCAAACGTACAGTGTCTTGCGCTCCGAAACCTCGAGTCCTTCGACTTTTTTCAGATGCTGCGCGCTTTCCGCCGAGAGACCGTCCATCCAGTCGATTTCGCCGGCCTCCAGGGCGGCCATGCGCGCATTGACCTCCGGAATGGTCTTCAGGCCAATGCGCGGTGCATTTCCTTCATTCGGATCGAAATACTTGTCGAACCGTTCCAGAACAGTGGCGCCCCCTCTTTGACGCGAGGCGATCGTGTAGGGGCCCGCGGCAAGGTCGGTGTTCACCAAGTCGACCTTGTTCTTAAGACGCTCGACGGGGCCCCCCGCGTAGCCGATGTCCGTAAACCAGTCCATCTGCGCGGCATTGAACTTCTTGAGATAGAAATCAACCGTGTATTCATCCACGGCAACAACCTTCTCGATGGACTTTAAGCGTCCGAGCGCCCGCCATTTGTACAGCTTATTCAGCGGGTGCTCTTTATCGATCTGCATATTGACCCAGTAAACGACGGATTCGGCATTCATCTTCGATCCGTCATGGAAATAGACGTCGTCACGAAGCTTGATTCTGAACCGTAATCCGTCGTCGAGGATCTCGGGCATCGAAGCTGCCGTTCCTGGGACGATCTTGAAGCTGGCCCCGGCACGGTCGTAATCCAGCAAACCGCGTTCGATAAGCCGCCCAAGATGATCGGGGCGGGCCACGATGGTGGATACGCCGTCGGCCTCTGACGCCAAACCGATAACGAATGACTTGCCAGCCGCTGCGGCCCGGGCCACGGGCGCTAAACCAAAAGGCGCCATCCCGGACACCGTTGTCAACGCCCCGGCCGCGCCCGCAACTTTGAGCATCGTCCGTCGATCGATTACCGTTCTTTTCGCATTTCCCTTTTTTTTAGTTCTCACGATTTACCTCCTCTCTACTTGATGGGTAGCGTCCTTTTCGAAACTAGAATGATTGACAGGTTCCCCGTCTATTGATCATTTAAAAGGCATGAAGAAAAATGATCTTTTTCGATCTCCTGACTTGCTGGTTCATCAAGCGAGCAGGCGGGCATAGCTTGATTGCATCTTGTATGAAATCGGCATCCGGAAGGTGGGTTAATTGGACTGGGGATTTCCCCACGAAGCAAAATTCTCGACTTATCCGCAAACGGGTCCAGACTCGGAATGGCGGACAACAAGGCTTTTGTATAAGGGTGATTGGGTTTCTCGAACAAAATATCCTTTCTGGCTGCCTCCACGATCTTTCCCAAATACATCACCGCCACGAAATCGCTCGCGTGCTTGATGACGTTCAAATTGTGCGAAATAAAAAGGTAGGTAAGATTGAATTCTGACTGAATATCCTTGAGCAAATTGAGCACCTGCGATTGGATGGAGACATCCAATGCCGATACAGCTTCGTCACAGACGATGATCTTGGGATTAAGCGCAAGCGCTCTGGCGATCCCGATGCGTTGACGTTGGCCGCCACTGAATTCGTGAGGATAGCGTTTCGCGTGGTACCTGCCGAGACCTACCAACTCCAGCAGGCCCATGACTCTCTTTTCTTTTTCCGCGCCCTTTGCAATTCCGTGGACCAGCAACGGTTCTCCAACGATTTCCGCAACGGTCATTCGAGGATTCAGCGAGGAGTACGGATCCTGAAATACCATTTGCATATCGCGGCGCAGCTCTCTCAGTTCGCCGGAAGTCAAGGAGAGGATATCTGTTCCCTCAAATTGAATACTCCCGGACGTCGCCTCGATCAGTCTGAGGAGGAGGCGACCGATGGTCGACTTGCCGCACCCGCTTTCACCGACGAGTCCTAACGTTTTTCCCCGTTCAAGCCGAAAACTCACACCATCGACCGCCTTGACCGTGGCCCTTCTCCGCAAAAGAGAAAATCCGGTGTCGATGCTAAAGTGCTTCTTGAGGTCTTTCACCTCGATCAGGTAATCGCGTTCGGCCACTGCTAACTCTCAGCGTTCCAACACCGGACCCAATGTCCGCTGTTCAGTTCTCGGAGTTCGGGTTGCTCATCGCGACAAACGTCCGTGGCTCTCTCGCATCGGGGATGAAATGCGCAACCTCGAGCAACAGCGAAGGGGTTAGGTACGACCCCTTTGATTTCCTGCAGTCGCTCTCGGCTTTCCTCGAGCCTAGGTGTCGATTTCAGCAGGCCGATGGTGTAGGGATGCAGGGGGTTTGAAAAAATCTTTCCGATGTCGGCTTTCTCGACGACCTTTCCCATGTACATCACGATGGCTTTGTTCGATGACTCGGCAACCACGCCCAAATCGTGTGTGATCAGGATGATTGATGTGGAAAGCTCCTCCTGGAGACTCTGCATGAGGTCCAGGATTTGCGCCTGAATGGTGACGTCGAGCGCCGTCGTGGGCTCGTCTGCGATCAGCAGTCTGGGATTACATGAGAGGGCCATGGCGATCATGACCCGTTGCCGCATTCCGCCGCTCATATGATGCGGATAGTCGTCGATCCTCTTTTCTGGTGAGGGGATTCCGACGAGTTTCAACATTTGGATGGCCTTGCCTCGGGCATCGCGTTTGGACAGCCCTTGATGTAAGACAATGGCTTCCATGATTTGGTACCCAACCGTGTAAACCGGGTTCAAAGAGGTCATGGGCTCCTGAAAGATCATGGAAATATCGTTGCCGCGGATTTCCCGCATTTCGGCATTCGACTTTTTCAGCAGGTCTTCGCCGTCAAAATGGATAGTGCCGCCGACGATCTTGCCAGGAGGATCTGGTATCAAACGCATGATGGAAAGCGCGGCAACGCTTTTGCCGCATCCCGACTCG
>JANQMY010000447.1 GCA_028279895.1 Alphaproteobacteria bacterium
TTTTCCAAGCATCGAATGATGCAGTTCGAAGCTCTTTATAATAGGGTCGCCGGTTGAGGTGGCGCTGATGATAGAAGGTGTTGTATGTCGCCGAATGGATGTTGAGGAAGCGTTGCGCCGAGCCAGGTGACTTGAACCTTTGCAGCTTTCGTTCGCGCCGTCGAACCGGCAGGTGCGCGTTCTCTGCTCTGTTGTTGGCTTTCAGATGGCGGCCATGTTCCGCTGTCAGACCCATGACCCGGAAAGCTGAGGGATAGGAGCGAAGCTTATCCGTCACGACCCTGCTTGGTGCGAAAAGCTGCTTCTTGAGCAGCTTGCGCATGAGTTTTCGGGCTACCTTCGCATCGCGCGGCCTTCGTTCCAGTCACTCAACGTCACCCTCGTTGTCCATGGCGCGCCAGAGCCAATAGCGTTTGCCCCGGATCACGATGACCATCCCATCGAGGTGCCAGTCTTCCAAGTCACGAAAGCTCAGCGTGAACCGAGCATAGAGCCAGGTCGAATGGTGGATGATTTCGGGCGGGAAGCGATGATGCTTGAACCAGAGTCGGTGCATCGACCCAGCTTAGGTTCGAGCTTACTTTCCAGCCAGTCCAGTTTATGTGACAAGGCCCTCCGGCCTCAGCGACACCAAATCGCCGGTTCACTGGTGGATTATTGCTCCGGCGTTTTCAGAGCCAAACGGTGTGCAGCCGCACTCTGCTGGACATATCATAGTAGGAAATGCAATGGGACGATTTCTCAATCAGAAAAAGCGTGTCGCGTACGGTATTTTCTCCATTAAATCTGAGTTGTGACTAAATGATGGAGTTACTTTCCCGAGCCGCCTCGCGAAATGACGCCGGGGAAAGACCCGTGTGTTTCCGGAACATATCATAGAAGGCCGATTCCGACCCAAAACCGCAATCCATCGCAACGCTCAAAACCTTGGCGTCGCTGTTGATCAGTTGCATTTTCGCGTGGATGATCCGCAACTCCAAAATGTAACTTTTGACGGTACGCCCAAGCAACCGCCGAAACAGGGAAATAGCGTAGTTTTTTGAGATACCTCCGGCATTCGCAACATTTTCTAGCGTGATTTTGTCCGTGTAGTGAATTGCGATGAAAGAAAGCATCTTTTCAAAGCTGACAACGGCGCGTTCACTGATGCCGCCGATTGCATTTCTGGTTGATGAAAGTGCTACGGAATCCCAACCTTGGAGAGCTAATCTAAGGAGGCGGGATCGGACTTCAAGCGCGTGCAATCTTTGCCATTCCTGCGAAGTTTGATCGACTTCCGCTGCCCATCGATCTGCCAGCAATCGGTCGCCTGCCAATTCCCTTCTACTAATAATCAGCGAACCGCCCAAAAGTTCGGACACGAATTTCTTGGGCAGAGACCAGCGGAGCAATTCAGACAGAGTCACATAGGTATTGGTAATTGTTCCCTTGCCTTCGATTCTCGTGACCCCGTGGGGGACGGCCGCCCAGAAGAGGCAGAATCGGCCCTCGGGAATTTCCACCTCTGTACCGGAGAATGAATAGGCCATTCTACAGTGTTGCAGGAAATTAATCTCAACACTGGGATGGAGATGGTAGGCCTTTCGGGGCAAACGCGGGACATGATGTTGCACGTATACGCCGCGATCAGACGGCAGGAAGTCCAAACGTGCGTAACCCGTGCTGCTGTGCTCCGTCTGACTGTTGTTGCTCATGCAGACCTCCTCGCAGCGAGCATCTATCAAAGGCGCAGCGAAGGGAACCGCTCTTAGGGATTGTGTGATTTTCAGGAGTTCTTATGCCTTTTGCAGGAAGCCCGGATTTATAAAAGGATTGCACGATTTTGCAATAGAAATAAGGGAGGACTCTTGATGACATTTGGAAATCACATGAGATGGCTGCTGTGCAGTTCTGCCTTGGCGGCCAGTGCAGCCACGTCGGCGCTTGCGGAGCCGATGCCGCCGGAGCAAAGCCTCGCCGGTTTGGAATACGAACTGATTTCACAAGATGATCTTTACATCTACGACGCACTGGACAGCTACGCCGAAGCTCCGTTCCTCACCAAGCTTGTCGAGGCCGGGAAGCTCCCGCCGGTGGCAGTGCGCCTACCCGAAGAGCCGATCATCATGCAAACCGGTGCCATGGTCGATGGTATTGGCGAGTATGGAGGTGTTTTCCGGCATGTGATCGGCGGCCGTCCCGAAGGCTATAACTGGATGGCCGGTCAGCACCAGGGCTGGGGTGGTATCAACATGGCCGTCCAAGAATGCCTTGTGCGTCAGGGGCCGCGCTGGCAGATCAAACCAGACGAGCAGGGACCACTGCCAAATCTTGCGCAATCCTGGTCCTGGAACGATGACAACACCGAGCTGACTTTGAATCTTATGAAGGGGGTAAAGTGGTCAGACGGGAATGCGTTCGATGCGGAAGATGTCCGCTTCTGGTACGAAGACAACGTGCAGGACGAAAACATCGGATCGCGCTTGGCGAAAGACGGCTTTGGTGGCGGCGCCGAATTGACGGTAGTCGATGATTACACCGTATCATTCAAATTTGCGGAACCTCAGGGTGAACTAG
>JANQMY010000472.1 GCA_028279895.1 Alphaproteobacteria bacterium
CTTCAGGTCGCTCAACCCCTGCAGAGTGGTTTGCGGACGCGGAAATTCTTCCTTGTCCAACGCCAAAGAGCCATCGTCATTATGGACCGGCACGAGCGCACGGTCGAAACGGCCTTCATCGATGGCGCGGGCCGCATTTTGTTGCGACACAACCGCCAGCTCGTCCACAGCTTGGCGATCGATGCCTTCAATGGTGGCGATGGCATCAGCGCATACGCCTTGCTGAGATTGCGGGTGCATCTTGCGCAGATGCAGATTGCCGCTATCCATCATCGGTGGCGTTTTTGGATCGGCCGTCGCTGCGGTGTAGCTCATCATCTCGGTGCCGCCGGCGATGACCACATCTTCCAGACCGGACATGACTTGCCCGGTGGCCAAGTTCACCGTGGTGATGCCGGAGCCACAGAAGCGGTCGAGCGGCACGCCCGACGCTTTGATGTCATACCCGGCATCAAGCGCCGCCATGCGGCCAAGGTCGCCACCTTGGGCCCCACGCTGGGACGAGGTGCCCCAAATGATGTCATCTACCGCGGTGGTATCGATGCTGTTCCGTTCCCGCAACGCCGCGAGAACCGTCGAGGCCAAACGCTGCGGATGGATGTGCGCCAAAGCGCCCTTTCCCACTTTGCCAATGCCGCGTGGTGTGCGGCAGGCGTCAACAATATAGGCTTCAGCCATGTTTATCTCCTAGTTCCTAGTTGTGTCGTCTCATTCGAATTAGGTCGACTACCGCGGGGCCATGCGGATGGCACCGTCAAGCCGTACGTCTTCACCGTTGAAGTAAGAATTGCTGATCATCTGAACGGCGAGCGAGGCGTATTCGTTCGGATTGCCGAGGCGGGCGGGGTTCGGCACCTGCGCACCGAGTGCCTGCTTTACTTTTTCCGGCGCGCCTTGCAACAACGGCGTGTCGAAAATACCCGGCAGAATCGTATTTACACGGATCAATTCACGGCTCAGGTCGCGCGCAATCGGCAAGGTCATGCCGACAACACCGCCCTTTGACGCCGAATAGGCAGCCTGGCCGATCTGACCGTCTTCAGCAGCCACCGAGGCCGTGTTGATGATGGCGCCGCGTTCGCCGTCGATCGGGTCCAGCGTCATCATGCCGGCCGCCGATTTGGCAACGCAACGGAAGGTACCGACCAGATTGATCTGAATGATGAGATCGAACTTGTCCAGCGGGAAGTGAGAGATGGCGCCGGTTTCCTTATCGCGCGACGCTGTTTTGATCGCATTGCCCGTGCCGGCGCAGTTCACCAAGATCCGCTCTTGACCGATGGCGGCGCGCACTTTTTCAAAGCCCGCGTCCACTTCCTCTTCAGAGGTCACGTTCACCTTGGCGAACGCACCATCCAATTCCTTGGCAACGGCATTCCCCTTTTCTTCGTTGAGATCGAAGATGCCGACTTTGACGCCCTGGCTCGCCAAGGCACGTGCTGTGGCTTCGCCCAAGCCGGACGCACCACCGGTGATAATGGCAGAGATATTCGAGTTGAGTTCCATGAAACGGTCTCCTGTATCGTCTTATTTTTTGTAGTCGCCAAAACGGGCATATGGATGAAGCCCCGCCCCATCGCCTCTGCCACGAAATTCTTGCTGGGGGCGTTATAAACGCGTGAGGCCAGCAGTCAAAAGAAACCGCTGGCCAGATATGTGATTTTGTGCACCACCTCCGGTACCGGCGGCGCCCAACCGCTAGTTGACGTCGGGTTTTCAGCGGAAATCCTTAAGCCACTTTCACCGGCGGCTCGTTCTCGCTGTTTTCCCAGATCTTTTCGTCCGGCGCGCTCATCACCATTTCGTAGACGCCGTCCGGATAGTTGGTCATATGAGGGCCGGGGGCGCTTT
>JANQMY010000474.1 GCA_028279895.1 Alphaproteobacteria bacterium
CGCGGACGGACCTTCTTCCAGCTCGTCGACTTTAATGGTCAGGATGCGGATCACGTCTTCGTCGAGACGCTGCTGACGCTCCAACTCCTGAATGGCGGCGGCGGGGGCGTCCAAATTCATCAGCACGAAATGCGCTTTCCGGTTCTTCTTGATCCGGAAGGACAGGTTCTTCAGGCCCCAATGCTCGGTCTTGCCGACCGTGCCGCCATTGTCGGTGATGATCTTTTTGAAGTTTTCGGCCAGAGTTTCGACCTGCTGCGACGAGATATCTTGGCGCGCAGCAAAAATGTGCTCGTACAAAGCCATGCGATTTCCTTCTCTTTGTTCGGCCCCATAAAGGGGCAACCGCGGGACGGAGCGCCCGGCTGTTTTCGCCGGGTTTGGTCTCCGCCATGGCCCGCTGCACCGAAGATTGCCCTCTCAAAGAGACAACCCCTTGATTCCGTTAACAAAGACGGAACGGCACCGGCCACGGTCTTTCAAGGCGCGGCACTATAGCCAAAAAGCCTTCCAATGCAAGTCGTTTCGGCCGGGGACCGTCGGAGCCATTTGCCCCCACCCCTGGTCCGCGCTACCGTTTTCCCAGGGAAACACGGGGCTAACGGGAGGAATAACCGAGAATGTCAAAACCCTTCGCCGTCGATTGGACCGCTTACCACGCGAAAGTGGCGCCGGAAAAGCGGGCGCTGATCGACCTCGCCAGCGGGCGGGAATACAGCTATGCGCAAATGAATGAGCGGGTGGGCCGCGTGGCCGCCCATTTGACCGCGCTAGGGGTCAAGCCGGGGGACCGGGTCGGCTTCCTCAACATGAACTCTACCGATGTGATGGAAATCATGCTGGGCACCTGGCGCATCGGGGCGGCCAGTCTGGCGCTGAATTGGCGGCTCACGGCACCGGAGCTTGAATTCATTATCAATGACTCAAATCCGAACGTGATCTTCATGGATGACGGCTTTGTGGAACTGGCGGCGGATCTGCAAAAGTCTACCGATGTGAAACACTGGATCGTGACCGACGGTCTGGGCGGACCGTCGCCCTATGAGAAAGCGTTGGCGGCGGCCGATCCGATCCTGTCCAAGACGCTGCAGCAACCACTGGAGGACATGGCGATCCTGATGTATTCCTCGGGCACGACGGGGCGCCCCAAAGGCGTGATCATCACCCATGAGATGCTGTTTTTCGCGGCAACCAATGCAGCCTCGATCAGCCGGATCGACCGCCAGTCGGTCAATCTGGCGACCATGCCCTTGTTCCATATCGGCGGCATCAACGTGTTTGCCTGTCCCGTGCTTTATGCGGGCGGCTGTTCGGTGATCCAGCGCAGCTTCGAACCGGGCGAGACGCTGGATGCGTTCAGCAATGCGGATTTCGCCATCAGCCATTTCATCGGCGTGCCGGCGATTTTCAATGCCCTCAAAATGCATCCCAAAAATCCGGAGGCGGACTTTTCGCGTTTGAAGACGGTCTTGGCCGGCGCGGAAGCCGTGCCCGACGCCTTGGTAAATTGGTGGTACGACCGCGGCATCGTGATCCAGGAAGGGTACGGCATGACCGAAACGACGGCGTCGAGCTGCATTCTGCCGCCCGAACATGTGCCGTCCATGGTGGGGTCGTGCGGCCTGCCGCTGATCCATTGCGATATGAAAATCGTCCGCGAGGACGGCACGGATGCGGCACCGGGTGAGCTGGGTGAAATCTGGATGCGCGGGCCGGTCATTACGCCCGGCTATTGGAACCGGCCGGAAGCGAACGAAGAAAGCTTCGTCGACGGATGGTTCCGGTCCGGCGATGTGGGCAAGCAAGATGCGGCGGGCTTCTTCTATATCGAAGACCGGGTGAAGGACATGTACATCTCCGGCGGCGAGAATGTGTATCCGGCCGAGATCGAAAATGTGCTGTACGAACTGGAGCAAATTGCCGAAGTCGCCGTGATCGGCGTCGAGGACACGAAATGGGGCGAGGTGGGCTGCGCCGTGGTGGCGCTCAAAGACGGCCAGACCCTCACCATGGCCGAGATCGCGACTCATGTGGATGGCCGCTTGGCGCGCTTCAAGCAGCCGGTGCATATGACCATCGTCGAGGCATTGCCGCGAAATGCCACGGGCAAAGTGCTCAAATTCGAACTGCGCAAGTCGGTGCCGCCGATGCTCGAGCTGCGCTAGCCGCCCGCCCCGTCAGGAAAGGAGACCGCGATGGATCTTGCTGCCCTCGAAGCCCGGATTTCCCGCATGGAAGATATCGAAGCGATCAAGCAGCTCAAGGCGCGCTATTGCGAAATCTGCGATGACGACCACAACCCCGATGAAATCGTTACCCTGTTCACCGAAGACGCGATCTGGGAAGGCAAAGGCATCGGCAAAGCGGAAGGCCATGCCGCCATTCGCGCGTTGTTCAAAAGCTTTCAACAGGCCATGAGTTTCACCCAGCACATGGTGATGAACTCCATCATCGATGTGCAAGGCGATAGGGCCACGGGACGCTGGTACATCATCTTGCCGTCCACATTTCGCGAGGGCAATCATGCCAGGTGGCAGGGCGGCCGTTACAAAGAAGACTATGTCAGAGTGAATGGCGCTTGGAAGATTAAGCACTTGCGGGTGGTCGAACCGACGATGAGCGCCGATTACGAAACCGGCTGGGCAGGGAAAACGCGCTCCGCCTAAAGCGTGTTGCGCAACCGGTGGATCACAATGTTTCGCCGCCGTGGTAAGCTGCTTTCAACGTTACGAAGGAGAGTGGCAAATGTCTGCAAAAGGAAAATGCTTGTGCGGCGCCGTAACGTTCACGGCGGATGAAGTGGATGGCCATGTGCATGCCTGCCATTGTTCCATGTGCCGAAATTGGGGCGGTGGGCCGTTCTTGGCTGCCGGTGTGGGCAAGGTGTCCTTCACCGGCGAGGAGCACCTTAAAAGGTACCGGTCGTCCGATTGGGCGGAGCGCGGCTTTTGCGCGGAATGCGGTACCAACCTGTTTTATCATTTGATCGAACCGAGCAGCTATGTGTTGTGCACCGGCTCGTTTGACGACGTGGATCAGTTTTCGCTGGCGGGCGAAATTTACATCGACGAAAAGCCGAAAGGGTACGATTTCGCCGGCGACCATCCGCGCCTGACCGGCGCCGAATTCCTCAAATCCATCGGGATGGACCCGGAGGGGTCGTAAGACCGTCCTCGATGACGTTACACAGCCGCCGACCTCCCCCTATGGCAGGGCAATCGCATATGGAACTCATTTCTTTTGCGCTCATCCCGGTCGCGTATGCGCGAACCGGGATCTCCCCTTAGAGGTGCGAGATGCCTGCATTCG
>JANQMY010000481.1 GCA_028279895.1 Alphaproteobacteria bacterium
CTCCCGCCAATCGACGTGCTTCATCTTTGATCTTCTTCTGTCGCTTGTTCGGCACTTTGCTACCGGCCTGAGCTATCGCCACGCCGGTGATAGTTTTCGGTTGCCCGGGTCTGAAAACCTTCGTCTTGTGACCCCAGAGGCGGTAACGCCGCAGAATAGGTATGATATCATAAAGAAGCCGTTGCGTTGCCCCATTGCCGGTAAAGACCATGTCATACGGATTCCCGTTGATCGGCGAATTCGGTTGCATAGAGTTCGAACTACAACTTCAAGTTTTGCTTCGCCTGATCAAGTGCGTTTTCAGCCCAGGTGGATCGACATACGGAGCAAGCGAGCGATGGGTTTGCGATGAAGCGTTTCCAAGCGTCTTCAATGGCGTCAAGAATGTCTCCAAGGTCTTTGAAGACGCGATTTGATAGCCAATGGGACCGGATATAGCGCCATGCTCGTTCAATAGGATTGAGTTCTGGGCTATACGGCGGCAAGATGATCAAAGTTATATTATCCGGAACGTCAAGGCCATCACTCTTGTGCCACGCGGCGCCATCGACAATCAAGACGACATGCTCGTCAGCTTCGATATGGGCTGCGACCTCCTGCAGGAAGACATTCATTCCTGTGGTATTGCATTTCTGAAGAAGGATGGCGGCAGCTCGGCCATCAGATGGGCAGACGGCGCCAAAAATGTATGCAGAGGAAAACCGTAGGTCTTTCGGTGCTCTGGGCCTTGATCCGGTTTCGTGCCAAATCCGTGTGAGTTGGTTCTTTTGTCCAAACCGAGCCTCATCGGCAAACCAGATCGAGACTCGCCGACCTTGTGCATCGTCTTCAATGACTCGCTCTAGTTGTAGGTGAAGAGTTTCCTAAACTGCTGCTGAGCCTGAGCGTCAGACCCCGGGTGCTGTGGCCTTGGCACGAGCCAACTGAGCTTAAGACGGTGCAGCAATCTGTAAACAGAACTTAGTGACAGGTCGATGTCATAGTCATTCTTCAATATTTTCCTAACATCATGTGCGCGAA
Organism: Alphaproteobacteria bacterium; assembly: GCA_028279895.1. GTDB lineage: Bacteria > Pseudomonadota > Alphaproteobacteria > JANQMY01 > JANQMY01 > JANQMY01. The sequence goes on from JANQMY010000481.1 coordinate 1,021, forward strand.
ATGCGATGATGTTATCTTGTTCCAGAGATGCCCCGGCAACGACTCTCTCCTTGATCTTTTGTGCAATCTCATCGGAAACTCTCCGGTCCCGCCCGGAATACCCTGAGTGGCGTAGGCCGTCAATGCCCTCCTCTTCATAGATGTTGTGCCATTTGTAGGCCGACGTACGCCCTAAACCGGCTGCATGAGCTGCGGTGTCGTGGTCCATACCGTCAAGCATGTTGGCGATCATCAGGAACCGCTGCATCACCCGGCCTTTCTCCTGTTTCGCCAACTGCCGAAGCTGCCTTGCACTATATTCGGTCCTAAAGAAAAACACCGCCATGATAGGGCCCTCCACCTGCATGTTCTTCCCAGCCTAGGGCAGGCTACAAAATCCTGTAGTGCTAGTGAATCTCCATAACAAAAAGTTCACAAAGAAACTGCAATCTAAAGTTGTATATCTACAGTGGCTCCTCAACCCAATTCATCTCGGAAGGGTGTTCCGTATCAGATAATCTGAGCCGAAAATCGCGATGATCTCGCGCCCAAGCGCAGATGATCTCAAGCCGCTACAGATAGGGGATCGCCGGCACGCCCATCGCCTCGAACCGGGCCTGAATCCGCTTTTCAAACTCCCTGCCGCTGCTCGCCGCGAGATGCCCGGCCGGACGCCATTCGCTGCCTGCCGGGACCGGCAAAGGCAAAAGAAGAAGAAGGTTGAATCGGGGCGGAGTCAGCGGCAACACGCGATCAAGCAGGCGGGATTTCCCGCCCGGCCATTTGAGGAAGGGTCATGGTTTCTGAGGCTCGGGCATAAAAACCGGCACAAAGGCCGAGTCTGAACAGAATTCAAGCGTTGTATAGTCAAGATCGTAATAGGTTTATATTCCTATATCAAGAATAAAGTTCTCTCTTTGTTCATGCCCGGTTTCAGGCATGGGATTTCACACAAATTGATGCATCCTCACAGGAAATACGCGAAGGAATTGGTGAAATCGAGGCGCGCAACAGGGCGACAGGCAGGCGGCAAAGGCACAACTGCCCTATTCCACCGGCACTTTACGCCGGACCAGGGGTGGCATGCGCCGTGCCCGCTTGAAAAACGCCTCGCCGAGTTCGCGGGCGGCGTCCGGATTCTCGGCGATCTGCCGGTCAATATCCTCATCCGTCATGGCGTCCACGCGGGCGTGATCGATGGCGCCGGGATAGCGGCCTTCTTCCACGTCTTTACGGGTTCTGACTGTAATATCCATGGATTTCCTGCCTCTTGGCCTTCCGTGCTGAGATGATGCGGCGCCTACCATCCCTCATAGTATACACAACAACATAGTGTTTGTCACCAATTCTTCCCAAAGCGATGTAACGCTCTTCTTCATAGCTCATGCTATCGTCAATATCCTCGATGTATTCATGCTCGAATATCTCTTTAGCAACGTCAAAATCAACGCCGTGCTTCGCCAGATTCTGGCGGTTCTTTTGGGGGTCCCAGTCAAACATCGCGTCTTCTACCACAGAACGGCGGGTGTGATCAGCGCCCGTTATCTCTACCCCCATCTGTCAATAATAGGGGCCATGCGCTCCCGCGTGACCAAACCATCCAACTGCCTTGCCCGGTAATAGATATACCGCCAAAGCTGCACCATGGCCTCAAAATGCAGGTTGTCGATGTACATGACATTCTGCAGATCAATGCGATAGGTGCTGCCATCCCAAAGGCTCAAGAGAAACCTGGCGCAGCGTCCCGACCCGCCCGTATCCTGATAGGCGGCGTCAAGTAGCAATTCCAGTGCTTGCCGTGCCTCTTGTGTCGTCAGTACAGTCTCGCCTCTCCTCTGTGACAAATATTCCAACAACACGGAATTGCGCGCGCCGTCAATGAGCCGCCGAAACCGGGGCACTGATCAGCTCCTCGGTGGGTACGCCAGGTCAGGGATTTCACATGAGGATTCTCCGCCATCAATCCCGATCCCCACACCTATGCCCGCTTTGGGCAAAAGCGGGAATAGGGGGCTGAGGACCGGCTCATTTCAGCAAATCTCTGAACCGGTCGATTGGGACCATGAGCTGGCGTGTTGTCGTGCCGTAAGCCACAAACCCGTGGTGCCGATAGAAGGCGGCAGCGTCTTCGTCTTTCGCATCGACGACCAGAGCGTAGACCGCAACTTCGGAGCGAGCGGCGCGCACCGCCGCGTTGAGCAGAAGCACAGAGCCGAGTTTCTGCCCCCGATACCGGTGGTCCACGGCCAGTCTTCCAACCCGCGCCACCGGCACGGCGGGATACCGTGGCAGTTTGCGGCCCAGCTCGGAAGGAATATCGAGCAAGGGGACTTCGGCGGCCGACAGCGTGTAGTAACCGGCGATCCTGCCCGTAGCCGCCTCCAGAGCGATATAGCAGGCGCTTACGCGCCGACGGCCATCCTGTTTCACCTGGGTGTGAAGGTACCTGTCCAGCGGCTCAACCCCGCAGGAGAACCCGGTCCGTTCCTGGTTGCCAAGAGGCTCGATTGTGAACGGGTAATCGCTCAAACCGGACCCACCAGGCGCTCGTGATGAGTGCGGGCCCGCTCCATCGCCGGGGCGAGTGGCGGCGGGTTTAGCAGCATCTCGACGAAGGCTGTTTGCTCGGCGACGGATAAGCGGATGATTTGCGTATCGGCGATCGTTTGCCGCGCGGCCTCCTCAGCGGCCGCAACGACAAATTCACTGAGTGAGCGGCCCTGCATCTCGGCAGCCCGACGGACGACGGCCAGCGTCTCGGGGTGTATCCGCGCCTCGATGCGCTCGGAACGGTTTTCAGGTGTCGGCATGATCAATTCTCCTTATTGTATAGTGTACGGGAAAATCCCGTACAAATCAAGTCTGCCGTGACACAGCCGCATCTGCCGGGCCTATTCCCACTTTTCTAAAAGCGGGCATAGGCCCGATACGTCCCACCATGCCACGCAGCCCTACTAGGTCCATTTTTTTAGATCTAAAATTCTAGATCTCTTGACACAGATCAGCGTTGATACTAGACAGTCCC
>JANQMY010000486.1 GCA_028279895.1 Alphaproteobacteria bacterium
GTTTCGACCAAGTGCAGGACCCTATCGGCCGCCTGTACTTCCCGGATTTCAAGGGGCGCGACGGGTGCCGGACTCCGATCCCGTGGGCGGCCGACAAAGAAAAAGCCGGCTTTTCAGCCGGCACACCCTGGCTGCCGGTGAGCGATTCTCAGGTGCCTTTAGCGCTTGACCGGCAAGAACATGCGCCGGATTCGGTTCTCGGCTTTGCCAAGCAATTGATTGCGCTGCGCAAAACGAATACGCCGCTCTCCGTCGGCACTATCGCGCTGATGGACACGCCCGATGGTGTGTTGGGCTATGAACGGTCGGACGCCACAGAACGGGTGCTTTGCTTGTTCAATCTCGAGGAGAGTGCCCGGACGATAGATCTGCCAAGCGGGAACCAAAATGCTTCGCTTCTTCTGAGCGTGGGCGATGTCTCCAAGCGAGGAACGGCTGTGTCGCTGGGTGGTTTCAGTGCGGCGCTTGTCGCTTAGCGGTCGTCGCCGGATACCTCATTTCGCTGTCTCGCTAGTGCGTCCGGCGTGTCGATATCCAAAAAAATCGCCTCGGTGTTGAGCGGCACGTCCACAACGCTGTCTTCATTCTGGCCGATCAACGCGCGTGCCCCCACATCTCCTTTAAGCGCGTGAATGTCGTCGAAGAAGTGACGGCTCCATATAACGGGATTGCCCCGTTTGCCCTGATGGGTGGGCACGACGATGCGGTGGCCTTGAGATGGGTCGAAGGCATCCACAATCTGACGTAGATGGGCGGCGGTGAGCCGCGGCATATCTCCCAAGCATACCAAGACTGCATCTGTGTGCGGGGCGTTTTCGCGTAAGGTTACGATGCCCGTTTTAAGAGATGAGCTTAAGCCGTCCGTGTAATTCGGATTGTGGACAAAGGACACGGGCAGGGGGGCGAGCGCTTTTTCGACCTCTGAGGACTCATGCCCTGTCACCACGACAACCGTCGTGATGCCGGCGCCCAGTACCGCGTCGGCCACGTGGCGCACCATGGGTTTGCCGTCTAGGTTCTGCAACAGCTTATTAACGGCGCCCATGCGGCGCGACTGGCCGGCCGCAAGAATGACGGCACCGATTGAAGGAGTATCTTTGGTCAATGGAGGTTCTTCTCGGGGCTGAGGCCTCGATGGAATTTCTTTGAGCAGGCCGCCGACGCCCATGCTCACAACGTCGCTTTTGGTGACTGGCACATCCGCCAATAGCCGTTCCAAAACCCAGTCGAAACCATTGAGCTTCGGGCTGCGGGCGCAGCCCGGCAGGCCAATGACCGGCACATCGCCATGATGTGCCAGCAACAATAAATTGCCGGGGTCTACCGGCATTCCCATATGCGCCACCTCGCCACCGTTGGCCGTGATGGCGGCTGGGATGATATCACCCCGGTCGGTGATGGCCGATGCCCCGAAGATCAGGACAAGATCCGGAGTGCGTGCCATGACCGTGTCAAGGGCCTCTTGCAGCGCCGGGGTCGTGTGGCTGCATCTGATTTCGTCAGCCAGATCGTTGTGGCACTGCTGAAGGCGTTGGCGGAGAACGTCACGAGATTTATCCAGTACACTGATTTTCGTCTCTGGCAAGACGGTGGAAACAAGATGTATGGACTTCTTTTTATAGGGCTGCACGGCCATCACCGGCTGCGCGTTTTTTGCCGTCTTTTCCACAAGCTCCAAGTCGGCCGCACGGCAGGAGAAAGGAATGATTTTCGCGGTCGCAATGGTCTGTCCGGCCTCGACCGCTGCGTATGGGGCGAGCGTGGCGAGTGTGATGGCCTCGTCGACATTGTTGATGGCATCGACAGTCTGGGAATTCAGGGTAAGAATCCCGGGAATTGACGCTGTAAGATTGCAGCGCCCGGTAAAGGGGTGCGTGACGGTGCATCCAGGTCCCGATACTGCGCGTGCCAGTCTCTCGGCGGCTTCGTCTTCGGCTACATCGCCGGGCTCAAGAAGCGCACCCATCACTTCAGTCACCCCGGCAGCCTGAAGAGCGTTCAGGTCAGTTTTGGTGAGTTGCCGCCCTTTTTTATATCGGCCCGTTGGCGTGGCAACTGCGTGAGCCAGAATGACATGTTCTGCGCCTTTGATGGGAAAGGTGCCGAACTTCATGTGGGATTTGTCTGGCGTAAAACGCCAGTCACCTGGGCAAGTACGGAAACCGCGATTTCCGAAGGGCTCTTCGCCTTGATATTTAGCCCGACGGGTCCGTGGATACGCGCACATTCGGCCTCTGTGAAGCCTGCTTCTGCCAGCCGGTCGAGCCGGTTGCCATGCGTCTTTTTTGAGCCCAAAGACCCGATATAGAAGCTGGGCGATCGGATCGCCACTTCGAGCGCCGGGTCGTCGAGTTTCGGATCGTGGGTGAGGGTGACCACCGCAGTGCGATGATCGAGGGCCAGAGCTTTTAAGGCATCGTCCGGCCATTCCGCCACGATGTCCACATTCGGAAACCGTTCCTCTGTGGCGAACGCCGTGCGCGGATCGTCCACCGTGACGTGATACCCCGAGATTGAGGCCATTTGAGAGAGTGGCTGGGCAATATGAACAGCGCCCACGATGATCATTCGCAGCGGCGGATTAAACGGGTTCAAAAAGATCGGCCCGTCGTCGGTCTCGATAGTTCTCGGCTTATCGTCGCGCAGGCTCTCGCGGGCGTCTTCAACGAGCGGATCATTCTCCGTATCGGGATAGATCAAACGGTCATCGCCTGTTTCAAGATGCGTTGCCAATACCACCGCGCGTTTGTTTGCGCGGTCTGCCACCAGCTTCTTGAACGTTTCCTGTTTCACGCAATCGGCTCCACAAACACTTTGATGTTGCCGCCGCAGGCCAGGCCCACTTCCCAGGCTTCGTCATTTGTGACGCCGTATTCGAGAAGCTTGGTGCCGCCATTCTTGATTAAGGATAGCGCCTCGGTCACGACGGCCCCTTCAATGCATCCGCCTGAGACAGAGCCGACAAATTTGCCGGTCTCGTCAACGGCCAGTTGGCTGCCGGCCGGGCGGGGGGCTGACCCCCATGTGGAGACGACCGTGGCCAAAGCTACGCGCTTGCCGGCTTCCTGCCAGCGTAAGGCGGTCTCGAGAACCTGATCGTGGTTTTCATCGATACTGGATGTCATCAAGCAACCCTTCTTACCTTCGACTGGTCATTTTTTCGGTCGCGGCCCCGAGATGCGGAAAGCGCGTCCGCCAAGTCGCTCAAGCTGCGTAGGTTGTGCACCGGCGCAAATTCATCCACATGCGGCAGCATGGCCTGAATACCTAATGATTTGGGCTCGAATTGGTCGTATCGCAAGAGCGGGTTGAGCCAAATGAGCCGCGCGCACGACCGGTGCAGGCGGTCCATTTCGGGGGCCAATCCTTCGCCGGCATCCCGGTCCAGCCCATCCGTAATGAGCAGAACGATGGCGCCCTGGCCGAGGACACGGCGAGACCACAGCTTGTTGAAGCGTTTGATGGTTTCGCCGATGCGGGTGCCGCCGCCCCAATCTTCGACCGCGTGGGAAACACGGTCTAGTGCCTCGTCCACATCTCGGTGTTTGAGTTGATGGGTAATATTGTTAAGGCGCGTACCGAACACGAAAGAATGCACGCGATCGCCGTCATGGGTGAGGGTATGCAGAAAGTGAAGAAACATGCGCGTGTAGGATGACATCGACCCCGAAATGTCACACAGGGCCACCAGAGGCGGCTTTTTGATAATCCGCTGGCGGTAGCGTAGCGGGATGACATCTCCGCCGCTGCGCAGGCTGGCCCGCATTGTCCGGCGGAGGTCGACCTCTTGCGCGCGGCTGCCGACGCGAAAACGGCGCTGCCGCCGAGGTTCGACGATGAAGTTCATTCGAGACAGGATTTTCCGTGCCTCCAATATTTCGCTGACCGTCATTTGTTCGAAGTCTTTGCTGCGTAACACCTCGTCTGCGGAATAAGTGGCCTCTGCATCGATCTCCAAAACATCCGTGGGAGGTTGCTGTTCTTGCAAAGGCATCATGGCTTCTGCCAACCTGCGGGTGGCAGCGCTGGGTTTTTCCGGTGCGATCTGTTGTGCGTCGTTCAGCAATTGTTGCAGCTCGTTGGTTTCACCCGGCGCGCGCCAGAAGACCTTAAAAGCCTCATCGAATAACAGATGGTGATCGCGTTTGTTGACCAGCACCGCATGCAGTGCCCAATAGAAGTCGCGCCGATTGCTTATGTCGATTGCATCGACGGCTTCGACGGCCAAAACGGCCTTTGACGGGCCGACGGGCAATCCGGCCCGCCGCAGCAGGCGCGTGAACGCAACAACGTTTTGGGATAGATGTCCAACTGCCATATTGCCGGCTGCTTCCGTCATGCGGGTGCAGCCTCCTGTACCTTTTTGACCAGGCTTTCCGTTTTTTTTCCACGCAGGGCGGCGATGTCGTCTTGGTACTTGACGAGAGCGCCGAGGGTTTGTTCGACCTTTTCGCGATCCAGATGGTCCGCATTGAGCGCCGTGAGGGCGGTGGCCCAATCGATGGATTCTGCGACACCAGGCAGCTTGAAGAGTTCGTCTTCTTGACGGAGCTCTTGAACGAATAGCACCACTTGCTGTGCAAGGCGTCTGTCAGCACCAGGAACTTTTTCCGTGACGATCTCGAATTCGCGGGCAGCGTCCGGGTAGTCCACCCAGTGGTATAGGCATCGGCGTTTGAGCGCGTCGTGGATCTCCCGCGTTCGATTGGAGGTGATGATGACGATGGGGGGCTCTTCCGCGCGGATGGTGCCGAGTTCCGGGATGGTGACCTGAAAATCGGAAAGCAGTTCCAGCAGAAATGCTTCGAAGGGTTCATCGGTGCGGTCGATCTCGTCGATCAACAGTACGGGCGGCCCCTGATTGCCGGCTTCGAGTGATTGCAACAGGGGACGTTTGATCAGAAAACGTTCTGAAAAGATGTCCTTTGTGATGCCGTCCCGTGCGGCACCGCCTTGCGCCTCCTTCAAGCGGATTTCGATCATCTGCGCCTGATAGTTCCACTCGTAAACCGCGGAAGCCGTGTCGAGACCTTCATAGCATTGCAGCCGTATGAGCGGGCGATCAAGCGTTTCGGAAAGCACTTTGGCAATTTCCGTTTTGCCAGTGCCGGCTTCTCCTTCGAGCAACAGCGGACGGCCCATCTTGAGACTTAAGAAAAGGACGGTTGCAAGCCCGCGGTCGGCGAAATATCCGCCTTTGCGAAGGAGATCGCGGGTTTCGTCGACGGTCTTAGGTAGTGTAGTTACGCTCATGATCTATCACGCGTTGGATTTTGGCCGGCATTTGTGGCATGGTTAATACTCAATGGGCCAAAAATCACCGATCATCGGTTTAATGCTTCTTAGCGTTGGCCAGGGCATTTGGCAAACAAAGCCCTTGTCTGTAGAGGGTGACGACTGTTCAGAGTGAGTGTTAATGGCGTTTCGCCAAGAAAATCCGAACATTGACGATATTGTTCCCGAAGTGAAAAGACCGGATTGGGTGCCTGATCTGTCTGCCCAAAACGGGTTCTTGGGCCGCTTGGCAACCTGGGTGATGGCCTATCCACGCTTGGCCTTTACAACCACTGCCGTCTTGATCTTGGGGGCGTTTTTGTTTCTCGCGCCCATTTTGGTCGCGGCCTTCTACATCTTACTGGGGGCGGGCGGATATGCCCTCTGGTCACGCATACGGCGCTTGCGTATGCCGCGGGTGATCCCTCTTTCACATAAGGCGGAATTTCGCTTGGGGAAACCGCGCCAGGATCTCGCTCAGCTGGTCATGTTGAACCTGGTCGCCGTCTTGTTCACGTTCTTTGGCGGCGTCATGGTTTGGGATGGCAATCACATGGCGACAGGCGCAACGGTGGCGGTCGCATTTGGCGGGTTCAGCGCCGTGCTCCTAAACATGACGCTCAAAGAGATCCGCGGCCGGCTGTTTTTCCGCTAGATCCGGCGTCAGCTAAGGGCGGCGGCCACGGCCCGTTTCGCCATCACCGTAACCAAATGTGCCCTGTATTCGGCCGATCCGTGAATGTCGCCATTCAGATCGTCGGCCGGAACCTTGATGGACGCGACGGCATCCGGGACAAAGTTGGCGGCAAGCGCCTGCTCCATTTCCGGTACGCGGAACACACACGCTCCGGCCCCTGTCACTGCTACCCGCACACCCGACGCGGTTTTGGCGACGAACACGCCCACCATGGCGTAGCGAGACGCCGGGTTCGGGAATTTCATATAGGCCGCTTTTTCGGCGGTCGGAAAATCGACCCGAGTAATGATCTCATCTTCGGCGAGGGCGGTTTCGAACATGCCCGTGAAGAAATCATCCGCCGGGATTTGCCGTTCGGTCGTGTGCACGGTCGCGTTCAGCCCCAACACCGCTGACGGATAGTCAGCAGACGGATCGTTATTGGCGAGCGATCCGCCAATTGTCCCCATGTGGCGCACATGAGGGTCGCCGATCAAACCCGCCAGATGGGATAGGGCGGGGGTTTTTGCTTTTACGTCAGATGACGTGGCCACGTCGAAGTGTTTTGTGCCGGCTTTGATGCTGACTGTCTCGCCGCTGACGGATATGCCGCTGAAGTCGGGCAGGTTGGCGATATCGATGAGGTCCGTCGGCGAGGCCAGCCGTTGTTTGAGCGTCGGGATGAGGGTCTGTCCGCCGGCCACGATTTTCGGGTCTTCGCTTTGCGCGAGAAGCGACTTCGCTTCCTCTAAGGAGGTGGCGCGGTGATATTTCAAAGCATACATTCTCTATCTCCCTAAGAATCTAGGCAGTTTTCTCAGATTGCTGAAGAATTGACCAAATGGCATGGGGTGTTGCCGGCATCGGCACATCCATGGTGTCCAAGGCGTTGGACAGGGCGTTCATCACGGCGGCCGGTGCGGCGATGGCACCTGCTTCGCCGCACCCTTTGATCCCTAATGGGTTGGAGGGGCAAAGCGTTTCGGTGACGCCCACGTCGAAATGGGGCAGATCGTCTGCCCGGGGCATGGTGTAATCCATATAGGAACCGGTGATCAGCTGGCCGGAGTCCGGATCGTAAATACCATGCTCCAGAATCGCTTGGCCGATACCTTGGGCGATCCCTCCATGGACCTGACCTTCGACGATCATCGGATTGATGATCCGGCCGAAATCGTCCACCGCCACCATCTTGGCAATTTCGACCTCGCCGGTTTCCGGGTCCACTTCCAACTCGCAGATGTGGCAGCCTGCCGGAAAGGTAAAATTACTCGGATCGTAAAACGCACCTTCCTTCAGGCCCGGCTCGATTTCGTCCGTTGGGAATTGATGCCCCACATAGGCTGCCAGCGACACTTCCGGGAAAGAGAGTTGTTTGTCGGTGCCGGCCACGGAAAAGATCCCGTCGGTAAATTCGATGTCGCTTTCGGCGGCTTCCATCATGTGGGACGCGACTTTTTTCGCTTTGGCGATCACCTTGTCCAGCGCCCGGTCGATGGCGGACATGCCGACGGCACCTGAGCGGGACCCATAGGTGCCCATACCGAATTGCACGCTGTCCGTATCGCCATGAACAATCTCGACCTGATCGAAGGGAACGCCAAGGCGTTCCGATACCAATTGGGCGAATGTGGTTTCGTGTCCTTGCCCGTGGCTGTGGCTGCCGGTCAGCACCTCGACACTGCCCGTGGGGTTCACACGAACTTCCGCGGACTCCCACAAGCCGACCCCGGCGCCCAGAGACCCGACGGCGGCGGAGGGGGCAATGCCGCATGCTTCTATGTACGTCGAAAACCCGATGCCACGTTTCTTTCCGTCAGCTTCCGACACCGCCTTGCGGCTTTGGTAGTTGTCATAGTCGACCAGTTCCAACGCCTTCTGCAGGCTGGCAGGATAATCGCCAATGTCATAGTTCATGATGACCGGCGTTTGGTGGGGAAACGCGGTAATGAAATTCCGCCGTCGAATTTCGGCCGGGTCCATTTTCAAATCCCGCGCGGCGGCGTCAATCAGCCGCTCGACCACATAGGTCGCTTCGGGCCGCCCGGCGCCGCGATAGGCGTCTACAGGGGCGGTATGCGTGTACACACCATCCACGGTGACATAGATGTTGGGAATGTCGTATTGGCCCGACAGCAGAGTGCCATAAAGATAGGTGGGCACCGACGACGCGAAGGTCGACAAATAAGCGCCCAAATTTGCCGTGGTATGCACCCGCAGACCCAGAACTTTTCCGTCTTTGTCCAGCGCAATCTCAGCATCCGTTTCATGGTCGCGGCCATGGGCATCGGCCAAGAAGCTTTCGGAGCGTTCCGCTGTCCACTTCACCGGCCGCTTCACTTTGCCTGCGGCCCAGGCGCAAACTGTTTCCTCCGGATAGATAAAGATCTTCGATCCGAAGCCGCCGCCCACGTCGGGGGCAATGACGCGCAGTTTGTGTTCCGGTGCTAATTGGACGAAGGCCGAAAGCACCAAACGCGCCACATGCGGGTTTTGGCTCGTGGTGTACAGCGTGTAGTCGCCTGATGCCGGTTCATAGGCGCCATGGAGCCGCGTGCCGCGATCGGCGCCTAT
>JANQMY010000507.1 GCA_028279895.1 Alphaproteobacteria bacterium
TGAATTCCTATGGCAGGGACGATCTGCGCGGACAGGACGGCGATGATCTGCTCGTAAGCTTGAGCGATGCCGGCGAGCCGGAGATCGCGCAAGATGCCAATGCGGCCCGGGCCAATGAAGACGAACCGATCGCGGCGTCCAACGACCGCCTCATTGGCGGCGACGGGGCCGACACGTTCTACTTCCAGCTCAACATCGACGCGCGTGATGAAATCATCGCCAAACACACGGATGCCAATACCGGCCGCGTGGATTGGACCATGACCGGTATTGCCGGAGAAAACGACAATGCCCATGACCATTGGGTTGATTCCATCGGCAATGATGTCATTCGTGATTTCGATAAGTCCGAAGGCGATCAGATCATTATTGAAGGCCACACAGTGGTCGCCAATGTAGAGCAGGTGGACCGTAACAATGATGGCCAGACCGATTACTCCTTGATCACGCTTACCAGTGATCAAGGCGGTGCCGGTGCCCATGACGGTGATGGCCTTGGCACCATTCGCGTCTATGGTGACGAGATCACGGCGGATGACATCACGGTGGATCGCAGCGTGTTCTACGGTGAAGACACCTTTGCGGGCAAAATGGGCGTCTATGGTTCCACGGGCAACGATGAAATCGCCGACGGCCGCGGTAGCCAAGCCCTCTATGGCGGCGACGGCGATGACACGCTAATTGCCTATGGCGATGCCGGCGAGCCTGTACCGGCGCAAGATGCAGATGGTTTGGTTTATGCCTATGACAGCTCTGCCCCCGCAGACGATCTGCTGATCGGCGGCAATGGGGCGGATACGTTCTTGTTCATGCCATTGCTAAACGCCAAGCAAGACATTCTTGAACGCAATCGCGAAGACAATGGTGAAATCGACTGGACCGGAAACGGTGTGGCCGGCGAAAACGACAATGTGCACGACCATTGGGTGGACGGGATCGGTAACGATACCATTTACGACTTCTCGAAAGCGGAAGGTGATCGGATCGTCATCGAAGGTCACACAGCCGATATCAGCGTCGAGCAGTTCGACTCGACAAATGACGATGATGACGACGTGGATTACAGCGTCATCACCATCACCAGCAATCAGGGTGGCAATGGCGGTGCCCATGACGGGGACCCGCTCGGCACCATCACGGTTTATGGCGATCTGGTGGATGAAGACGACATCACCGTCGATGCAGGGGTCTTCCATAGCATCGAGCTGATCGACGGCGCGGCGGCTTAAGGATTTATTTACCAACATAGTCCGTACGGGAAGGGCAGTGGGTTCATAAGACCCGCTGCCTTTTTTGCGTCCGGGCCGCAATGGCGGATCTTGTTCCAAAACGGTGCGCGGAGCGTGTCTCGAAATGGAGCGATTTATTTAAAATTTGTCGCAATTCCAAACGACGTCCGCGTTGGCACAGCGACAGGGCCTTCCCAAATTCGCTTCATAAACGGCGCGTCGCTCGCCCCGCAGGACATTTGTTCCATCAAAAAACCCAGAATTCTGCGCCTTTTTCGGTTTTCCCCCTGCTTGGCTTTGGGCGTGGCGGAACTTGGCACGCGGCCTGCAACCTTTGTCGCGAGCCCCAAGGAAACGGGCATTACGGATAAATGCCAACCGCCACGATTGAAACTGGAGATTTACAATGTTTAACACGATCAAGAATTTCGCAAACGACGAAAGCGGCGCAACCCTGGTTGAATACTCTATCCTGATTGCTTTGGTTGCGGCAGCGACCATCACGGCAATCGGCAACGTTGCCGGCATCATCGAAACCCGCTGGGAAACGCTGGAAACCGACCTGGGCGGCTGATTGTTCGGGCGAAAGCCCTCTCGCTTCCTGTCTTCGAGGCGCCGAGATCATTCTAAGGAATGGTCTCGGTGCCTTTCTTTTTGCGGAAGGCAAAAAAAACCCGACTTTGCAGGGCATGCAAAGCCGGGGTCCCAGTTGAGAGGGGAGAATTATTCTGCGGCGGCGGCTGGCCGAGTGAGAAGCGGATTGGAGCCGCCGTTAATCGTCTTTAAAAATTCAATACCTTGGGCGGCAATGGAGTCACCCACCATTTCCTCACCTTCGTCGTGCAGTTCTTTCATGTCGACAAAGGCGGCATAGCGCGGCGCCGTACGTTGAGTGATGATTCCGGCCTGCAGCAGGGTCTTGATCAAGACACGGAAGATATTGGTGGCGTCCTGCATCTGCTTGCGCAGTTCCTCGTCGGTTAAGGCTTCCATGAAGGCCGATTGCACCCATTGCCAATCCAATCCGACCTTGGCGTAGATCGATTTCTTCTGCTCCGGGCTAGCCAAATTGTAGAGCAACGTGTCGAAAACCTGCCACGCCCAGTCCTCAATGGTGTTCTTTTCATCTTCGTCCAGCTTCGGAATGGTGCGGTCCGCCCAGATTTTTCCGAATTTGTGGTGGAAGGCTTCGTCGGTCATGGCCAGTTGAACCAGGCGCACCAACACCGGGTCGCGGCCATGCTTGAAGAAGGTGGCGAAGGCGCCCATGGCCAATCCTTCGACCAAAAGCTGCATACCGACGATTTTCTTCCAGGCAAGCTTGGAGTTGACCATCTCGGACAGCAAATTGCCCAAGGCCGGCCCGACCGGCAGAGGCGTACCCCAACGGGATTGAACATATTTGGCATAGGCCGTGACATGCCGGGCTTCTTCACGTGCCTGATTGGCGGCGTATTCCTGTGCGCCCGGATCCCGCAGGATGTGACACAGCGACGCTGAAAGCGACAGCGCGCCTTGCTCGCCATGCAGAATGCTCGACATGGACCAATGCACGTCCATATTGGCAAGCTTGATGCGGTTTTGTTCGTCCAGCGCATCCCACACGGCCGTGCGTGACGCGGCAACAAGAACCGGATCGACCAGATATTCATTCTCCAGGTCGAACGGCTCGTCGAAATCGATATAGCGCTTGTCCACCGGGTCCCAGAAATGATCATGGGTGGCGGAAATAATCTTGTCGAAGGCGGATGTGCGCCGACCGTAACGGTTTATGTCCAGCTGACTTTCAAAATCCGTCGGATCCAACGTGTCGTAGATCTCGTCTTTGGTCAGTTGGCGCTCCAGTACGGTCATCGTCTGCGGTCCTTTGTTGACAATGCAGTCCACTGAGTCGTCGTGGCCCTGCTGTTAACAAAAGTGACGCTGGCGCCATTTTCGGGCATTGATCTATGTCAATCTACCCTGGGTTGCTCCGGGTGCGGAAGGCCTCACCGGAATTGGAGCGTTTCTGCGGATTACTGCTTGACCTAGATCAACGACATTCCAAACCGCTACCCGCATAAGTGACTCATACGAGTCGGGTGTCTGTCAGGCATCTCGCTCGCATTTCTAGGATCACTCACAAACACAGATTGCCAGCAATATGACAACACAACAGATTGGTCCTGCCGATTCCGGCAGCGGAGTCACGCGGCTGTTGGCCGTGTCGCTTCTTTTTGTGGGTTTCTTCGGGGGACTTCTTGTCGCCGCGCAGGGGCACGATTCCGGCATACAGAATCACGGCCTCATGTTTTCCCTCTTGTGCGTGTGGGCGGGGATCTGGTTGGGGAACCGATATTTGGTGAACGAACCGACCCGGACCGGCGAAGAGTCTTTTTACAATGACGACGTTATCAAGGCCGGTGTTATTGCCTCGGTTTTTTGGGGAATTGCCGGTTTTCTGGTCGGCGTTATTCTCGCATTTCAATTGGCCTTCCCGGCGCTGAATTTCGATCTGCCGTACACGAACTTTGGTCGGCTGCGTCCGGTTCATACGTCGGCGGTGATTTTCGCCTTCGGCGGCAACGTGCTTATCGCCACCTCCTTCTATGTGGTGCAGCGGACGTGCCGTGCCAGGCTGGCCGGCAATCTGGCGCCCTGGTTTGTGTTCTGGGGATATCAAGTCTTTATCGTGCTGGCCGCCACCGGCTATCTGATGGGTGTTACTCAGTCTAAAGAGTATGCCGAGCCGGAATGGTATGTGGATCTGTGGCTGACCATTGTGTGGGTCGTCTATCTGCTGGTGTTCATGGGGACCCTTGCGAAGCGTAAGGAACCGCACATTTATGTGGCGAATTGGTTCTATCTGGCCTTCATCGTCACGATCGCCATGCTGCATATCGGCAACAATCTCGCCATGCCGGTGAGCTTGTTGTCCTCCAAGAGCTATACGGCTTTTTCGGGGGTTCAGGACGCGCTCATACAATGGTGGTACGGCCACAATGCCGTGGGCTTTTTCCTGACCGCAGGCTTCTTGGGCATTATGTATTACTTCATTCCCAAGCGGGCCGAGCGGCCGGTCTATTCCTACCGCTTATCCATCATCCACTTTTGGTCGCTGATCTTCCTGTACATTTGGGCAGGGCCGCACCATTTGCACTACACGGCATTGCCGGAATGGGCCCAGACCTTGGGCATGACCTTCTCGATCATGTTGTGGATGCCGTCTTGGGGCGGAATGATCAACGGGCTGATGACCCTGTCCGGCGCTTGGGACAGGCTGCGCACCGATCCGGTGATTCGCATGCTGGTGGTGTCTGTAGCGTTTTACGGCATGAGCACGTTTGAAGGCCCGGTCATGTCGATTCGCGCGGTGAACTCGCTTAGTCACTACACGGATTGGACGGTGGGTCATGTGCACTCAGGTGCATTGGGGTGGGTCGGCTTCGTCAGCTTCGGCGCGATCTACTGCCTGGTTCCGTGGCTTTGGAAGCGGGAGCGGTTGTATTCGCTAACGCTGGTGAATTGGCACTTCTGGATCGCCACACTGGGTATCGTGCTCTACATCACGGCCATGTGGGTCTCCGGCATCATGCAAGGTCTGATGTGGCGGGCCTATGACGAATTGGGCTTCCTGCAATACTCGTTCGTCGAATCGGTCGAAGCCATGTTCCCCTTCTATGTCATTCGGGCGCTGGGTGGCGTGTTGTTCCTCGTGGGCTCCTTCATCATGGCCTACAACGTCTACATGACCATCAAGGGTGAGATCCGCGAAGACGAACGCAGCATCAACGCCATTGGCCAGTCCCGTCTGGCACCGGCTGAGTAAGGGGACAGAACCATGGCAAAGTTTTCTCACAAAACACTCGAGAAAAGCCCGATCCTGCTTGTGGTCGGCATCCTGGTGGTGGTGGCGATCGGCGGTATCGTCGAAATCATTCCGCTCTACCTCATGAAGTCGACCATCGAGCGGGTGGAAGGCATGCGCCCCTATACCCCGTTGGAGCTGATGGGCCGCAACATCTATATCCGCGAAGGCTGCTACAACTGTCACAGCCAAATGGTGCGCTCTCTGCGCTCCGAAGTGGAACGTTACGGCCATTACTCGCTGGCGGCGGAAAGCTTGTACGACCATCCGTTTCAGTGGGGCTCGAAGCGCACGGGGCCCGACCTTGCACGGGTGGGCGGCAAATACTCCGACGAGTGGCATCAGATCCATATGATCAGGCCCAAGGATGTGGTGCCCGAATCGATCATGCCGGGATATCCCTTCCTGGCGAATGCCGAACTCGACTACACCCAAATCGAGTCGATGCTTAAGGCAAACGCCGCAGTCGGCGTTCCGTATACGCCGGAAATGATCGAGAACGCCGTAGAGGACTTGCTCACTCAAGCCGATCCGGACTCTCTACCGGAAGCGTTTCTTGAGCGTTATCCGAAAACGGCTGTCCGCGACTTTGACGGTAACCCGGACATGGTCACAGAGATGGACGCCCTGATCGCCTATCTTCAGATGTTGGGCACGCTGGTCGATTTCGATCTGTTCGAACCTGAAGAAAACAAGCGGTGAGGATGGCCATGGATATTCAGACCTTACACATGATCTCCGGAACCGCGGGTCTTCTGATCTTCGTGGCCCTGTTCATCGGCATGCTTTTCTACGCCTTGTGGCCGGCCAACCAAAAACAGTTTGATCGGGCGGCACGTTCGGTTCTCGAAAAAGACGGCAAGGGGCCAAAGAAATGAGTGAGCAAAACAAGAACCCTGAGACCGAACCCGAAACAACCGGTCATGAATGGGATGGCATTAAGGAATACAACAATCCCTTGCCGCGCTGGTGGCTGAATGTCTTTTACATCACGTGTATATGGGCTGTGGGTTATTGGATCTTCATGCCGGCGATCCCTTATTGGACGCCGACTGACGGCTGGACCTATACGGAAGGTATCCGCGAGCTTTCTCAACGCGACAAAGTGGCGGGTGAAATTGCCGAAGTGAACGCAGAGCGGGCAGCGCATCGGGATGAGATTGCCGGGCTGACTCTTGCTCAGGTGCGGGAATCGCCGGAACTGTTCGAAATCGCTTTGGCGGGCGGCGCGTCGGCATTCCGCGACAATTGTGCCGGTTGCCACGGGTCGGGCGCGCAGGGCTTTATCGGATTTCCGAACCTCAACGATGACGATTGGATCTGGGGCGGCAAGCTTAGCGATATCGAATTCACGATCCGCCATGGCATTCGTTGGGATGAGGATGCCGATACGCGGTTCAATGAAATGCCGAAATATCTGGCGGATGGTTTCCTTTCCCGCGACGAGGTCGCGGCGGTGACCGAATATGTCCTGTCCTTGTCCGGACAGGAGCACGACCAAGCCGCCCTTGCCCAAGGGAAAGAGTTGTTCGATCGGGAGTGCATTTCCTGCCACGGCGAGAATGGCGAAGGAATTCTGGAAATGGGTGCGCCGAATTTGACCGATCAGATTTGGCTCTTCCCCTCCGACCGCGCCGGGATTTACGAGACCATTGCCTATTCCCGCAATGGCGTCATGCCGGCTTGGCAGGGACGGTTGGACGAAGGCACGATTAAAGAGCTGGCGCTGTTCGTGCACAGTTTAGGTGGCGGCGTCGAGGAGTAGTAAAGGGTTGGCGTCATGGACGCGCGTACGGACAGGGCAGACGATCACGCGGATCACAACGATCACGGGCTGCATATCGATGCGGCGCCGATCAATAAAGAGCATGCAGAGCCTCTTTATGCGAGTCGCAAGAAAATCTACCCTAAGCTGGTAACGGGCAAATTCCGGAATGCCAAATGGGTGATCATGGCAGTCACCCTGGGCATTTATTATCTGACACCGTGGATCCGGTGGGACCGTGGCCCGGCCGCACCGGACCAGGCAGTGTTGGTCGATTTTCCGGGCCGCCGCTTCTACTTCTTCTTTATCGAAATCTGGCCGCAGGAAGTCTACTTCATCACGGGACTGTTGATCCTCGCGGCTGTCGCCCTGTTTTTGGTGACCAGTATCGCCGGCCGCGTATGGTGTGGTTACACATGCCCCCAAACGGTCTGGACCGACCTTTTCATTTACATAGAGCGTTTGATCGAAGGCGACCGCAACAAGCGCATGCGGCTCGACCAGGCGCCTTGGTCGGTCTCTAAGGTCGCGAAGAAATCGGCGAAACACTCGATCTGGCTGATCATCGCTTTGGCGACAGGCGGTGCCTGGGTGTTCTATTTCGATAATGCCCCTGATCTGGCGCGTGATCTCATGGCGTTCGAGGCACAGCCGATCGTGTATCTGTCGATCGGACTGTTCACCTTCACCACTTATCTGCTCGGCGGAATCGCGCGCGAACAAGTGTGCACCTATATGTGTCCCTGGCCACGTATCCAGGGCGCCATGTTCGATGAGAACACATTCGCCGTCGCTTACAAAGACGACCGCGGCGAGCCGCGGGGCGCTCACAAAAAAGGGGATAGTTGGGAAGGCCGGGGTGATTGTATCGATTGCAATCAGTGCGTGGCCGTTTGTCCCATGGGGATCGACATTCGCGACGGCCTGCAGCTCGAATGCATCCAATGCGCGTTGTGCATCGACGCTTGCGATTCGATCATGGATCGCGTGGGGCGTCCGCGCGGTTTGATCGGTTATGACTCGTTGCAAAATCAGCAGGCGCGAATTTCCGGAACGGGCGACCAAACGAAGGTCGTACGCCCCCGGACGATTATTTATGCGGTCGTGCTGGCACTGGTCAGTGTGATCATGCTGGGGGCATTACTGTTGCGGGCGGAAACGGAAGTCAACGTAATCGCCGATCGCAATCCCTTGTTTGTACGCTTGTCCAATGGCGATCTGCGCAATGGGTACACGGTGAAAATCCTGAATAAGGGGGACCGCCTGGCCAACTTTGCGGTATCGGCTGAAGGTCTTGAGGGCGCCACCCTTAGCCGGGGACGGTCGCGCGATGCCTCGTCGCTCACACTCGTCGTGCCGGCCGATTCCCTGGAAGACGCAAAATACTTCGTCCAATTGCCGCACGAGACATTCCGCCGCCTGACGGAAGACAGCAATACGATCACCTTCAACATGGTGATCACCAATATGGAAACGCAACAAAGGGTTATCGAACAAGTTTCATTCAAAGGACCCATCAAATGACTCAAATGCAAGGTACCAACGACACAGGGTTTCGGCTCATCGGGCGCCATGTGCTGCTCAGTTTTATCGTTTTTTTCGGCATGATCCTCGCCTCGAATGTGGCGATGATCTATCTCGCCCTTTCTACATTTCCGGGACTGGAAAACAACGCGTCCTACAAAGCGGGCCGCGACTACAACCGCCAGATCGAAGCCGCCCGTGCCCAAGGCCAACTGGGGTGGAGCGGTCAGTTCGAAATTCAGCAGACAGAGCAAGGTGTCCCCAAAATCGTCGTGACCTATCAGGGGCGTGAAGATTGGCCGGTCGGCGGACTTGAGGTGAGCGGCACGCTGAACCGCACGGTTCATAGCGATAGTGACGTGGTTCTTCTCTTCGAGGAAGTTGGCCCCGGCACCTATGCGGCCACCCCCGACATCGACAACCTCATGGGTCAATGGCAACTGCAGGTGACGGCCGAAAACGCCCAGGGCGAAGTTTATCGGCTCGACCAAAGGATATACCTCAAACCATGACGACCGTGTTGGACATCGGGGCGGCGGACGAAGCGGTCGCAGCGGGCAGGGTGATCAAAGGCGCCGACGCGCCTGAGGCTCAGTTCGATCCGGAACGCTACAAGCTTTTCTCTCATATCCGGACGGAGCCGGGGGGCGACAGGTCGCTTGCATTGTTTGTGCCGGGCATGCATTGCGGCGGGTGCATGCAAAAAATCGAGAAGGCCCTGACCCAGCTTCCGGAGCTGAAGTCTGCCCGCGCCAACCTGTCGGCGCGCCGCGTGTCGACCCGGTGGCAGGGCGCGGAAGATGTGGCCATTTCGATTCTCAATCGGCTGGAGGCGATCGGCTTTGAGGCGATGCCCTATGCCGCCGAAAGCGTCGACAAGAATGAAACCAAGCGCGATCAGGAACTTCTCAAAGCCATGGCGGTGGCCGGGTTCGGGGCCGCCAACATTATGCTGTTGTCCGTTGCAGTCTGGTCCGGCCTGGGCGGCAGCATGGCGTTGGAGACACGCCAACTGTTCTACTGGCTGTCGGCGCTGATTGCGATTCCCGTCGTGGCCTATTCTGGCCGGGTCTTTTTCACCTCGGCCCTGCAAGCACTGAAGTCGGCGCAACTTAATATGGATGTGCCCATTTCCTTGGCGATCATTTTGGCGGTGGTGGCCAGTCTGGGGCAACTTACCATCGGCGGAGAACACACCTATTTCGACGCCTGCGTCACGCTTCTGTTCTTTTTGTTGATCGGCCGGTATCTGGAGCAGAGCATGCGCCGGCGTGCCGGCTCGGCGGTGAAAGATCTGCTGGCCTTGCGGTCCGATACGACCATTCGTCTGACGCAAGACGGCACCGCAGAAAACGTATCTCCTGAGCGGTTGGCGGCGGGCGACCGGATTTTTGTACCCGCCGGGTTCCCAATTTCCGCCGACGGGGTGGTGGTGGATGGCACGTCCGACATTGACACGTCGGTCATGACCGGCGAGTCGCTGCCCCAGGCCGTGTCGGCCGGGGCGACCGTCTATGCCGGGACGACCAATTTGACCAAGGCGCTCACCGTTGAAGTGACCTCGACGGCAAATGACAGCGTGTTGGCCGAAATCACACGGCTGATGGAAACCGCCGAACAAGGCCAGGGCAAATATCGCAAACTGGCCGACCGTGTTGCCCGTCTTTATGCGCCGGTAGTCCATTTGGTGGCGGGCGCTACCGTCATCGGCTGGCTTGCGATCGGAGCTTCTTGGAACGAGGCGCTGATGATCGGTGTTGCCGTTTTGATCATCACCTGCCCGTGCGCTGTCGCCTTGGCGATACCCGTCGTGAACATTGTGGCTGTGGGGCGCCTCTTTCGGCATGGTATTTTGTGCAAGTCGGAAGACGCTTTGGAACGCATGTCCAAGATTGACGGCGTCGTGTTCGACAAGACCGGAACGCTCACCGAAGGCAAGCTGTCGCTCGCGGGCGCTGATCAAGACCGCGAAGCGCTGCGCCTTGCGGCAATGCTTGCGCAGAATAGCGCCCATCCGTTGAGCAAAGCGCTTCTTGCGGCGGCCCGGGCCGAGAACATTGCCTTGGACGCGATGGAAGCGCAGGAAGTACCGGGCCAAGGCGTTGAAGCGACGATCGATGGCGAGGTCGTACGCCTAGGCCGGGCAGAGTGGGTGGGCGCCCCATCCGCTGCGGATGACCGTAAGGCCATCGTATATTTGCGGCGTGGCGATGCGGCGCCCCAATGCTTCCGGTTCGATGAAGTGTTGCGCCCTAACACCGAAGAAACCTGTGCCGAGCTGCGCCGGCAGGGCATTCGGCTCACCATCCTGTCGGGCGACCGGGAGCTTCCGGCGCGCGAGATCGCCACGGCATTAAGCATCGACGATCTACAGGCGCACCTTTCGCC
>JANQMY010000512.1 GCA_028279895.1 Alphaproteobacteria bacterium
ACGTCTGCCTTGATGACGATCGGCATTTCCTTGACGTCTTTGGATTTGATTTGCGAGAGCATTTGCTCAAGCGACCCGCGGCCGCCCGGTTGAGCATGGGCTTCCCGCAACTTGCGCTCGCGATATTCGGAGATTTCCCGCGCCCGCGCCTCGTTCTCGACCACCGAGAACACGTCGCCGGCTTCCGGCGGCGCGCTGAGACCGAGAATTTCCACCGGCACGGTAGGGCCGGCTTCTTTCACGGAATCGCCGCGATCGTTGATCAGGGCCCGAACTTTACCCCATTTCGATCCCGCCACCACAATATCGCCGACGCATAATGTGCCCCGCTGGACCAGAACCGTGGCCACCGGCCCCCGTCCCTTGTCCAATTTCGCTTCGACGATGACACCGTCGGCGGCGCGGCTCGGATTCGCTTTCAGTTCAAGAATCTCTGCTTGCAGAACAATCGCTTCCTGAAGCGCACCCAGATTTTGCTTCTGCAAGGCGGACACTTCGATCGCTTGGACGTCACCGCCCATTTCCTCGACGATCACCTCGTGCTGGAGCAGTTCCTGCTTCACCTTGGTGGGGTTTGCATCCGGCCGGTCGATCTTATTGATGGCAACGATGATCGGCACTTCCGCGGCCTTGGCATGGGAAATCGCCTCGATCGTCTGCGGCATCACGCTGTCATCGGCCGCCACCACCAGGACAACGATATCCGTGGCCTTGGCCCCGCGGGACCGCATGGCCGTAAACGCCGCGTGGCCGGGCGTATCCAGGAAGGTGATCTTATCGCCAGAGCCAAGTTCCACCTGATACGCGCCGATATGCTGGGTAATCCCGCCCGCTTCGCCGGAAACCACGTCGGTTTCACGCAACGCATCGAGCAAGGATGTTTTACCGTGGTCCACATGGCCCATCACGGTCACCACCGCGGCCCGCGGCTGAAGATCTTCCGCCTTATCGTCCTCGCCCTCGATGCCGACTTCGATATCCGCTTCCGATACGCGCTTGACGGTGTGTCCGAATTCTTCCGCAATGAGCTGCGCGGTGTCCGCATCCAGCACATCGTTGATGGTCGCCATATTGCCTTGGGCCATCAGCACCTTGATCACATCGACGGCGCGTTCGGTCATGCGGCTGGCCAGTTCCTGAACCGTAATGGCATCCGGAATGGTCACCTCGCGGTAAATTTTCGTACCGGCCGAAGACTCGCCGCGCGCTTTGCGTTTTTCGCGTTCCTGCGCCCGGCGAATGGACGCAATACTCCGTGTGCGTTCTTCTTCGTTAAGCGCATTGGCAATTGTAAGCTTACCGGCCCGGCGCCGCGGTTCACTCTTGCGGGTTGAAGGCGTTTTCGGCGCTGCGCCCGGCTTGGCCTTTTTGGAACG
The DNA here is from genome assembly GCA_028279895.1 of Alphaproteobacteria bacterium. GTDB lineage: Bacteria > Pseudomonadota > Alphaproteobacteria > JANQMY01 > JANQMY01 > JANQMY01. The sequence continues at coordinate 1,377 of JANQMY010000512.1, forward strand.
GCCGGCCTCTTCTTCTTTTTCGGCTCCGCCGACAGCGGCGGCACGGGCGGCGGCTGTCGCCTTTGACCGTTCTTCTGCCTGCTGACGCCGTGTGGCTTCTTCTTCCGAACGCTGACGCGCTTCGTCTTCGGCGCGCTTGCGGGATTCTTCTTCTTCCTGGCGCTTTGCCGCTTCTTCGCGTTCCTTGGAAAGCCGCTCTTCTTCCTCTGCCTGATGCTTGGCTTCTTCTTCCGCACGCTGACGGGCTTCGACTTCGGCAATCCGATGGTCGGACAGCGCCCGTGCACGGGCCTCTTTTTCTTCTTCCGTAAGCGTCCGCAGCACCATGCCGCTCTTGCCGCCGGCCGCTTTTTCCGCTGCCGCCGGCGGCGCTTCGGCCACGGCGGGCTCTACTTCAGCCTTCTCGGGCGCCGGCGCTGCTGGCTCGGCGGCCTTATTCTTCGTGGTCGCCGCCCGCGCGCCCGGGCCCGTGATCGTACGCTTACGCTTATGCTCGACCACAACCTGCTTCGACCGGCCATGGGAGAAGTTTTGGCGCACGGTGCCTGAATCAACCGTCCGTTTCAGGCTCAAGGTTCGGCCACCGCCTGATTTTCTGCCGCTAGTCTCTTTTTCTTCGCTCATTCTCTGCCTTTTACCCGGCGGTGCCCCTTAATGCCATAGGGGAATTATTCCATTCACCCGGCTGTAACAGGCGAAATCCCTTCAGGCGATTACATTCCTCGAGGATGCGAGACGACACACCACCGTCTTTGAGGGCTGCATGTACCACATTTTCCAGGCCTAATGCCAAACTCAATTCCTCGCTGGAAAAACATCCGATGGTGACCAGACCCTCTTGAGCCGCCGCAAGGCGCTGCATTTTGCGCCGCCCGTCCTCCGCGCCATCGCAGGCTTCAATGAGGGCCTTGGCCTTTTTTGCTCTCAAAAGAGCGTCGACTTTCGCAAATCCTTGCTCGATATGGCCCCCCCGGCGGGCCAACCCCAAGAGATTGAGGATTTGCCGTGCCAAGAGTGCCGCCACTTGGTCGGCCAGCGCCCGATCCGCCTTGGCAGGCTGTTTGGCCGCCCGGGCAAATACGTTCTTTTCAACCGCATTTTCGAGGGTTTTCCGGTCCGCGCTTACCCAGATGCCGCGGCCGGGAAGCTTGTTTCGAAGATCCGGCACCACCGCGCCGTCCGGCGAGACCACAAAGCGCACCATTTGGGTCGGCGGCTTTCGCTCGCCGGTGACGGCACATCGCCGAACCCGTGCTTGGTCATCGACACGATCCGATCTGGTGTTCGTTCTACTCAGCCGGTTTTTCCTCTTCTCCGTCGCCTTCGGTCTCGGCGGCCTCCGCCTCCGGCTCGTCATCGAACCAGTGCGCGCGGGCCGCCATGATGATGGCATCCGCATCCTCCGCCGACACGCCAAAGCCATCCAAGATGCCCGGGACACGTTGTTTTTCGCCATCGACGATTTCGATGCTGCCGATCAATTCGTCCCTGGCGAGATCGCCGAGATCATCCAGCGACTTCACGCCCGCTTCGCCGAGCGTCACCAGCATGGCCGGTGTCAGCCCGTCGAGCTGCAGCAGATCGTCTTCGACGCCCAGCTCCCGCCGGCGGGCATCGAACTTGGCTTCCTGCTCCTGCAGAAACTCGCCGGCCCGCAATTGCAGCTCTTGCGCGGTCTCTTCATCGAAGCCTTCAATCTCGGCCAACTCCGACAATTCCACATAGGCCACTTCTTCGATCGACGAAAAGCCTTCCGATGTCAGCAATTGGGCAATGACCTCGTCCACATCCAGGCTCTCGGTAAACATGGCCGTGCGCTGTCGGAATTCTTCCTGGCGGCGTTCGGATTCTTCCGCTTCGGTCAGAATATCGATGTCCCAGCCCGTAAGCTGAGACGCCAGGCGCACATTCTGCCCGCGCCGGCCAATGGCCAGGCTGAGCTGCTCGTCAGGCACAACCACTTCAATGCGCTGGGTGTCTTCGTCCAGCACCACTTTAGCCACTTCCGCCGGTGCGAGCGCGTTGACGATAAATGTGGCCGCATCGGGCGACCATTGAATGATGTCGATTTTTTCGTTTTGCAGCTCGTTCACCACGGCCTGCACGCGGCTGCCGCGCATCCCGACACAAGCTCCGACCGGATCGATCGAGGAATCGTTCGAGAGCACGGCGATTTTGGCGCGGCTGCCAGGGTCACGTGCCACCGACTTGATCTCGATGATGCCGTCGTAGATTTCCGGTACTTCCTGGCCGAAAAGCTTCGCCATGAACTGGGGATGGGAGCGCGACAAGAAAATTTGCGGGCCGCGCTGTTCGCGCCGTACATCGTAGATATAGGCTCGAATGCGATCGCCCTGGCGAAAGCTTTCCCGAGGCAGCAACTCGTCCCGGCGGACGATGGCTTCGGCCCGGCCAAGATCGACGACCACATTGCCGTATTCCGTCCGCTTTACGATGCCATGGATGATCTCGCCGATGCGGTCTTTGTATTCTTCGAACTGACGTTCCCGCTCCGCATCGCGTACTTTCTGAACGATCACCTGCTTTGCGGTTTGCGCCGCGATGCGGCCGTAATCCACCGGCGGCAAGGGGTCGGACAGGAAATCGCCTACTTGAGCCGCCGGGTTTTTGGCATGCGCATCCGCCACCGAAATCTGGGTGGCGTCGTCTTCGACGATATCGACAACTTGCATGAAGCGGTTAAGCCGGATCTCTCCGGTTTTCGAATCGATCTCGGCGCGGATGTCGTTTTCGGCGCCGTAGCGGGAGCGAGCCGCCTTTTGGATCGCTTCTTCCATGGCTTCAATGACCACATTGCGGTCGATCGATTTTTCGCGCGCGACCGCATCGGCGATCTGCAAGAGTTCCAATCGATTGGCGCTGATTGCTGGACTTCCCATGAAAACCTCGTTCTCGTCCCTAATTTTTAATCCGTCTACGGACCTATACCGACTTAGTGCAGATCCGGTGTTTCAGATGGCGTTTGCGCCTTAAGCGCTGCTTCCATCAATGCATCGGTCATGACAAGCTTTGCTTCCGCAATCCGATCGAACGCCAAGTGCACCGGCGTGCCGTCCACATCCAGAACAACATCGTCGCCGTCACACCCTTTAAGCATGCCGCGAAAACGTTTGCGGCCCTCGATCAGCTCCGCCATCTCGATCTTCGTTTCATAGCCCGCATAGCGGTCGAAGTCGTCCTCGCGCACCAGCGGCCGGTCGATTCCGGGCGACGACAGCTCAAGCACATATTCGCCCGGGATCGGATCCTCGATGTCGAGCAGGGCAGAAACCGCATGGCTGAGTTCGGCGCAATCGTCCACCGTCATGGTGCCGTCAAAGCGCTCCGCCATGATTTGCAACGTCTGCGGCGCCCCGCCAATCATGCGGATGCGCACCACGCGAAAGCCCATGGCTTCCGCCGTCGGCTCCACAATGTCTCTGACGCGGCCAATTTGGCCGGTTTTCTGCCCCGAAAGGTGGCGCATTTGCCTTCCAATGGCGCCGGCCCACACAGGGGCCATTGCGCAAATAAAAAAGCGGGCCCGAAGCCCACTCCTCAACGGCGGATCACCATGAAACCGCCGGTAATTCAAATTGACGTCTCCGCTATATTAGCGGGAACCGGCGCCGGTTCAAGGAGATTTCTGTTAATCGGACGCGGAATGGCGGCGAAACCGCAAGTAGACCGGGATGCGCCCTTGGCGGATCGCTTTCTGCTCATACCGGGTTTCCGGCCAATCGGCTGGCCGCTGCCGCCAATCCGCCGGGCCTTTCGCCAGCCATTCGAACGCGCCGTGGCGCCGAATATGCTGAAGGGTCCAGCGGCAGTAGTCAGGAATATCGGTCGCGATCCGCAGCTCTCCACCGGGCCTGACCGCTTGGGCAAGCTGGTCCAACGTTTCTTGGCTCACAAACCGGCGCTTGTGATGACGCGTCTTGGGCCAAGGATCGGGAAATAATAGGAACACCCGGCCAACCGAGCCGGGCGCGAGCGCATCCAGCAAATCCCGGGCATCCCCCTGATGAAGCCGGATGTTGTCTAGCCCCGCCCGGTCGATTTGGACCAGCAGCTTGGCGACGCCGTTCACGAAGGGTTCGCAGCCGAGGAAGCCGATATTCGGATGGGCGGCCGCCTGTGTCGCAAGATGTTCGCCACCGCCAAAACCGATCTCGAGCCAAATATCGTCCGGGGCCGCATCGAACAGCCGCCGGGGATCGCCGAGCGTCTTGAGATCAATGGCCAGGCGTGGCAGCAGCGTCTCGACGAGATGCTGCTGGCCTGCACGCAGCTTATGACCCTGCCGGCGGCCATAGAGCAGCCGCCGCGGCTTTTGCATGTCTGATTGTCGACCGGGCAATGAGCACCTCGACCGGCACGTCTAAGGTCAGGCGAAGGCAGACTTCAGATCGTCCACCAGATCGGTTTTTTCCCAACTGAAGCCGCCATCGGGGTCGGGATTGCGGCCGAAATGGCCGTAAGCCGCGGTGCGGGCGTAGATCGGCCGGTTAAGCTGCAGATGTTGGCGAATGCCGCGCGGCGACAGGTTCATCACATCCATCAATACAGCTTCCAGCTTTTCTTCGTCCACCTGCCCCGTCTGATGCAGATCCACATAGATCGACAGCGGCCGCGAGACACCGATGGCATAGGCCAGTTGGATGGTGCAGCGGTCCGCCAGCTCAGCAGCCACCACGTTCTTTGCCAGGTAACGCGCCGCGTAGGCGGCGGAGCGGTCCACCTTGGTCGGGTCTTTCCCGGAAAAGGCACCGCCGCCATGCGGGGCCGCACCGCCATAGGTATCGACGATGATCTTCCGGCCCGTAAGTCCGGCATCGCCATCCGGCCCGCCGATAACGAAAATGCCGGTCGGGTTTACGTAGAACTGATCATCCGGACACATCCAGCCTTCCGGCAGAACATTGTTGACGAAGGGGCGAACAATCTCGCGCACTTCGTCTTGGGAAACATTTTCCGTGTGCTGCGTCGACACCACGACCGAGGTGGCGCGCACCGGCTTGCCGTTTTCATATTGCAGCGACACCTGGCTCTTGCTGTCCGGACCCAAATCAGGTTGCGCGCCGGAATGCCGCGCTTCCGCCAGCGAGTGCAAAATTTCGTGGGCGTAATGGATGGGCGCCGGCATCAATTCGGGTGTTTCGCGGCAGGCATAGCCGAACATAATCCCTTGGTCACCCGCACCTTCGTCTTTGTTGCCCGCGGCATCCACACCTTGGGCAATGTCCGCCGACTGGGCATGCACATGGACGGCGACGTCTGCGTCTTGCCAGTGGAAGCCGTCTTGCTCATAGCCGATTTCCTTGATGGCGTGGCGTGCCACGCTTTCAAGTTTTTCGGCGGTAATGCTATCGGGGCCGCGTACCTCGCCTGCCAACACAACACGATTTGTGGTGCACAAGGTCTCGACGGCGACGCGGGCTTCCGGTTCCGCGGCGAGATAGGTATCGACAACGCTGTCGGAGATGCGGTCGCACACTTTATCGGGATGTCCTTCGGACACCGACTCACTTGTGAAAAGATAATTGCCCCTTGGCACAGTCACACCTCCTTACATACGGATGAAACGGGACCCCGATCGGAAGGATTTCCCCTAGAGATCACCAGTTCGGCGCCGGCGTTCAGGGCGCCGCCGCTCACGCCTTCGAAAAAGCGGAGGCTTTGTTGCAGGCTTTCTGGATGACGTCAAGCAGCGCGGACGCGGACAGAGCCGCGGCGCGCCGCCGCGAAAACACCGGCAGCCGACAACGTCATCAAGCCGAGGAAGCTCAGATTTCCGTAGCGGCTAAACCATGTTGGTGCCAAAGCGGTGGGCAGAGAGGTTTCAATGGAACCGCTGCTTTGCGGCGCTTCGACCGCAAGAAATCGGCCTTTTCCATCCACCACCGCGGCAAACCCAGACGGTCCCGCGCGCAAAACCGGCAAGCCCTCTTCCACCGCACGTATCCGTGCGAAATCGAGTGCTTGGCGCTTGGCTCCGGCCGCAAGCCAACCATCGTCCGACAGCACCAACAGCCAGTGCGGGCGGCGCTTGGGATCCACGACGCCACCTGAGATCGCCACATCCAAGCCGGTCAACATGCCGAATTCCGGGACCCCGCCGGGCCCATAGGTGCGCGCGCCCTGGGCCACGGTCACACCGTCATCAGCAGCATTGCTGCGAGTGGGCGGCCCGAACCAAGGATCTACGAACGGCAGGCGTTGAACCCGTGTGTGACTTGCGAGAATAGTGCCCCGTCCATCGAACACCCCCACCGCTTTCTGCACCCGTAATGGCCCGTGGGGATCGTCCGCCGCCCACCTCGTGTCTGCCAATACCGCAAACAACGGCACGCCGGGCACCTGGTTTGCCAGGGCTTGAAGGCGGCGCGGTTCTTCCATTGGCCTAGCCCCGCGACAATCGCCGGGCACGGCAATAATCATCCGGATGTCTGAGCGTCCGGGTCCCGACGGTCCCCTGTCGTCACAGGTGATGAGATCGTTGCGATCGATCCGCAGTGTCGTGGGCGGACCGACATCGACGACCGTTTCGCTTAGCCGATAGGACCCTGCGCCCGCACAAACCAACAAAGCAACAAGCGCCGCCCCCGGCCATAGAAAGGGCAATCCGCGGCCAGCAGGGGTTTGGCCTATCTGTGTGCGGAGCGTTGGATTGGCGATGGCGGCCGCAAGCGACACTGCCGCCAACAAGGTCAACAGGCCTAACCCGTGAACGCCGATTGCCGCCGTTACTTGAAGCACCGGCAAGACATCCGCCCACACATAGCCGATCAGCGCCCAGGATCCGGTACTGAGCAGATTGGCCCGCAGCCACTCAACGGCAATCCAGCTCAGGGCCAAGGTGGCGGCCCGCTCTGGCCCCGGCGACCACAAGAAATGGGCCGCAACAACTGCCAAACCCGACGAGGCTGCCGTCAACAGGAACAGCGACAAGGCGGCGAAGATCAGCGCGACCGTCCCGCCGGCCACAAAGCCGGACGGGACCAGCCAAACCCAGTGGAGCACAACGCCGAAATAGCCCGCGCCGAAGGCAAGCCCCGCCAAAAAGGCGCCGATACGGCCCTGGAGAGACTCGTCCAACCCGTCCAAAACCCACACCATCACCGTAAAGGCGAGCACTAAGGCAGGGACGGCATAGATTGGGGCCTGCGCCAAACCGCCGACAAGCCCAGCCGCCAGGCACAGCCCTAATCTGGTCCAGCCCTGGGTGTAGGCAACCCGATGGGCGATGCGCCCAAGCGCGTGAAGCGCATCTTCAAAGAAGGGGCGGCGGGTCACGGTATCGACGGGATCACGCCTTAGCCGTGCCGTCATCCGGCGCGGCTTGGTCGCCGTCGCCGTCTCGGTCAGGTGAGCTTTGTTCGCCGTTTTGGGCCGTGGCCGCCGCCACGGTGTCGGTCAAATGTACACGGATCTTCTTTACGCGCCGCGGATCCGCATCGATGATCTCAAACTCGAGCCCCCCCGGATGTTGGATCAACTCACCCCGCTGGGGAACCCGCCCGACGAGCGAAAAGATCAAGCCGCCCAACGTATCGATGTCTTCTTCGCGATCCTCCGATAACAGATTAATAGCGACTTTTTCTTCCAGTTCGCCTACGGGCACGCGGGCGTCGGCATCAAACCCGCCGCCTTCGCGTTGCACCAAGACCGGCGCCACATCCGTGTCGTGTTCGTCCTCAATTTCGCCGACAATCTGCTCGACCAAGTCTTCAATCGAGACCAACCCATCCGTGCCGCCATATTCGTCGATGACGATGGCCATATGAATGTGGGTCTTCTGCATACGAATGAGCAGATCGAGCGCCGGCATGGACGGTGGCACGAACAACACGTCGCGGCGCAGCTTGTTCAAGATGTACCCGTTGTTTTGGACCTTTTCCCCATCCCCATTTGAGTCCGCCGACAAGATCGCAATCACATCTTTGATGTGCACCATGCCGATCGGATCGTCCAAGGTCTCGCGATAGATGGGCAACCGGGAGTGCGCCGCCTCGCGAAACACATCGAGAATTTCAGACAGCGGCAACGACACATCCACCGCGATAATGTCTGCCCGCGGCACCATCACATCGTCCACTCTGAGCTCGCCGAAACTAAGAATGTTCGACAGCATCATGCGCTCTTCTTTGGAGAGCGTGCCCAGCTCGCTGGGATTGGATTGCAGCGTTTCTTCGAGGGTTTCCCGTAAGGAACCGTTGCCGTTCGCGCGGCCGGTTCGGCCGATTAACCGGGCCAAATATTGGCCGATGAGGGACGTATTCGACGGCGCCGACGCCGCCTGCTTGTCCGGTCTTGTGCCTGTGTTTGCCATCTCGGTCGTTAGCGGCGCCTCTTCGGCACCTTAGGCCTCCACCGGCTCATAGGGGTTGCGCAACCCAAGCCTTGTCATTGCATCAATTTCCAGCGCTTCCATCTCCGCCGCATCGTCGTCGGTTTGATGATCATATCCTAATAGATGAAGGAATCCGTGTACAATCAGGTGGGTTGTGTGCGCGGATAAGCTCACTTTGCCGGCATTTGCCTCCCGCGCCACCGTTTCACCCGCCAATACCAGGTCTCCCAAAGGCCAATCCTCGGGCACGGGCGGTGCCGGCTGCGGAAAGGCCAACACATTGGTCGGGCGGTCCTTGCCCCGGTGAGCCTGATTGAGTTCCTGGGCAAGCCCATCGTCGGCGAACAAAATGCTTACTTCCGGAACGGATCCCTCGGGAAGCCGGCCCGCCGGAACGACGCTAAGCGCCGCCCCCACAGCGTCGGCCGCCAGTTTCTCCAGGTCCGGCAGATCCTGCCAGCTTGCGGCGTTGACTTGGCAGTCGATGCGCGGTCGGTCAGGCAGGGCGGTCATCGTCCTCGACCGGCAGATCCGCCGCATTGGCCCGGGCATGGCGGGCTTGGTCCCGGCGGTTATAGGCCGCCACGATGCGCGTCACGAGGCCGTGCCGCACTACATCCTTCTCGGAGAAACGGCAGACGGAAACCCCCGACATTTTATCCAGAATTTCCAAGGCATCGGCCAAGCCGGACCGAATGCCCGGCGGCAGATCCACCTGGCTCGGATCGCCCGTAATGGCCATGATGGAATTCTCGCCCAGCCGCGTCAGAAACATTTTCATCTGCATCGGGCTGGTGTTCTGCGCCTCGTCCAAAATGACGAACGCATTGCTCAAGGTACGCCCGCGCATAAAAGCGAGCGGTGCAATTTCGATCTCGCCGGTTTCCAGTTTCCGATCCACCTGTTCGGCCGGCAGCATGTCATACAGCGAATCGTAAAGCGGCCGCAGATAAGGGTCCACCTTGTCGCGCATATCGCCCGGCAGGAAACCGAGTCGTTCGCCGGCTTCCACCGCCGGACGCGACAGGATCAGCCGGTCAACTTTGCCATCCAGCATCAACGACACGGCAACCGCCACCGCAATGTAGGTTTTGCCCGTGCCTGCCGGCCCCAGTCCAACCGTCAAGTCGGAGCTGCGCAACGACTCCATATAGGCGGCTTGTGCCGGCGACCGCGGCGAGATCATGCGTTTGATGGTGCGAATCGACTGTTCCGACTGCGGCTTGGCGGACAACACTTCGTCCAACGGTCCTTCCACCATGCGGATGGCGGCATCCACGTCGGCCGCCAGAACCTCTTGGCCGGATTCAAGCCGGGCATAAAGCTGCTTGAGGGCTTGGATGGCCCGCGTGGCGTTATCGGGACTGCCTTTCACCGACACCCGGTTCCCCCGCGGGGTCAACACCACGCCAAGCTTTTGCTCAAGCCGGGCAAGATTGCGGTCATGCTCGCCAAAGAGGGACTTCGCCAGCCGATTGTCGTTGAAGTCGATGACGTCGACGATCTCGAGCTTATCGCCTGAGGCGCCAACGGCCCGCAATCCGCCTTTACCTCCGGAACGCGGCGTCATTGCTTTGGCCTCAAGACGAGATCTCCCCGACACACAGTTCGCCGGACAGGCTGTTCGACAGCGCCGCGACAACTTCCGTGTCCTGAATTTTTCCGATGAGGTCGTCGCCGGCCGCAACATGTACCGGCTGCAAATAAGGGCTGCGGCCAACCGCCTGACCCGGCGCGCGCCCCTTGCTTTCGAACAGCACGGGCAGACGCACGCCCACACATGCCGCGTTAAACGCAGCCTGTT